>CAZWIA010000054.1:0-2338 GCA_964633955.1 uncultured Candidatus Peribacteria bacterium | reverse complement strand
GCAGATCTTTGAGAGCTTCCGGTGGACGGATGGGGAGGGGGCGGGAGGGGCGGAATAGGGGGAACAGCCGTGGAAAGCGGAATGATCGGATCATTTGTAAAGAAGTGTTTCCGCTTCCTGTCTTCCCATGCAGACCTGGATGCGCATAATGACACCGTTCCCGCTCATGCGATCAATGACCCAGCCGGATCCCGCATTCGCGTTACGCCATGAGATCGTCATCCTAGATGCGGCGCTCACGGCTCCTCTGCCTGAGGACGGCACAATGCTCGCACGGGCGTTTGTCGCAGACTTGCTGCGGACACTGCGCATGGAACCGCTGGCGCCGCTTTCGGTGTACCCGGCCACAGACGATCGCGCGCCGGGTTGGTCGTTCCTCCAGCCCATCACCACCAGTCACCTGAGCGGGCACTACTTCCTGCAACCCGGGCCCGCGCCGCACATCCACCTGGACATCTACAGCTGTGACTCTGTGGAGTGGCAGGCGGTGGTGGCGTGTGTGGCCCGCCACTTCCCGCTGGGCGAGTGGACGGGGTACTTCATGGTGCGGGGGCTGTCCCTCACGCCCCGGCGCGTCCTGGAGCTTGCCGGCAGAGGAAGCGTGGTGCATCCCGCTCGCCAGGCCCGCTGATCGGTCGATCGCCCGATTCATGCAGGATTACGCAGAGCTTACACCTATTTACTTAATATGAAAGTAGTGTATTGTAACCGTTAATACCTTTCCGGCAGAAAGGCGTCTTATGGCGATCACTCTCCCCCTGGCGGCTGAGAACTATCTCACGGAATGCGGGCTCACGTCCGTGGAGATCTTGTTGATCAAGAAACTTCTGGAAGAGAACCGGCTCACCATCCGGGGGCTCGCCAGCAAGACCGGCAAGGGCAGCAGCGCCATAGACGCGGCGCTCAAGAAGCTCATCCAGCGCGGCATTGTCCATAAGGAGAAAGTGAACGACCAGCCGCGGTACACCGTGATCGGTCCGCAGGCGATCGTTGCCTGGACCGAGCAGACGCTCAAGGAGAGATCCGACATGATGAAGCGACGTCACCAGAGCTTTGCGCAGTTCATCCAAAGCCTCACCACGGAGAATTCCCACCCGGTCATTGAGCACTACCAGGGTGAAGAGGGCATCTCACGGGCGTACGACCGGCTGCTGGAACACCGCGCCGAGCTCCTCACGTACTTCAACCCCGCCCTGGCGGAAGACACGGAATCCGCAGAGCAGTTCCGCAAGCAGTTCGCGCGGCGGCGCCAGGTGTACGGCACCTTCCAGCGCGTCATCGCGCCCAACACTCCCGCCGGCCGCAAGCTGCAATCCCGGGATCCGTTCGAGTACCGCAAAACCGTCCTGATTCCGGAGGGGCAGTATCCCTTGAACTTCAACAAGACCATTGCCGGAGACGTTGTGGCGTGCATGGATGAGAGAAAGAGGGAGGCTTCCTTGATTCAGTTCCCCATGCTGGCGGAGTCTGAGCAGGCGGTGTTCCAGCGGCTATGGGAACAGCAGTTGGAGAAGGAGAGGCAAGACAACGATATCAACGCTCTTCACTCAGAAGCTGCCGTGTCCCTGCGTGAGCAAATCCAGTCAATCAATGGACTACAGAAGATCTGTGCAGGAATTTATGCATTTTTCCTGACCTACTGGCTAGCCTTGTTCTTCAGGGGCACAACGTTTGCGCTGTCCAATGTGGTCTATAACTTCTATGGACTGCCAGCTATCGTATTTGGCGCAATTGGCATGCGGAGCATCAAGCGATGGGGCGGTACAACAACAGCGATCGGTAAAGCCATGCTCTGCATTAGTCTTGGGATTACTCTCTGGAGTATCGCCAATCTAGGATGGATATTCTACAACCTGGTACTCAATATTCCCGTACCGTACCCCTCCGTGCTTGATGGATTTTTCCTGCCCGGAATTTTTTTCTGTGGCTTGGGCATTTTCTATCTCTCAGACGCCACTGGAGCAGCGCACGGACTGAGGAGCCCGCATGCCAAGTTATTCGTCCTTCTCTATCCGATCGCCACTCTGCTCATTTCCTATTACCTCTTCATCACCGTAGCGCGCGGTGGCGTACTGGTCTCACGTGACGGAAGCGCCATCAAGACTATCTTGGATATCGCCTATCCCCTTATTGACTCTCTCTACCTCACTGCAGCCGTGCTGATTTCCGGGTTGTCATTCCGGTACATGAGAGGAGCGTATGTTCTAGATATCTGGATTACTCTCCTTGGAATGTTCGGCATGTTTATAGGAGATGTCATTTTCGTTTTTACAACGACAACTGGCACGTTTTACCCAGGAAATACAGGAGACCTTGCCTACGTTTCAGGCCTCCTGTT
>CAZWIA010000053.1:0-2592 GCA_964633955.1 uncultured Candidatus Peribacteria bacterium | reverse complement strand
GCCGGGTGCGGCTCGCCCAGGAGGTAGGGGACCAGCGGGTGCATGCCGGCGGTGGTGAAGAGCACCGTGGGGTCATTCTCCGGCACCAGGGGCGCGCCGGGGATCACGGCGTGGCCCTTGGACCGGAAGAAGTCCAAGTAGGCCTGGCGGAGCTGGTCGGTTGTGAGCGGCTGCATGGGGGCGGGGGATCAGCCGGCAGTGTATCAGGCCTAGGCGGTGCCCGGCAGCGGGACTTTGACAGAAATGGTCATCATAGTATCATGAAACTATGAAGGCGATCGGTCCGGACAGACGGGCGGAAGAGGATCAGGCTCCGGAGGAGCTGGCGGAGGATCCGCCGTACCTGCCGCTCCGCAAGATCGCGGTGGTGCGGGGAGAGGAGCGTCAGGAGCTGGAGCGTACGCTCACGGCATCCAGGCAACTCAAGCGCTGCGTCACCGTATCCACGGCGGCCGCGGTGGAAGCGCAGCAGGGGCGGATCGACCGCTCCATTGATCAGCTCTGTGCCGGCCAGGATCCCACGTGGCGCAGTCGCGTGAAGTACATTGCCATGGAGCTCCTGCAGAACGCTGCGCGGGACGCCCACCAGAATCAACCGGAGAAGATCGTGGAGATCATCTACGGCCTGGCGGACGGTCACTTCATCCTGCATGTGGCGGATGAAGGCAGCGGCTTCCATCCCAAGACCATCCCCAATCCCGTCCTGCTGGAGAACATCCTCAAGGAGAGCGGCCGGGGCATCATGATCGTAGACGGGTTCTTGGAGACCCTGGGCGGTGCCGCCGCCTACTACGCGGAGAACGACGACCCCGCCGCCTGCAATCGCGTCCTGGTGATCATCCCCGTGCCAGGAGCGGAGATTTCCGGCCAGGAAGGCGCGTAGCGCTATCGTCGTTTTTCTGCTATCATAGGAGGAAAACACACCTATGCCTTCCGCCCGGGAGACTCTCCTGCCGGCCCTCCGCACGCCCAAGGCGCTGTCTCTGATCTTGGGAATCCTGCTGGCTGTTGCCGCGGTGGGCGCGTTCTTCTACTTCCACGGCCGCAGCGTCATGCAGGAACAGCTCCGGGGGAAGCTCTCCGCTGTGGCAGCGGTGGCGTCTTCCCAAATCCGGGCGGAGGACGTGCAGCGGGTCCGGAGCGCGCGTGACAGCGACCAGCCGGAGTATCGCCGGCTCCTGGCGCAACTGGAATCCATGCGGCGCAGCGTGCCCGGAGTACGCTACGCCTACGTGTTGCGCCGGACGGGGAGCCCCACGCAACTGGAGTTTGTGGCGGATGCGGATGCCGGCCTGGATGCGGCCGCGCTGGATGAAAACGGCAACGGCGCCGTGGACAGCGACGAAGAGCCGGCCTACCCCGGCGATCTCTACGATGTCTCCAGCCTCCCCGCCCTGCGGGAGGACGCATGGTCCGGTCCCGCGGCGGACCCGGCAGTGGGCTACGATCAGTGGGGCGCCACCATCTCCGGTTACGCGCCCATCCGGGACCAGGACGGACGCGCAGTGGCGGTGGTGGGCGTGGACATGGATGCGGCGGAGTTCCTCAGGCAGTCCCATCGCGTCTTCTCCCCCATCGGTTTCCTGCTGCTGCTCTTTGCGGGCCTGCTCCTGTCCCTCTCCGCAGTCATGTTCCTAGCCCAACGGCGGCTGGAGACCCTGAGTGAGCTGGAGAAGCAGCGTACGCTCCTCATGCAGCTCACCACCCACCAGCTGGGCGCGCCGCTGGCCACGTTCAAGTGGTGGATGGAGATCTTCCATGACAGCCAGGACGCCAAGGCCCAGGAGGAGCGCCTGGACGTGCACATGCTGGAAGAGGGAATCACGCGCATGGATGCGATCATGAAGTCCCTGCAAGAAGCGTACCAGGTCTTCTCCGGTGAGGTGGCCTACACGCCCATGGATGCCTCCCTGGAGGAGATCATCCGCCGTACGGCCAAGGAGACGGAAGAGCTCCGGACCAAACGCCGCATCACTCTCACGCTCAGCCTGGAAAATCATCTGCCTACCATGAAGCTGGACCCCAAGCTGGTGGCGGCCGTGCTGCGGGAGCTGATGGATAACGCCATCACCTACTCCCCCTCCGGGGCCGCCATCACCGTCCGCGCCCGCCCCACGCTCACCGGCGTAGAGGTGCAGGTTCAGGATGGCGGCCAGGGCATCCCGGCCAAAAACCTCCCCAGGATCTTTGAGCGCTTCTCCCGCGGCAGCAACGCCATGCAGATGAAGCCCGTGGGCAACGGCCTGGGGCTCTTCACCGCCCGAGGGATCATCCGCCGCGCCGGCGGGGACATGTGGATAGAGAGCCAGGAGGGCAAGGGCACGGTTGTGACCTTCACGCTGCCGGTGGGGAAGTGAGCGGGTGGCGGTGAGCGATGAGCGGTGAGTGGATAGTGGTCAGTGGTTAGATTCTTTCTTTGTTCTGAATTGGGTAGCTGAAGTTTGGGTCTTCAGCGGTAGGATGCTGTTCCATGCGCAGACTCTTTGTGTTTCTCGCGATTCCCATGTTGTTTGCAATTACGCCCGTCGTTCATGGCGCGGCAGCCGGCAACTTGAAGAACTCGACCTGTACGATCAAAGGAAATATCTCCAA
>CAZWIA010000052.1:0-2618 GCA_964633955.1 uncultured Candidatus Peribacteria bacterium | reverse complement strand
ACGGCATCGGCGTGTACCAGGAGCAGATCCTGCAGATCGCGCAGGTGTTCGCCGGATTCTCCCTGGGGGAAGCGGACCTGCTGCGCCGCGCGATCGGCAAGAAGATCAAGAAGGAACTGGACGCGCAGCGGGAGAAGTTCATCCAAGGCGCCGTGAACAAGGGCTACTCCCAGAAGCTGGCGGAGCAGATCTTTGACGATGTCATCACCCCGTTCGCCGGCTACGGCTTCAACAAATCCCACGCCGCCGGCTACGCCCGCATCGCGTACGAGACGGCCTACCTCAAAGCGCGGTTCCCGACCGAGTTCATGGCCGCGCTGCTCTCAAGTGACGCCCAGCGCACGGACCGCGTGATGATTGAGATCGAGGAGTGCCGCGCCATGGGCATCGCCGTGCTGCCGCCGGACATCAACCAGTCTCTCCGGGACTTCACGCCGGTGCCGCCGGAGGGGAAGACGGCGCAGAACGGCCGGGCGCCCAAGGGATCCATCCGCTTCGGGCTGGCCGCCATCAAGGGCATCGGGGAGAGCTCAGTTGAGCAGATCATCATGATCCGGGAGGCCGGCGGTCCGTTCACGTCCATTGAAGACCTTGCACGCCGCATGCCGAGCAAGCTGCTCAATAAGAAGCTCCTGGAGGCGCTCATCAAATCCGGCGCACTGGATAGCCTGGGCGAGCGGGGCATGCTCCTCAGTCACTACGAGCGGATCATCGACCACAGCAAGCTCAGCGGGGACGGCGGAGAGGCGCAGACCGACCTCTTTGGCGCGCTGGGCGGCGTGGAGGAATCCCGGATCGAGTTCCCGGAAACGGAGCCGGCCACGGCGCTAGAGAAGCTGCACTGGGAGAAGGAAACCCTGGGGCTGTACGTCTCCAGCCACCCGCTCGCGGGGCTGCGCAAGTACATCGGCAAGAAGGCGCAGCTGGTCTCCGGCCTCACGCACAAGCTGGTGGGCAAGAAGGTCACCGTGGCCGGCCTGGAGGAGGGCGTGAAGAAGATCATGACCAAGAAGGGGGAATCCATGGCCATCCTCACACTGGAGGATCCCACGGGGAAAATAGAAGTCACGCTGTTCCCCCGCACGTACGGCCAGTTCGCCCACCTCTTTGAACAGGGGGATTCCGTGATCGTTGTGGGCGGCGTGCTGGACTTCCGCGGCGGACAGTTCCAGGTGCGGGCGGACGCGGTGAAGCGCTTGAGCCTTCCCACCATGATCCAGAAGGCCAAGGAGTCCGGATTCTTTGATGAGGAGGAAGCCAAGCGCGGCCTGATCCGGGAGGTGAAGGAGGAGAATGAAGCCGCCATAGAAACCGTGGACGAGGAGGGCAACGTGATAGCCGGCGAGCGCGTGAAGCTTACGGGAGCGGCTCCGGCGGACGGAGAGGAACACTTGGGGCCGATCGGGCGGTGGATCCTGCGCGGCATGAGGCTGGAGGAGGCGCTGCCGGAGTTGGGAGTGAACGATGCATCGGATTCCCTTTCCCCCCAGCCCCCTCTCCCCCGGGGAGAGGGGGAGCAAGGGCGTGAGGGCTCGTCCCACACCATCCCCCTCCCGCCCCGCGCTCCCAAGCAGCTGCTGCTGGACCTGAAAGCCGCGTTCCAGGAGTGGCCGGGGGAGGAGCGGGTGGAGCTCAAGATTGGCGACCAGACCGTCCGCGTGCCGATCACCGTGCGCATGACGCCGGAGCTCCAAGCGCGGATCCACGCCCTCCTGCAGACCCACGCGCTGCGCGCATGAAAGACCGCCCCGCGCCGCAAATGCGGACGGGGCGGATGGGTTGATCAGTGGAGACTAGCGGCACAGAGCGCTTCCACCTTCTGCCTTCCGGCAGGCGTCAGCTTCCAGCCGACGTTAAGTTCGTGCGACGTCAGATTCTGCCTACGCAGAATCTCCAGGTCTGCGCCGACAACCGCCGGATCGGACAACAATGGATTATCCCGCACGATGTCGCCAATCACGCAGGGCGTACCCGCATGAAAGAGCACGAGGAGAATGACGTTCTCCATGCACCTGTCTCCCAAAGATCGACCAGGTTCCGCCTGCGCCCATCGCAGGCAGATCGCGAATGCTAGCAGCGCTCACCGTGGAAATCCAGGGTGTAAACGGTCGGTTTATCTGCGGCGCGGCCGGCCGGATTGGGCTAGCATGGGTCCATGCACTGCCCGCACTGCAGATCGCCGGACACGGCCGTGGTGGATTCCCGCGTGGCGGAAGAGGGCAAGACGGTGCGGCGCCGGCGGGAATGCACCGCGTGCCGGCACCGGTTCACCACCTTCGAGCGGCAGGAAGTAGGCAGCCTCATCGTGGTCAAGCGGGACGGCACGCGCGAGCCCTATGCGCGGTCAAAGATTGAACGCGGAATCTGGCTGGCCTGCTCCAAGCGGCCGGTGAGCCAGGAGCAGGTGGATCTGCTCCTCACGCGGCTGGAGGAACAGTGGATGAGCGGGAGCCAAGAGGTGCCATCCGCCGTGATTGGCAACGACGTGATGCGGGAACTCAAGCAATTGGACCAGGTGGCCTACATCCGCTTTGCCTCCGTGCACCGGGAGTTCAAGGACGTGGAGGAGTTCAAGGCGGAACTAGGGAAGCTGTTTGCGAGCGATAAGCGGTGAGCGG
>CAZWIA010000051.1:0-3566 GCA_964633955.1 uncultured Candidatus Peribacteria bacterium | reverse complement strand
CTCATCCTGGCAGGGCTGGCCCTCTGGCTCATCCGGCTCCGCCGACCGGACTTCCGCGCGCTTCCGCTCTTCCTGGGAATCTGCGCCGTCCTGTGGGTGTTCTACGATCTGCGCATGGGAGCGGAGTACGTGAACTACGCGCTCACGGATTACCGGTCCTACATCAGCCAGCCGCCAGAGGAGCGCCTGTTCCGCCAGTATGAGAATTTCCACGCGGCCGCGTTCCAAGCTGTTCCGCTCCTGGCTAAAGAGGAGCGCTACGCCGTGCTGCCGCCGCCGCAGACGCAAGTCACGGAGATCCTGCAGTACTACACGTATCCCGTACTCCCCGCGCGGACGGAGGAAGAGCAGCGGATGGCCCGCCTGTGGCTCGTGTTCCGGCGGCCGGATGTGACAGTAGCGCCAAACGGTCAGCTGACCGTAGAGGACGCCCCAGTGACGCCGCCCGGCAAGATCATCCGGCAGTATGACAGCACCTCCTTCCTCTTCCAGGTGAACCCATGACGCTCCTGGCCCTCCTCATCGGCATACTGCTTCCCACCCTGTGCGGCTGGGCGCTGCTCCGCACGGTGGAAGGACGCACCCCGGCGCTCCAGGCCGGCGAGCGCTGGGTGATGGGCTGCGTGCTGGGACTCACCCTCTTCACCTTCTGCGCGTTCCTGGGGAACGCCCTCCTGGGCGTGCCCTTCTCCCTGATCGGCTTCCTGGGCGTGCAGGCGGCGCTCCTGCTCTTCACCGGCGGCCCGTGGCTCCTGGGCGTCCGGTCCGGACGGTTGGCCGGCCAACCGTTTGCACCCCCGGCCGCTCCGCCGCCGTCCGCGGCTGCCCGGTGGATGCTCGGGATCCTGGGCGCATGGATGCTCCTGAAGCTGGCCGCCGGCACGCTCATGCTGGTCGCCACGCCGCTCTATCTGGATGACACGATCGATAACTGGAACTTCCGCGGAAAGATCTTCTTTGTAGACCAGACGCTGACCTTGAACGTCCCGGCTGGAAGCACCACCGGCCTGGGCGGCATCAGTTCCTATCCCCCCGCCGTCCCGCTGGTGAAGACGTGGCTCTCTGTACTGAACGGCCAGTGGAGCGAGCCGCTCATCAGCATCCCGCACGTGCTCTGGTTCATGGTCGCGCTCATCTTGATCGCGTACGCGGTGCGCCGGTACGCCGCCTGGACATGGGCGCTCATGGCCGCCTACGCACTGGGGAGCCTGCCGCTCTTCTTCTCCCAGGGTGTGAACGCGTACGCAGACGTCTTTGTGGCCGCGCACCTGCTCTGCGTCCTAAGCCCTCTCCTGGCCGCGCTCATGGAAGCGAACCCCGAGCGCCGCCTAAGCCTCCTGCGCGTGAGCGGGGTGGCGCTCAGCCTGCTGCTCTTCACGAAGAACGAGGGCGTGGCCATCTACCTTCCGGTGTTCCTGGCGCTCATGGCGGGCAGCCTCCTCCGGCTGCGACCGGCGCGCGCGGACGCCCTGCGCATCCTGGCATGGTGGGCGGCCTGCCTCACGGCGATCGGATTGCCGTGGATCGGGTTCAAGTGGCTCCACGGGCTCCCCTTTGGGAACGCCAAGCCCATCAGCGGCCTGGGGCTCAGCTACCATCCGGAGGTCCCCCAGGCCATCCTGATCAACACGCTCTTTGAGGGGAACTGGATCTTCCTCTTCCCCTTCCTGCTCACCCTCATGGCCTGGCGGTGGCGCGCGGCGTTCAGGGGCCCGCTGCTCCTGCTTGTGGCTTTCCTCTGCCTCACAACCATCATCCAGTGGAGCGCGTTCATCTTCACGGGATTGGCCACGGAAGCCATCTACCAGACGGGGCTGGCCAGAGGCATCCTGCAGCAGGCGCCGGTCATGGTGCTCTTGGGGATACTGCTCCTGAAGGATGGGGTGGCTGAGGGCAAGAAGTGAGGAGACGAGGATGTGAGAAGGTTACAAGGTCACGACGTTACGACGGTACGAAGCTTTGCCATTGAACTCTCGAACGTCCTCACCTCTGCGCTCCCCAACCTTGTAACCTTGTGACCTCGTAACCTCTCAGCCCCCGCATTGCCCCCGCCCACCCCCGCCGCTATTCTCGCCCCACTATGCCCTCCTACGCCGCGTTCATTGGACACCAGCCCGCTCTCAGCCTGGCGGAACTTGCCGCCGTCACTCCCGGCTTCCGCCTGACGCGCCTCTTAGATACCACCGCCGCGGTCTTTGAGAGCGCGGAAGCCTTCCCGGCAGACATGATCGATCGCCTGGGCGGAACCGTGATCTTGGCAGAGCAAATTCCGGAGCTCACGGACACAGAGCAGATCCCCGGCCACCTGTCCCAGTCCCTCCTCTCCGGCAGCAAGCGCGGCAAGTTCACGTTCAGCTACCGCTGCGCGGGGCTGCCGCCCAAGACCGTGAAGGAGCTCTACCGCAAGACCAAGGATCTCCTCAAGCGCGCGGAGCGACCGTCCCGCTACGTAGGGTCCGATCGCCAGTCGGCGCCCGCCATCGTCCTGCACGAGCACGAGATGCTCACCGGCAAGCACGGCGCGGAGTATGTAGTGCTCCACGTTCCCCCCACGGACAAGGAGCCCGCCTTCACGTGGATCGGCCGGACCGTGGGCGCGCAGGACGTGGAGGCCTACAGCAAGCGAGACATGGAGAAGCCCGTGCGGGACACCACCGTGGGGCTCCTGCCGCCCAAACTGGCGCAGGTGATGCTGAACCTAGGGGAGTGGCTAGTGGTCAGTGGTCAGGGGTCAGATGCAATCCAAACTGAAACGGAGAAACCAAAAACCAAAAACCATCAACCAAAAACCTACACGGTGTTCGATCCCTTCTGCGGCACCGGCGTCATCCCGCTGGAGTGCCTGCTGCGCGGGTGGAGCGTGCTGGCATCGGATAGCTCCGCCAAAGCCGTCACCGGGTGTGAGAAGAACATTG
This sequence comes from uncultured Candidatus Peribacteria bacterium, assembly GCA_964633955.1. Taxonomy (GTDB): domain Bacteria; phylum Patescibacteriota; class Gracilibacteria; order Peribacterales; family Peribacteraceae; genus JAQBQQ01. The sequence continues at coordinate 651 of CAZWIA010000051.1, read as the reverse complement.
AGTGGCTCCGCAAGGAGGAGAAGATTCTCAAGAGCGACGTGCCGGCCAAGGTCTGGAAGCAGGACGCCAGGAAAGCGTTCAGTCTCAAAGAGCTCCCGGACGTGGTAGTGACGGAGACCAGCCTTGGCCCCAACCTCCGCAACCGCCCCACGCAGAAGGAGGCCATCTCCCTGCGGGCGGACGCGGAGAAGCTGGAGACGGAGTTCCTGGAGAACGCCGCCGCAACGCTCCCCGGCGTGCCGCTGGTGGTGACCTTCCCGGTCTGGTACGCCACCAAGTCCCCGCTCCTGCTGGAGCGCGTGTTCAAGACGATAGAGAAACTGGGCTACCAGGCGGTCCTGCCGCCGGAAGTCCGCGGCTCTGCCCCGGACCGCCCCACCCTCCTCTACCGCCGCCCCAACCAGTTCGTGGGCCGGGAGATCGTGCTGCTCAGGCCAAAGAATAGTGACGCGTGAGCCATAATGGCTGATCACCTCTTGTACTCAGAAGCGGCGCTCTTCTAGACTGGTCCGGTCTGGAGAATTCCGTATACTACGCTGCGCGTAAGGCAAATCGATCATTCGGACATCTTCACGTTCCCCTGTAGCTCAATGGCAGAGCATCTCGCTGTTAACGAGAGGGTTGCTGGTTCGAGTCCAGCCGGGGGAGCCA
>CAZWIA010000050.1:0-4011 GCA_964633955.1 uncultured Candidatus Peribacteria bacterium | reverse complement strand
CCGGAACATCTTCCGCCTGTGGGAGCTTGCGTGCGTGGGGGACGGCTGCAGCAAGCAGAGCGTGCTTACGGTGCCGCGGTGATCGGCCCCGTGCCTCCCGTGAAGCAGGCGAGGAACGTACGGAGAGCATGCCGATCGATCGGGAATCTTAGCTGACAGGCTCACGCTTCCGTAGGATCATCCACCCCGCCATGGCCGCCGCGCCGGCAACAAGGAGGATGTTGCGCAGGGCCAGGACGATGAGCGTAGAGATGCCGGACTGCTCAATGACGTGACCGTAGTGGAGCGGGTACACCCACTGCGTGAGGCACGCAACGGCGATCCAGAGGAGCATCCAGCCCGCGTACGCAGGTGCGCGGTAGGCATGAACGCACGCCAGACCCATGAGGAGCGGCACGCACCAGACCAAGTACTGGGGAGAGAGGATGGACCCCAGGCCCACCGCGCCCGCAAGCAGCAGGAGCAGGAACAAGCCAAAGGTTCCCGGCTCCGCCCGTACGCGCCGCGCGGCGAACACGGTGAGCGCCAGCGTCCACGTGAGCACCAGGGCCAGGGAGAGCGGCGGGAAGACGGTCCCAAGGGAATCATTGTGCAGCGCCAGATGGTGGAAGTTGAGCGCATCCCGTCCGCCCTGCGCCGCGCTCGCAAGCAGGTGCAGGGAGGACCACAGCGTCTCCGCCTGTATGCCCCGCGCTCCGTGGTAGCGCAGCAAGTTGAGGGCATTGGCCCAGGTGTACCCGCCTCCCAGCACCACAGCGGGGAGCAGCAGGGAGGCGCTGCCCGCAGCGGCAGTAGCGGCAAACGTCCGCAGCCGCCGCCCGCGCGGCACAGCTAGCAACAGAAGCGGCACGCACAGGATAGGAACGGCCTTCAGCCCTGCAGCCGCCGCCAGGTACGCTCCGCTCAGGCCGTACTGTCCGCGCCGGAACGCCGCCGCGCACAGAAAGAGCGCCAAGAGGAGGAGCAAGTCAAAGCGCGCAAAGGTCACCTCCTGTCCCAAGAAAACCACGCTGCCCAGGAGGGAGACTGTGAGCCACAGAGCATCCTGCCCGGAAGCGTCCCTGAAGGCGTACGCCAGTGCCGCGAGCACTGCGAGAGTCAGGAACACCAGCCAAGCTGCGTGGAACGGCAGCTCCCCGGTCAGCCGGTCCGCCATAACGAATGTGAGCGTGGCCAGCGGCGGGTACTCGCTCATGTCCTCCGTGGAAGTCATCCACCCCTGGACGATGTCCCGGTAGCGGCCTACGTCCTGATTGCCGGCCGTGACGGGCAGGGCCAGGAAGCCTGAGACCAGGAACGCCAGCCCCAGAAACAGCGTAAGTGCGCGGGCCATGGCCGGCAGTCTACCATGCCGCGTCACTGCCCGCGCCGGCCGCCCTCTATCGCCATCGCCCGGCGCAGCTGGCGCATCTCCCGGAACATCCGCCCGATGACGTAGAGCTTGGCTCCGGTGGGATTCCCGCGGATGCGCGGATAGTGCGGCACGTCCACTTGCACCCACGGGATGCCGGCCCGCTTGAGGCGCCAGAACATCTCCGTGTTGAGCAGCTTCTCAACGCCGTACTCCGGACGGATCACCGGCCATAGGGAACGCCGGAAGACCTTGAAGCCGCAGTTCACGTCACGGATCCAGATATGGAACGCCAGGAAATTGGCCACCCCCAGTACTTTGCCGTACACCCGGCGGAAGAGCGGATCTGCGCGTTTGCGGCGCCGGCCAGCCACAAAGCGGTACTGCTCCAAGTGCGGGAGAAGGAGGGCGATGTCCTCAATCCTGAACTGCCCGTCGCTATCCATGAAGGCAATCACTTCTTGTGTTGCGGCATCGCAGCCAGAGCGGACCGCGGCACCGTATCCCTGGTTCCGGTCGTGCGTGATCACCTGGAGCCGGGGTTCCGTCCGCTCCATCTCTGCCAGCAGGCGACCGGTCCCATCGGCCGACCCGTCATTGACGGCGATAACCTCCCCCTGGACGCCGGACTCTTTCATCCATGCCAGGACGCTTTGGACGGTGCCGGCGATGTTCTCCTCCTCGTTATAGCACGGGAGGACCACGGAGATCCGCACCAGCGGAGTATACCCTGCGCCATCCGCCGTCACGAGCCATCCGGTCCGTCCCCTGCCCGTTGCCTGGCCGGCAGGCCTTCCATACGCTTGACGTCATGCACCAGCGAAGCCTGCCGCCTGACGCGTCCCTGGCCATCCTGCTTCTGGGAGTAGCGCTCATCCCCGCCTTTCTCTGGTCGATCTCTCCGCACGCGCTCAACGTCACGTACCACGCAGCGGATGGATCGGCGCAGCTGGTTAGCCTGCCGTTCAAGCAGAAGGATCAACCCGTCGGCCCCTTCAGGATGACAATGGATATTGCCGTCACACCTCTCACCGCCCGCCACTGGGGCGTGAGCACGGATGACTGCCTGCAGGCGATCATCGTGAATGGGGAGGCGCTGCAGGATCCGGATCTAGGCTACTGCGACTTTGACGCCATCCGCTCGTTCGATCTGTCTCCGCTACTCAAGCATGGACTTCACAGCGTGGAACTGCTGTCAGAGAACACCGGCGGCGATGTGAGCGCCACCGTCGTCGCTTCACGCACAGACCCCATGTTCCTCCTGTGGCTGGCGTACGTCCTGGCGATCGTCTGGTTCATGCTACGCCTCCTGTTCCAGCACCTCTGGCCGGAGAGCGGAGTCATGAGCGGGCTCATCCTGCTATGGGGCACGTTCCTCCGGATCAGTTATGTGCTGGTCACGCCCTACGGACTCCGCGCTCATGACAGTGATGCGCACGTGGACTACATCCGCTACGTCTCCCAGCACCTGCGCGTACCCCCGGGCAACGGCGGATGGGAGTACCACCAGGCGCCGCTGTACTACTTCCTCACCGGACTGTACCACCGGGTAGCATCCGGGATGGGCGCGGCGGAGGCACTCATCCTTCGCCAGCTGCAGGTGGGCTCCCTGTTCTTCTCCATCCTCACGCTCCTCCTGGGATACGACGTGGCACGTCTGACCTTCCCCGGCACAGAGCGCCGGTGGCCTGTGTGGCTCATGACGTCCGTCCTGGCCGTCTTCCCCAGCTTGGTGTTCATCAGCTCACGCCTCTATAACGATGCGCTCTACCCCCTTCTGGGCCTGGCGGTCATAGCCCTGCTCCTGCGGTGGTGGCAGGGCGGCAGCCCATGGACGTGGTTTGGCATGTCCGTTGCGCTGGCGTCGGCGTACCTCACCAAAATGAGCGCTCTTGCGTTCCTGCCGGCAGTGGGGCTGTGCCTGCTGATCCGGCACGGCAGGCAGTGGCGCGCCATCCTGCGGGATGGAGCCGTCCTGGCCGTGACCGTGACGCTGCTGGCCGGATGGCTGCCTGTGCTGCGGCTGGCGATCGAACCGGAGACAAGCCGCACGCTGTCACTGGGAAATGAAGGCATGCATTCCGGACTGATCGTGGGGAACCAGGCGGAGAACCTTCTCACGTTCCACCCGCTGCGCCTGCTGGAGCAGCCGTTCAACAACCCCTGGGATGACGCCACCCGGCGCCAGTACTTCCCGGAATACTTCTACCGGTCGGCGTTCTTTGGGGAATTCGGCTTTGAGTCCGTCCGCGGACTTGCTATTGCCATCCTCATCCTCAGCTTCCTGCTCCTGCCGTTCCTCCTCTGGGGCATGCTCTCCTCCCTCCACCGGCGTACGTGGCGGTCTACGTTTCCCCCCCTGCTCCTGCTCCTTGGCATGCTGGCCGCGAACATCGCCTACCGTCTCCGCTACCCCTATGCCTCAAACCAGGATTTCCGGTTCATGGTCCTGGGTACTGTTCCGCTCGCCGCTTTTCTGACGCTCGGCATCCAGCGGCTCCCGTGGCGCCTGCGCGCGTTGCCCCTGCTGCTCGCCGCCTGTCTCATTGCCAGCTGCAGCGTCTTCCTCCTCCAGTTCGCCTGGGCCTGATCACGAGCATCACGCTCACCGCGCCGCCCGGTACCCCGCCTTCTCCGCCTCCGCGGACGTAGGGAAGTAC
>CAZWIA010000049.1:0-4395 GCA_964633955.1 uncultured Candidatus Peribacteria bacterium | reverse complement strand
TTACGCTTGATCCGTGCTGACTGTACCCTCGCGATGAGAGCAAAGATAGGCAGTCGATCGTGCTGAACTCGACCGGACAATGGCCATTGCTCTTTTGCAAGCGGCAGCCAAGGGGCCGGTGCACATTGGCAGGTACCCCATATCTTGGACACACTTTTGACGACTTCCCCTTCCAGGTCATGGGCAAACACCACCGCATCGCTCCGGACGTCAAGGAGCAGATCCTCAAGCGCGTGAGAGACGAAACCATCCCTGTATCTCAGGCTGCCAAGGAGCACGCAAATCGGCCGCGCGAGGGAGTCAATGTTGGGAGACGGTGAGATGTGGTGTGCTCTGGTCGCTCAGAGGATCCAGGCCTGCTAGAGTGCCGCCATGCAGAAAATTATCCCTCATCTCTGGTTCAGTACGGAGGCCAAGGAGTCAGCCGCGTTCTACGTGTCTGCCTTCGGCGCGACCGGCTTGCCGCAGGCGGGCGGAGACACCGCCGTGACGCATGCGTCCGTGTCATCCTGGATCGCGGGTGCTTGCGGGGAGCACACGGCGACAGCCAGCATGGAGAGGAGCAGCCAAGGAAAGAAGGAGCGTGCAAGCATGGTGGATGATGGAAGGAAAGAGAGGATTATCTCACGGGCTGCGTGATGGTCATATCTGCCGGGATGATGTGCACGCCGTCTATGAACGTGCCTGTCTCCGGCAGGATCTGTCCAATGACCACGTTGTTCTGCGTCCCAAAGAACCCCCGCACGGTGTCACCCTCCCCGGCGATCAAGCCGGCGCGGATCATCATGGCCGCCTCCTGGGAGCCGACCGCGATGGCGCGGTAGCGGGTGCCGTCGCGTTCGGTGTCCTGCGGCTGGCGGAGGATGGCCGCCAGACTAGGCGGCACGCCCTGCTGCCGGTCCATGCGGTAGAAGTACTTCATGGTTCCCGCATCATCCACCGCCTGCACGGATGCCACCGTATTCATGCGGCTGAGCGTGGCCGGCGTGACGATGTGGCTGTCATCCAGCACCGTTCCGGTGGGGGACAGGATCCCGCCTACGATCACGTCCGGCAGGCCAAAGAACTCCCTGACCACGTCCCCGGGCTGGGAAAAGCGCTTCTCCCGCCGCATCCTGCGGGCTTCGTTCGCGCCCAGGAACACGGTACTGTCCGTGAGCGTGGAACCGCCTTCAGCGACCGGGTACTCCAGAGTCTCCGTTCCCAAAAACAGCGTTGGCGCGTCCCCCGCGTAGGCCACGCGCAGGTCGCCGGAATTCAGGTAGGCGCTGGCCTCCGCAATGGCCATGGCTGACGCCTGACCGCCTTCCATGCGGCGGCTGCTGAACCGCGCGAACTCAATGAACAGCGCGGTGAAGGCGACCACCATGACCAGGGGCGCCAGGACGGAGATCCAGTTGGTCTTGCGCGGGCGGTAGAACCGGATGAGTAGCGAATTAGTCACCACGGAGACGGAGCTGAGCGCCATGGCCAACCCCGCCAGCTCCGGGCTCAGGATGAGCCCAAAGGAAGAGAAGACGCGGGCCGCGATCGGGATGCCGATCACGTTGTAGAAGAGGGCGAAGAACATGTTCTGCTTGATCTTCTGCATGGTCTCGCGCGAGAGTTCGATGGCCGTGATCACGTCCAGCAGGTCGTCTTTGATGATGACGATGCCGCCGGTCTCCATGGCCACGTCCGTACCGGATCCCATGGCGATCCCCACGTGCGCCTGCGCGAGCGCGGGCGCATCATTGATACCGTCGCCCACCATGGCCACGCGCTTGCCGGCGTCCTGGAGCTTCTTCACCTCCTGGGCCTTGTCCTGCGGCAGCACTTCCGCCAGGACGTTGGTGATGCCGATCTGCCGCGCGATGGCGTGCGCGGTGCGGCTGTTGTCCCCGGTGATCATGTACGTCTCTATCCCCAGTTTCCGCAGGCGCTCCAGCGCGGTCTGGCTGGTCTCTTTGACCGTGTCCGCCACGGCGATGAACCCCAATACCCGCTTGGAGCTGGCCAGGATCATCACCGTCTTCCCTTGCTCCTCCAGCTTGGCGATCTTGCGCTCGTACGCGTGCAGGTCCAGGCCCGCTTCTTCCGCGATCAGCTTGCGGTTGCCCACGTAGTACTTCTGCTTGTGGATCTGCCCCTCAATGCCGTGGCCCGGGATGGCGCTGAAGCGGTCCACGTCCTTGAGCTCCAGGCCCTCTTCCTCCGCGCGGTTGACAATCGCCTCCGCCAGCGGGTGCTCGCTGGATCGCTCCAAGGCTGCGGCGATGGAGAGGACATCCTCCTCATCCCCTTCCAGGGCGATGACCTCCGTCACCTCGGGCTTTCCCTTGGTGAGCGTGCCGGTCTTATCGAACACGATGGCATCCAGCCTGTTGGCCGCCTCCAGCGGCTCTCCGCCCTTGATCAGAACGCCCCGCTCCGCTCCCTTGCCCGTGCCCACCATGATAGCCGTGGGAGTCGCCAGGCCCAGCGCGCACGGACAGGCGATCACGATGACCGCCGTGAACGCCATGAGCGCAAAGCTGAGGCTGGCGCCCAGCGCAAAGTACCACACGCCGAACGTGGCGATCGCCAGCAGGATCACCGCCGGCACGAACCAGGCGGAGATGCGGTCGGCCACGCCCTGGATGGGCGCCTTGCTGCCCTGGGCTTCCTCAATGAGACGGATGATCTGGGAGAGCGTCGTCTGCTCGCCTACGCGGTCGGCCCGGAACTCAAAGCTGCCGGTCTTGTTGAGCGTGGCGCCGATGACGCGATCGCCCACGTTCTTCTCCACGGGAATGCTCTCACCGGTGAGCATGGATTCATCCACGGCGGAACTGCCCTTGGTGAGCGTGCCGTCCACGGGGACCTTCTCTCCGGGGCGCACCAGGATGATGTCCCCCTCCACCACGTCGTCTATGGATACGTCCTGCGTGCTGCCGTTGCGGATCACGCGGGCGGTCTTGGCCTGCAGGCCCATGAGCTTGCGGATGGCGTCCGAGACGCGGCCCTTGGCCTTGGCCTCCAACCACTTCCCAAGAATCACGAACGTAATGAGGAACGCCGATGTCTCAAAGTAGAGTTCCGGAATCTTCAGGCCGCCCTGACCGATGAGCGTGGCGTTCTGCAGCGCGTACAGAGCGTAGTTCACCACGCTGTAGAGGTAGGCGGTGGTGGTACCGATGGCGATGAGGCTGTCCATGTTGAACGTCTTCATGCGGAGAGCCGACCACATGCCGCGGTAGAACCCCCAGCCCAGCCACAGCTGCACCGGCGTACTCAGTATGAGCGACACGATGCCGAAGTATGGCGGGAGAACGCTGCCGCCCGGCAGCCACGGGAAGAAATCCAGCAGCATGAAGTAGAGCATGGGCAGGCTGAGCGTGAAGCTCTGCCAGAACTTCCGGCGGTAGGTGCGGATCTCCTCCTCGCGGCGGCGGCGCTCGTACTCGCGGTCCTGCTGGTTCACGGGCGATGCGTCGTACCCGGCCCTGCGCACGGCCTGGATGACCTGTTCGGGCGTGACCATTCCGGGTTCGGTGATGATCGTGGCCTTCTCCGCGGCAACGTTCACGTTCGCTTGCTTGATGCCCGGCACCTTCTTGAGCGACCGCTCAATGAGCCCGGCACAGGAGGAGCAGTGCATGCCGTGCAGGTGGTACGCCTGCATGGTCGGACCGGCTTCCGTGGCGGACGGTGCCGTGACACGGGAGGCGACGTTCTTGCCAGATGGTGACGATCCGCCCTCCAGCGCGGCCGGTGTGGCGGACGTGTTGAGCGCCTCAAAGAGCGATCCCACGTTGAGTGACTTCACGAACTGCTCTAGGTACGCCTTGGCCGACGGTTCCGAACGCGGAACCACGATCTCCGCACTGCGCGTGTGGCGCATCTTGCCTTCAAACGCCGGCTTTCCCTGCGCGTCCTCCTGGATCCTGCCTTCCGCCTCCGCCGTGGAGTGGAGCGTGAGCGAGAGAGGCTTGCCTGCGGAGACGGTACGGATGGTCACGGGAATGTCCGGCGGCCCGTCGTCAGGGTCCTCGCTCTCCACTGCCGCCTGGTACCCCGCCTGATCCACCGCCGCCAGGATGGCTGCAGAGGGCGTGGACGTCTCCGCCTGGATGGTGGCGGATCCGCCCTTGACATCAATGGTGATATCCTTGATGCCGGAAACATCCGCAAGCTCGCTCTTGATGAGCTTCTCGCAGGAGGAGCAGTGCATGCCGGTGATGCGGAGGCGGACGGTCTTCATGGTGGATGAGGGAAAGGGTGGAAACTATGTATGGGCGAGCTTGGTGACGCGGAGGACAGCTCTTCTCGCCGCCATACTACCCCCACCCCAGGTGGAGGTCAAATGGATTGGGGTGGACACCGGGGAACACCCATAAAACAGGCAATTGGCTGGAAATTCATTGTCTCTGCCAG
>CAZWIA010000048.1:0-4415 GCA_964633955.1 uncultured Candidatus Peribacteria bacterium | reverse complement strand
AAGAAAAAATTGGTGCGGAACGCACTCCGCGTGTTCCCCAGATTGTACGTCGATCTGCATCCACAGAAAGCACTTCCCCTGTCACAGGCGGAAAAATATGGCGAATGTTTAGGGAATCAGTTTACCGGGATGCAAGACACCGCCATCTGCAAGGCAATGCATCTTCAGCCACGGTTGATGCGTGCTGGCACGCAGGCTTCTCCGTCAGGACCCGCCTCTCTGTGACGCTTCTCTTCTTGCACCCTTTAGAACCGGCGATCCGCACGCCATAGATGCTACGGAAGGATGAATCGCCTTATGCGTCAAAAAATTATGAGTATTTGGCGTCCAAAAATCATTTCCGCCGTCTGTTGGCGATAAATGGACATAATACCAAAGTAGTGGACATTGTCATTCAGGTGTGTATTATGCGTCCCCTCCATACGGGGGAACACCTCTGGTGTTTCAGTCAAGAACCTCCTCTCCTCTCACTCCCACAGGAACGCAGGAACGGCCCCTACCGGTCATCAGCCTGCCTCCAAACGTCCGTCTCCTTCTTTTTCTCTTTTTCCCTGTTCGTATGGTTCCTCTCCGTTCCCTGGTCATGCCGGTGATCGCCGGCATCATCCTGAGCCCGGCGCTGCTCCTCAAGAGCTCCGCCGCGGAGGAGCAGATCCCCTCCCTGGAAGACGCCCTCACCTCCCTCAAGGCGCAGTGGGAGGAGAACCATCAGGAGAACCAGAAAGCGCTGGATCAGATCCTGCGCGAGCATGCCAAGAAGCAGCGCGACCTGCAGGCGGAGGCCAATGAGATCCGCGCCGCGCTGTGCGAGGCTGGCAAGCTCCACTACTGCCCCGCGGCCCAGAAGGCCAAGAACGTGGACATCGTGAAACTGGCCAAGGCGGTCGCCATGGCGGAGACGGAGGACTGCACCAAGGGCGTGGGGCTCCGGCTCAACAACTGCTTCGGCATCAAGCAGGGCGGAAAGTTCGTCACGTACGGCAGCAAGCAGGAGAGCTACAAGGCCTTTATGGACATGTGGCTGCGCGTGTACGGAGACACCCTCCCCACCCGCGCCATGGCCAGCCGCTACACCGCCAACGACAACCCGGACCGCTGGCTGAAGGTGGTGACGGTGGTCTATAACCGGGACTGACAACCAGTTATGAGTTTGAAGTTACGGGTTACGAGCTGGTATGGATTGCCTCGTAACTCGTAACTCGTAACTCGTAACTGGTAACTGGTAACCCGTAACTCGTAACTCTCCGCGCCATGAGTCACTTCCATCAACTCACCTTCACGTCCTTCCCGGACTTCCAGCTCCTGGACACCGGCGGCGGTGAGCGGTTGGAGCAGTGGGGCCCGTACCGGCTGGCGCGACCGGACCCGCAGGCCATCTGGCAGCGGCATCTGCCGGGCAAAGAGTGGCAGCAGGCCGACGCGCGGTTTGAGGGCGCCGGGGAGAAGGGCCGCTGGAACCTGCGCACGCGCATGCCGGCGGCGTGGGGCATCCGGTACCGGCTTCCTTCCAGCCAGACCGAGCTGACACTGAAAGCTCGTCTCACGCCGTTCAAGCACACCGGCATCTTTGCCGAGCAGGCGGCCAACTGGGAATGGATGGCGGCGGTATTGGAAGGGAAGAAGGAGCGGCAGATCCTGAACCTGTTCGGCTACACGGGTGCCGCGAGCATCTTGCTCACCAAGCTGGGCCACAAGGTGACGCACGTGGACGCCAGCAAGCCGGCCATCAGCTGGGCCAAGGAGAACCAGGCGCTGAACGGTCTCTCAAGCGACTCCATCCGCTGGATCCTGGACGACGCGGCGCTCTTTGTGAAGCGCGAGGTACGCAGGGGGAACAGGTACCACGGGATCCTCCTCGACCCGCCCGCCTTCGGCCACTCGCCGGACGGCAAGACCTGGAAATTCGGGCGGGACCTGCCAGGGCTGCTGCGGGACTGCGTGAGTCTGCTGCGCGAAGATGCGGATTTCCTGCTCCTCAATGGCTACGCGACCAACTCATCGGCCATCGCCCTCAGAAATCTGCTGGAAGATACGCTCAGTACCGGTCGAAAAGGATCGATCGAGCACGGAGAGCTCTGCCTGCAGCAGGCAGATGAACGACTCATCTCCACGGGGATCTTCGCGCGGTGGCGGCGCACAGGAGCGGTCGCATGATAGCGCACTGCGAACATGCAACACCCACACCCCGGCAGGAATCACCGGAGTGCGGGTGGCAGCAGAAGCGCTCAACGGATGGTCACAGAGAACCCCGCTCCGCAATTATTGGTCTCCACGGACTCCGGCACCACGTTGGTCGTATCCGAGCAGGCACGGAAGTAGTACACCCCGGGCTGGAACCTGGCACCGGACGGCATGACCAGGGCAAACCAATCGGCAACTTCATACTGACCGCTGCGGATGAGCGGCGGCAGGGTGCGCGGGGCGCCGGTGGTGGTCCACGTGTCCGAGCCCTCCGGCCGGTACTGGACCGTCATGATGGTGGATACGTTGGGGACGGAGGAACCGGCGTAGAACAAGATGCGGGCGGCCGCGGACACCATCGCCTCACCCGGATTGCCCGGCTGCACGGTGAAGGAGTAGATACGGATATCCGGCAGGCTCACGGAAGACACGGAGCTGGCACTCGCCGCGGAAGATGTGGCAGACGACACGGAGGAAGAGGAAGAGGCGGGAGCGGATGAGCTGCTGGCCGCAACCACCGTGACGGTCTCCGTGAGGCAGTTATTCAGCGCGTTCTGTTCGGCAATGGGCGGCGGGTTGCCCAGGTTGACACAGATCCGCACAGCATACTGTCCCGGATGCGGCACCCACACCGGCAACATGCTGGCCGGCACGTCAATAGACGTCCACGTGACGTTCACCCGCTCGTTGGTTCCCAGCGCCGGCAGCAGCCGGAGCACGCCGGAGTAGTACGGGGCATCCGCGCCGGACAGGTCCTTGATATCCAGGCGGAACTTGAGAGGCGCATCGGTCTGCCGCCAGGCAGCGCCAATGTTGGTGGCTACGGCACTGAACTTATAGGCGTTACCCACGGTGAGCGTGGCAGGCGAGTGCCCAATGGATGCCAGCGTGAAGTCCGGCAGTGAGGTGGCAGCTGGAGCCGCGTTGGCGGGGGACGCGGACGCGGAGGATGCCTGGGAGGAACTGCTCGTGCTCCAGGCGGACGCACTGGAGGCCTGGGACGAGCTGGACCCTGAAGCGGGCGCGGTGCTGCTCGCCGAGGAGTTCAGGGTGATCATCTGCGGCGGGCTGCAGTTATTGGACTCTACGAACTCCTCCAGCTCATTGGGCGCGTCCGCACACACCCGGAAGTAGTAGGTATCGGCCGGGAACGGCTCGCCGGATGCGGACCGGAGGGAGAACCACGACACCACCTGGTACATCCCCGCACGGTCAAGGGGGCTCACGCTCCGGTCATGCGGCGTGGCGGGGAGCCATGGACCGGACCGGTCGGTGCTGTAGTCCACAGCGGCCGTTGTGGGAACGGGTACGCGGCCCCTGCGCGCACGGACGGCGGCTGACACCATCACCTCGCCGGGGTTGCCGGCCTGCACCGTGATGGAGGCGATGTCCAGGTCCGGCAGGTCCAACTGGTCATTCGCGCTCTCCGAGGAAGCACTGGATGACCGCGCGGAGCTAGTGGAAGACCGGGCGGACGACTGCGAACCGTTCGACCCCACGACGGAGAAGGCCAGCTCATCCGAACAGTTGTTGTCGTAATCGGCTTCTTCAGCGGTAATGTCCCGCAGCTCGTCATTAGCGCAGGCGGTGGCAAAGAAAGATCCTTCCATTGGCAGCCAGCTGCCGCGGCCGGGGCTGCGGAACAGCACGCGCTTCACGCGGCCCGGCGGCAGCGCAGCCGTTCGCACGGACCAGGGGTTCTCATCGTTCCCCGTGAGCCCATCCTCACTCTGGATGTCCAGCCGCGTGAAGGTGGGACCAATCCGCCCGGCACCCACGTTCTTCACCATCGCCACAAACCGGTAGACGACCGCACCCTGACCGGACAGCCGGATGGGATTGGGCGACAAGGTGAGGGAGGTGACGACCAGGTCCGCGGACTGCGTCATCCGCGCGGGCGCGGCGCTGGACTGCCCGCTCCGGCTGGAGCGTGAGGACGCGGAGGAGGACGCACTGGACTGGGAGGAAGTAGAGGAACGAGACGAAGAGGTACCGGACTGGGCAGCGGCGCTCCGGATGAAGATGACACCGTAGTTGCAGTTATTCTCCAGCATGGATTCCGGGAAGGACGCAGCGTCCGGGTTCACGCAGATACGGGCGCGGTACACCCCTATCTCCGTGGGCCGCCACGTCAGCGCCTCCCAGCGGATCGTATCGCGACCGCCCTGTGCCAGGGCGGCAACGGAGCGCGTCGCTGTCTCAAAGTGCACCACCTGCCTTGATCCATTCTCAAT
>CAZWIA010000047.1:0-4735 GCA_964633955.1 uncultured Candidatus Peribacteria bacterium | reverse complement strand
GCGGGAGATCTCCGAGATCTCCTGCACGCGGTTGCCGGCGTAGCTGTTGTTGCCGGTGCTCATGAGCTGGAGGTAATCAATGATGATCAGGTCCAGCCCGTACTCCATCTGCAGGCGGCGGGCCTTGGCGCGCAGTTCCGGCAGGGAAGAGGCAACCGAGTCGTCGATGAAGATGTTGGCCTTGTTGAGCTCGTCCATGATGGGTCCCATGTTCTGGAAATCACTGTCCTCCAGCTTGCCGCGCTGGAGCTTCCAGGAATCCACGCCCAGGAGGGAAGCGAAGAGCCGGTCCACCAGCTGCTCCTTGCTCATCTCCAGGGAGAAGATACCAACGGTCTTGCGGTTCCTGATGGCCGCGTTCATGGCGATGTTCAAGGCCAGCGCGGTCTTGCCCATGCTGGGCCGGGCCGCCAGCACCACCAGGTCGGACGGCTGGAGGCCGGAGAGCTTGGTATCTAGCGCCCGGAAGCCCGTGGGCACGCCCTTCACCATCTGGTCGTCTTTGGTCTCGTGCATCTCCGCGAACTTCTCATACCGCGCGCCCAGGATCTCCCGGATGTGCACGAACTTCTCCCGCAGGAACGCGTTGCTGATCCGGAAGACGGTCTTCTCCACCTCGTCCAGGAGCTCCGTCACAGGACGGTCCACCTCGTAGCCGAGCGCCTTGATGCGGTCGCCGGCCTCGATGATCCGGCGGTGCACCGCCTTGGTCTTCACGATCTGCCCGTATTGGTAAATATGGGAAGACGTGGGCACGTTGGACGCCAGATCCGCCAGGAAGGCGCTGCCGCCCACGTCCTGGATGCGGCGGTTATCGGTCAGGCGGCTGGAGACGGTCACAAAATCGATCGGCTGGTGCTGCTGGTAGAGCTCCGTAATGGCCTGGTAGACGGTGCGGTGCACCGGGTCGTAGAAGTCATCCGGCAGCAGCAGGTCTGAGACCTTCACGATGGCCTCCGGATCCAGCAGCAGCGCCCCCAGGACCGTGCGCTCCGCTTCCACCGAGTGCGGCTGAGCCTCAAGGATGGTGGCACTGGCGGAAGCCATGGGAGCAAGGGGGAGGAGGTGTGAGACGCCGCCGGAACCACCTGGAGATCGGATGGCATTCTAGAGGCCGCGCACTCCGCATCAATCAGTTGGAGGTGACAAGGCCGCAAGGTGTGCTTGGATGCGTGGACAGGATGTGGATGTGCTGTGGAATACCCATTGCGTCTGTAGCAAATGCACAACGGCAAAAGGGGTACGACGGCCACAAGGGCGACAAGGGGAGCCCGTCATCCCTGTGGCCGTCGTCACCGTGGTTACCCCTGTCGCCGTCTGTGCCCGCTGCTTGCCCTATTCCTCACTCTCTTTTGCCGTGTCTTCCGCGTCTTCCGCCGCATCCGCCGGGGTACCCGGAGTAGTCAGCGCGGCCGCGCGGATCTCCTGATCGATCTTGGCCGCCACCTGTGGGTTCTGCAGCAGGAAGAGCCGCGCCGCTTCCCGGCCCTGGCCGATTGTCTCCTCGCCGTAGCGCACGTACGCACCGCTCTTCTCCAGCACACCGTATTTCACGCCCAGATCCAGAATCTCCCCCTCCCGGCTGATGCCGGCGGCGTAGAGGATGTCAAACTCCGCCTGGCGGAAGGGCGGCGCCACCTTGTTCTTCACCACCTTCACGCGCGTGCGGTTGCCTACGATCTCCTGGCCGCCCTCGCCATCGCCGCCGGAGGTCTTCTCCGTGACTTTATCAATGCGCCGCACGTCCATGCGCACGGAGGCGTAGAACTTGAGCGCGTTGCCGCCGGTGGTGGTCTCCGGATTGCCGAACATCACGCCGATCTTCATGCGCAGCTGGTTGATGAAGATCACCGAACAGTTGGTCTTGGAGACGATGCTAGTGAGCTTCCTGAGCGCCTGGCTCATGAGACGCGCCTGGAGACCCATGTGGCTGTCACCCATGCCGCCCTCAATCTCCGCCCGCGGCGTGAGGGCTGCCACGGAGTCCACCACGATGAGATCAATGGCGCCGGACCGCACGAGCGTCTCCGTGATCTCCAGCGCGGATTCCCCGTCATCCGGCTGGGAGACCAGCAGCGCATCAATATCCACGCCAATCTTCTTGGCGTACTGCACGTCCAGCGCGTGTTCCGCGTCTATGAAGGCCGCCCGCCCGCCCCGCTTCTGCACCTGGGCCAGGGCGTGGAGGGCCAAGGTGGTCTTGCCCGATGACTCAGGTCCGAAGATCTCAATGATGCGGCCCACGGGAATCCCGCCGCCCAGGGCGATATCCAGGGCCAACGACCCGGACGGCGTGCGCTGGACGCCGGCAGCTACCTGTGCATTCATCTGCATGACGGCGCCCTTGCCGTACTTCTTCTCAATTTCCTGGAGAGCCGCCTGGATGGCGTCCGCCTTGGGATCTCTGGAGGATTTCTGCTGCTTGGTGGACGGGGATTCCATGATGGTCGTAGAGGAGGAACTAACGCGTGGCATGGTAGAAGAGGGAAGGGAAATGGGGAAGAACGGGGAGACGCGATCGAGCGGTCAAACGACGGATCACACCGACTGGAAGCCACTCGATCGGTTCCGCGTGCGGATGGAACAGGAGACCTCTAGGGGAGAGCGGCCATTCCTGGCCGCGCCGATGGAAGTGAAGGAGGTGACCGTTCGTCCACCATGCATCCTACCCAGGATCCGGAGCGGAGCAACTGAAAGAGCTTGAAAGAGGGGAGAGATATGGTGGTGTATGATCGTACACCTATAGAACTCCGTTACAATCAAATGCATGGATGCCCCTTTCCTCCGGGAGATCTGGCTCAAGGATCAACCACCGGCCGACGCCTACTGGAGCTCCATCCCGGCGCTCAGGGATCTCCGCATCGCGTTTCCGGACCGCGTCACGTTTTTGGTAGGGGAGAACGGCACGGGGAAGTCCACGCTGCTGGAGGCGATCGCGGTAGCATGCGGGTTCCACCCCTCCGGCGGCAGCCGCAACAATGTCTATGATTTTCAGCCAACCGAAGCCGATCTGAGCGAGCACCTGAAGCTGGTCTGGACCGTACGGATGAACCACGGCTTTTTCCTACGCGCGGAAAGCTTCTACAACTTCGCCTCGCACATCGATGAATTACGCAAAATCCCCAAGGCCGGTGAGGACGCATACAAACCCTACGGCGGCATCTCCCTCCACCACCAATCCCACGGAGAATCCTTCCTCTCGCTCTTCAAGCACCGCCTGACGCACGGGATCTTCCTGTTCGATGAGCCCGAAGCCGCCCTGTCACCGCAGCGCCAGCTGGCCTTCCTGGCCTTGCTCCACGAACGCGTGACGAGCGGCCGCTGCCAGTTCCTCATCGCCACGCATTCACCCATCATTCTCAGCTACCCCGGCGCTCGGATTATTCAGTTCGATCGCGAGGGTCGGCGGGACATCGCTTACCGCGATACGGAACACTACCGCATCACCAAGGACTACCTGAACGCGCCGGAGAAGTTCTGGGAGCATCTGTTTGGTTAGCAGCAATACCGAGAGCGGGCATCCCTGCCCGCGGTCGCATGGCATAACGGCGGTCGTCATTCATGACCATCCGCGAGCAGCAAACCCGCTCTCACCTCCTCATAACTCCTAACGCATGTCTCAAGTCTCAAGTCTCATATCTCATAGCTCAAAGCACACAGCTCATCGCTCGTCATAGCTTCTCACACCGCCCCACGTTGGTGGCCGTGTCCGTGATGTTGCAGAACGATCCCTCCGGGCACAGCACGCCGGCCGTGCCGCCGCACGGGGCACCCAGGCGGCCGCCGGAGCCGATCGCCGGTTGGGTCGGGGCCGAACTGACAGCGCCAGAACCGGATACGGCTGCACCCGGCCGCTTGACGCTCTCCGCGATCTTGCGGATGAGCTCATCGATCTCCGCCGCGTCCCCCAGCACCTCCCGGCTGAAGGCAAAGGCATAGATCCCGGTCGCGTCAGCGGGATCCTCCACGTAGAGCGTCTGGAGGTTACGCGCGCCGTCCCGGTGGACGATCACCCGCTCGCCCAGGATGGGATCCGGGAACAGTTCCACCTGCCCGCGCTTGAAGGGGACGGACCGCCAGTTGAAGGGGAGCGCCCCCGCCGGCTGCCGCGTGACCGTCAGCGCCGCCACGGCGGAGTCCTCCGTGAAGAACGCCGCCGCGCCCTCCTGCGTGCTGGCGCGCCAGGCGGAGGGCACGGACACGGAGAGATTGAGCCCCCGCAGCACCTGGGGCTGCAGGTCGTCATTCACATCAGTAAGACGGGAAACCACCAGCACCGCCGGCAGTTCAGGATCCGTGTTCGGCTCCAATGTGCCCACTAGCGTGACCGGCACGCCTTCATGATCGAACAGATCGACTGTGGGACTCTCCACGTAGTAGGTGGGCTTGCCGTCTGTGAGCAGAAGGTGCGTGCCGCGCCGGACCACGCTGAATTCGATCGGCTTCAGCTCACCTTTCAACGTCTGCTCGCCTTGGGGGAGGGGAGCGGCCGTATTGGATTGGCAGGCGACCAGGAAGAGGGCAAATAAGAGAGCGAGGAGCGGTCGGGGCATGGGAGATCGAAGAAACCAAAACGGAACAGGGCGAGTGTAGACGAGGAACTCCCTCACCCCCAACCCCTCTCCCCTAGGGAGAGGGGTGGCGAGCGCAGCGAGCCGGGGTGAGGGCGCTGCCCGAACAAACCCGGCTCTCGCCGGGCTTTGGGTTGGATTCGACCGTTAACCGGGGGTTGAAA
>CAZWIA010000046.1:0-4870 GCA_964633955.1 uncultured Candidatus Peribacteria bacterium | reverse complement strand
CTCCCGGCCGAACGGTCTTGGACATCTGCAGCTACGTGGGCGGCTTCAGCCTGAACGCGCTGATGGGCGGCGCCGTCTCCGCGGACGCGGTGGATTATGACCAGGCGGCGCTCGATCGAGCAAAAGAGAATCTCGCGCTGAGTAATCTACCAACCGATCAGCTCACGACCTACGCGGAGGACGCCTTCAATTTCCTGCGTCGGAAGCCCCTCCCCAAACCATACGACTTCATCATCCTGGACCCACCGGCGTTCGCTAAACGCTCGAGTGACTTAGACCAGGCCAAGGGCGCCTATACCGATCTCAACCGGATGGCCATGCAGGCGCTGCCCCCGGGCGGCCTGCTCCTCACCTGCTCCTGTTCCTACCAGATGACACCGGAGCTGTTCCAAACGGCGGTCTTCCACGCCGCCCGTCAGGCGAATCGCTCGGTAAAAATCCTCCACCGCCACCGGCAAGCCCTGGACCACCCCGTCAATCTCTATTATCCGGAAGGGGATTACCTGAAGAGCCTGCTGCTGTGGGTGGAGTAGGAATCCGCTGCACCTCGTATAGTCATGAAGGTAAAAATCCCGTACAATCACACCGTGAACCAAGACGCACCTCAGCCGTCCGGTCCCCTGTTCTCTGAGCTCCCGCTCGGTGAACGGATTCAGCGCGTGCTCCGCGACCGGGGCATTGCCGCACCCACGCCCATCCAGCACCAGGCCATTCCGCCGGCCATGGAGGGCAAGGATCTGATCGGCATTGCCCAGACCGGCACCGGCAAGACATGGTCCTTTGGGCTGCCCATGCTGGAACGGCTCACGGCGCACGGCGGCCGCGGACTGATCATCCTCCCTACGCGCGAACTCGCGTATCAGGTGGAGGAGTCCCTGGCGCCGTTCGCGCAGGTCATGGGCATTGTGACCACGGTCTTCGTGGGCGGCGCATCCATGAAGAACCAGATCGATTCCCTTCGGAAGAACCCCCGCATTCTCATTGCCACGCCGGGCCGCCTGAATGACCACCTGCAGCAGGGCACGGTGACGCTCAAGGAAGTGAAGATCTTAGTGCTGGATGAAGCCGACCACATGCTGGATATGGGCTTCAAGCCGCAGATTGAACGGATCCTGCGCCATGTGCCGGGCGACCGGCAGACGCTCCTCTTCTCCGCCACCATGCCGCCGGGAATCCTGAACCTGGCGCAGACGTACATGAAGATGCCGCTCAGGATAGAAGTGGCGCCGCAGGGCACCACGGCGGAGAAGGTGGAACAGGAGCTCTTTGTAGTCTATCGGGAAGAGAAATTCCTCCTCCTGCAGCAGCTGCTACAGGAGAACGCGGGCTCCGTCCTGGTCTTCTGCCGCACCAAGCACGGCGCCAAGAAGCTCACGCGCCAGCTCACGCAGGCAGGGCACCGGGCGGCGGAGATCCACTCCAACAAGTCCCTCAACCAGCGCCGGGAAGCGCTGGAGGGATTCAAGACCGGCCGGCACCGGGTGCTGGTGGCAACGGACATCGCGGCAAGAGGAATTGACGTGACTGGCATAGAGCTCGTGGTGAACTTTGATCCGCCGGACGACCCTTCTGACTACGTCCACCGCATCGGCCGCACGGCGCGGGCCGGGAAATCCGGCAAGGCGGTTTTGCTGGCCACACCCGATCAGGCGGGCTGCATCCTGAGCATTGAGAAGCTCATCCGCATGGGAATCCCCCGGGCGGACCACCCCCAGTTCCCGCAGCGCGGCATTCCCAGCCGGCCGGAGCCGATCGCAAAGCCAGCCGCGCCCACCGGCAGCACCTGGAACCAGCGGCTCCAGCCGCGGGCGGGCGGCGGGCGGCGGAGGCGGAGACGCTAGAGGATGGCAGCAGGTTCATGCCCTGGCCGCCGATCATAGAAAAGGCCAGCGAGCGTGGCGCCGATGACACTGCCGATCGCGTTCCAGATGAGATCCCAGGAGGTGTTGAGGTACCCGCCTACGTTGGTGGACGGCGCCACCTCCGTCGCCGCGTACTCAATGATCTCATTCGCAGCACCCAGCCCCATGCTGGCCAAGGCGCACAGCGCCAGTAGTCCAAAGGACGGCCGCTCCAGTTTGGCGCCCGTCTGGAGCGCTTGCCAGCACAGCCACGCCGTCAGGCCAAACCCGTACGCGTGAATGAGGTTGTCCATCTTGATCACATCCGGCACCACCCACCAGCTGTAGACCACGTGCTTGGAACCCTCTATGGGCCAGTCCGGCGGCACGGGCATGAGTCCGCCCAGCATGTGCAGCAGCCCCCACAGGCTCAGCCCCCAGAAGATCACAGGGGAGAACCGCACGCGCCGGTGCATGAAGAGGAACAGGACACCCAGGACCACCACCACCGCGATGTAGATGAGGAACTCCAGGTTCCCGTACAGGAACGCGATGGCGGATGCGACCAGCAGGTACGCGAGCGTGAAGAGCCCTACGAACAGGAGCTGACGGTTGGCGAGAGCGGATGGCATGGGCGGAGTGTGACATGGAACGAAATGAGGAACAAACTGCGGTTGCTGACTGATGGGCCTGCGTCGCATGGCCCGAACCGCTACACTGCCCTCACCTTTCTTACCGAAGCATGAAGATCGGCGTGCTTTCAGACATCCATGACAACCTCCTCGCACCGGAGAAAGCACTGCGCCTCTTTCGGGCAGCAAAGATAGATGCCCTGATCTTCTGCGGGGATTTCTGTTCGCCGATCGCAGCCAGAGCACTTGGAAAATTCAGCGGCACTGTGCACTGCGTCTTCGGGAACGGAGATGGTGATCGGTTTGCCATTGGAAAACTGGCCAACGCGGATGTTCCCAATCTAAAACTCCACGGGGAGTATGCGGAACTCTCAATTGCCGGACACAGGCTCGCCGTGACTCATTATCCGCTGTATGGAAACGCCCTGGCTCGCACGGGAGATTTCCATGCCGTGTTTTCCGGACATACGCACGAGGTACACGAGGAGCGCTTCGGAAAGTGCCTCTGGCTCAATCCGGGCGAGATCCTTGAGTGGAAGGGTCAGCCGACCTGTGCCATCTACGACCCGGAACAGCATCAGGCGCAGATCATTACCCTCTGATCTGTCACTCGCAGTAGATCTTCTCAGACCGAGAGCGGAGACTTAGCGTGATAGCTGAACACTTGGTGCAGGACCCCCTGAATGGCCGCAGGACAGCGACGCAGAATATCATTTACGATCGACGGCACACGACCGCCTATCGTTTCCGAAATATCAAAATCACGCAGTGGGAAATTCGGGTCCTTGCCGATACTTGCCTCCGCTCCAAACGCCTTCCCATTCAACTCCAGGGCATCTGACGCGTAGCCGATACTCAGCGACCCAGTACTGCGCTTGCCTAAGCCGTGCGGATACAGGAGGAGACCTCGCCCACCTAAATGGACATCATTCTTCGCACCCGTCTCAGGTTTCACAAGGAAAATTGGCTTCTCCGGCGCCGTAAGAAGTAACAGTAGTTTGTCTCGCGTCCACTGGCACCCGATTGCCACACTGTCCCGCGTAGGCATCCCATAATGCTGCTCATTGCTCACTTCTTCCAGGATGTTTCTCGCACCAAAGATGAGCTCCGCGAAGTATCTATGCCGGGACCGGTTGAACCCCTCCAACATCTGCGCTGTCTGAATGAAGCGATCAGCAGTGCCATCCTGGATGTAACGGATTCTTCTTCCAGTCTGCGGATCTTCCAAGGTACGGATGTCTTCCGCGTACCAATTTCCCACAGTGGGATACAGACCGTTGTGCTGCTTCTTGAACTCCGCTGCAGATGAATGCAGGACAGCGTACCTGCCGTCCGGCACGACCGGAGAACCCTTCACTTCACCATAGATCACAAAGTGATTACCGGAATTGAAGTTCCATTGGTAGGAACTCTCCGAAGCCTTCAAGATCGCCCGCCCGAGCAGATGGTCAAATTCCTTTTTATTCGGAATGTCGTCCGCAAGCCTGAACATGCTGACACCGCAGGAGTTGACCGTAGCATCGACGGGGACCATGGAGCGATCGGCGTCCCAATGATAAAGAGCTCCGGTATAAAAGCCCCCCAGCATCCGAGCCACATTATGCGCCATACCAAGATCAGGCATGGCAACAATCTCCGCTCCTCGATCTTTTCCTGAAACAGCACTCGCCGCGCGCGCTAACAGGATTTCGGTTCCCTGCAGATGCGGCAAGACAGCTTCCTGCGTCTGGTCATTGAGCGTCAGATTTTTCATAAGATGACAGATGTCTGGCTTATACTAATTAATTCATATTTTTACATAATGTAAAGTACTACCAGTCATAGGGCAAAGCAACAAAATTAGCCCCATAGGGTCATAGAGGTCTACTTCAGAGTGGCAGCGTAGTGAAGAACTTGCTGTAAGCTGGATATCATGGACCCCGCCCAGTTTGAAGCCGTGGCTCGCGAGGCGGTGGACGCCCTGCCGCCACACCTGCGCTCCGCCCTGTCTGATGTCCTCATCACCGTGCTGGAAAGGCCGGAGGATCACCCTACCGCCTCCGGCCGGTCGCTGCTGGGCCTCTATGAGGGCGTACCGCTCACCGCCTGGGGACGGGACTTTAGCGGCAAGCTCCCGGACCGGATCACCCTCTTCCGGGAGCCGATCGAGCGGCAGGCCGCATCTCCGGAGGATATCCCCCGTGTCATCCGGGAGACGGTCTGGCATGAGATGGCGCACGCCTTTGGCTTTGATCACGATGTCATCCGTCACATGGAACGCCGCTGGCGGAAGAAGCACGCGCAGCAACAGACCGGCCAGCCGTAGCTGACCGGTCGGATCCACGCATGCCCAGGCTTACCGCACGGCGCCCCGGCGGAACATGTTCACCACTCCCAGGAGCACTACCGCGCCCAGGA
>CAZWIA010000045.1:1203-5051 GCA_964633955.1 uncultured Candidatus Peribacteria bacterium | reverse complement strand
TACCTGTGCCGGGATTGTGCGCCGGCGGATGGTGTCACGGGCGAAGACATGAGACATGAGACGAGAGACATGAGTGACAAGGTTCCTCAAGTCTCAAAGCTCAAGTCTCAAGTCTCAGCTCTCAACTCTCAAAGCCCGGATCGCACCTCTCCCATCATGCGTGTCACACGTCCAGCACCCGACCCGCAGGCGGAGGATCTGGTGATGCTGCAGCGGCCGCGGCTCTCCCGCATCTTCTACCGCCGCCACTTCTTCCCATATCCCATTGCCATCACGTTGACGGTGGCCCGGCGGCTGGGACTTGGGAACACGTTCCTGATCGGCATGTCCTACATCAAGCGCAAGATTTTCCCGCTCCGGGATGAGACATACTTAGACGCGTTCTACAGGAACCGCTTTGGCGACCGGCTGTACCGCACCTTCTTTGAGGCCTACACGGAGAAGGTCTGGGGGGTGCCGTGCAGCCAGATCCGGGCGGATTGGGGCGCGCAGCGCGTGAAGGGCCTCTCCCTCAAGCGGGCCGTCACCCACGCGGTGAAGGATCTCCTCAGCTCGGACTTCAAGAAGGCTCAGGCGGAGCGGGAAACAAGTCTCATCACGCGCTTCTGGTACCCCAAGTACGGCCCGGGCCAAATGTGGGAGACGGCGGCGGAGCGGATCCGGGCGTGCGGCGGGGAAGTGAGGATGCGCAAGCGGGTGGCCGGCGTCCGCTTGACCGCTGACCGTGTGACATCCGTGACGGTGGAGGACGTGGATAGCGGGGAGAAGGAGGAGATCCTGTGCGACTACTTCTTCTCCACCATGCCGGTGAAGCACTTGATCGGCATGATGACGCCGGCGGTGCCGGCAGACGTGGTGCGAGTGGCGGAGGGGCTCTCCTACCGAGATTTCATGACGGTCGGCCTTCTCCTCAGTAAATTGCACGTGGAGGAGAAGGGGAAGCAGATTGCCACAAGCGTGCCGGATAACTGGATCTACATCCAGGAAGGGGATGTGCGCGTGGGGCGTGTGCAGGTGTTCAACAACTGGAGCCCGTACATGGTGGCCGACCGGGAGAATACCGTCTGGATCGGCCTGGAGTACTTTGTGAGAGAGGGAGATGACCTATGGGTGAAGCCGGATCCGGAGATGATAGACTTGGGCATTACGGAGCTTGGGAAGATCGGCTTCCTCCGGAAGGAGGACGTGCTGGACGCGTGCGTGCTGCGGATGAAGAAGGCGTACCCGGCGTACATTGGCACGTACACGGAGCTGCCGGTGATCCAGGAATTTGTGGACGGTATCCAAAACCTCTTCCTGATCGGCCGGAACGGCATGCACCGCTACAATAACCAAGACCACTCCATGCTGACCGCCATGTTGGCGGTGGATAACATTGTGTCCGGCCGCACGGACAAGCGAAACCTCTGGGAGGTGAACATGGAGGGGGACTATCATGAGGAGAAAAACAACGAAGCTGGAAAGAAATGAGGGAAAAACCCCCTGCGTCCCGCTCTTCCGCTTCACTGCGCTCCGCTCCGTCGCTCGAACGCAGAGTTTTTCACTTAATTGAAAGGTTTAAATTGTACTGTGGAGTACATCTGTATTTAGTCTTCGCTACAATGGACAGGTGCTATCTCTCATTCTTCCTACCTTCAACGAGTCCCAGAACCTGCCGCCCCTGCTTGAGGAGCTCGCGGCGGCGCTCAGGGGAATAGATTACGAAGTGATCGTGGTGGATGACGATTCCCCGGACCGGACGTGGGAGGCGGCGGAGAGGCTCCGGGACCGGTATCCGTTCCTGAAGGTCATCCGCAGGGTAGGCCGGCGCGGGCTCTCCTCCGCCGTGGCGGACGGGATGCGCGCGGCGGGCGGAGACGTGCTGGCGGTGATGGACGCGGACGGGCAGCACGATCCGAAGTTGCTGCTCGCGATGCTGGAGGAGATCGACCAAGACCGGGCGGATCTGGTCATTGGATCGCGCTACATGCCGGGCGGAAGCGTGGGGAACTGGCACCTTGGCCGCCGGCTCCTGAGTGCCACGGGGACGCTCGTGACGCGCTTGGGGCTCTCCCACGCGGTGCGCGATCCGCTCTCCGGCCTCTTTGCCATCCGCCGGTCTCAGGCCATGCCGGTCGTGGATGCGTTTGAGCCTGAGGGGTTCAAGATCCTGCTGGATCTCCTGGTGCGCCTGCCGCGCACGGCGCGGGTGAGGGAGCTGCCGTTCGTCTTCCGCACGCGGCTCTCCGGGGAGAGCAAGCTCACGCTGAGCGTCCACCTGGCCGTCCTGCGGACGATCATCCCCATCATCCTTGCCCGGTACGGCCGGCGGGTGTTCATCATCCTGTGCATCACGCTCGGCCTGCTTCTCCTTTCCCGCGCTTGGCCGCTGAGGGCCCTGTACCTGGATGCCGATGTCCGCTCACGCGTGAAAGCGGAACTGCAGGCCGTAGCGGACCGGCACGGATGGCTGCTGTCTGATCTCTCCGTCCGGTCAGTCACGGCCGAAGAGATGCAGGTCATCCGGCGCGCGCACGGACGCGGCGCGGATCCAGAAGTGTGCCTGCGCGTGCGGTTTGCGGATTCCTCCATCCTGCCGTGCGGCGCGTAGCGGCGGTCATTGGCCTGCAGGTCTACGCGCTGCTGCTGGCAGGGTTCCAGCTCCTTACGGGCGTGCGGACGGATGAGGCCAAGTATCTCCTGGATATCCCGTATCCCCATCCGCCGCTTGTGCGCTTGGTCTTAGGCCTCACGGACGGCTGGGCGTTCCAGGAGCCCTTCTGGCGGATCGTCTTTGCCACGCTGATCATCCAGGGGGTGTGGATCGTGTGGCACCTGGGTCGCGATCTGGACCGCTCGCGCCGGATGGTGCTTGCGGGGTTCTGGCTCCTCTCCGCAGCTGTCATTCTCCAGGCAGGCACGGTGATGATGGCGGTGCTGACGGCCATTCAAGGATTGGTGTTGCTGTGGCTGTGGGACCGGTGTTCGGATAATCATGACCGCGACCTCCATACCCGCGACTGCGCCCGGATGGGCGCTCTAGACTGCGCCCAGATGGGCGCGCTGGTTGGTGTGTT
Organism: uncultured Candidatus Peribacteria bacterium; assembly: GCA_964633955.1. Classification (GTDB taxonomy): domain Bacteria; phylum Patescibacteriota; class Gracilibacteria; order Peribacterales; family Peribacteraceae; genus JAQBQQ01. The sequence goes on along the minus strand of CAZWIA010000045.1, from coordinate 1,995 downwards.
GTGGCTGGTCTCGCTCTTCACCGCCTACCAGGCCGTCCTGTTCCTGCCGCTTGTGGCGGGGACCTGCTGGCGGTCCACGCGGTCCTGGCGGGATCTTCTGGTCTACGTCGGCTTCCCGCTCTTCCTGCTCGCACTCTACTCGCTGGGGAATCCGCTGGCGCTCGCGGCCATGCTGATCAAGGGGGAGCAGGGGGGCGGATCGATCGTGGAGAAGTTCAGGCAGTTCGGCTGGCTGTGGGTGGTTTCTGGCAGCGGGGTGCTGAGCGTACTTGGCACGTACGGCCTGCTGCGCGCACGGCGCTGGCCGGTCCTGGCGTCCTTTTCGCTTTTCTCCCTCTATATCCTCTTCTCCCCCTGGCCGTACTACGCGGTGCTTCTCACACCGTTTCTCGTCTACGGCGCGCGGTTCGTGCTCGGGTCGGTCGACCTGCCGAAACTCCATCTGTTCCTGATCCTGCAGATTGCGGGCGCTCTCTGGATCATCCTCAGCTCGCCGCCCGCCCCACGCAGCCCCGCGCGGGAGGTCCTGCGGGAGATCGATCGCAGTGCGGGATCAGGATCCATCCTGATGCACGGCAGCTTTGGGCATGAGTGGCAGTACGAAAACAGAGTGGTCAGTGGTCAGTGGCCAGTGGCCAGAGAGCGGGAGATGTTGAGATATCAGGAAGAACTTCTTGACCAGGCGACGGCTGTGGTGTGTCTGCAGCCGTGCCAAGAGGTGCCGCCAGGCATGCGGCCGGAATCCATACAGGGCGTGGCGGTGTTCGTGCGTTCGCGGTGACCGTAGCAGCG
>CAZWIA010000045.1:0-1103 GCA_964633955.1 uncultured Candidatus Peribacteria bacterium | reverse complement strand
CCGTAGCAGCGAGCCATGGCTCGCTGCTACGATTGGCGATGTCATAGGCCGTAATACTCCTTATACCACTCCACCCTTCGACACGCTCAGGGCAGGCTCGATGAGAGTTTATAGTATTCCCTATACCACTCCACGAACTTCGGAATCCCGTCCTTGATCATGGTCTTGGGCTCGTAGCCCAGCATTTGGCGGGCCTTCTCCACGGACGCGAGAGATGCCGTGGTGTCCCCGGCCTGCATGGGAAGGAATTCCTTCTGGCCTTCCTTGCCGCATGACTGCTCGATCGTCTTCACGAAGTCCATGAGCTCCTCCTTGCGGCCGGCACCCAGGTTGAAGATCTCATCCGGGTAGTTCTTATCGATCGACGCCACGATGCCGGAGACGATGTCCGCCACGTACGTGAAGTCCCGCTGCAGCTTCCCCTCATTGAAGATCTGCATCGGATGGCCGCGCAGGATGGCATCCGTGAACAGGAAGAGCGCCATGTCCGGCCGGCCGTAGGGACCGTAGACGGTGAAGAACCGCAGGCCCGTGGAGTGCGTGCCGTAGAGGCGGTGGTAGGTGTGGGCCATGAGCTCGTTATCCTTCTTGTTCTGGCCGTAGAGGCTCAGCTGGTCGTCTGTCCGGTCGGTCTCCTCCGCAGGCAGTTTGGTGTTGCCGCCGTAGACGGAGCTGGAACTCGCATAGATCAACCCGGGGATCTTCTGCTGCCGCACCTCATCCAGCACGTGGAAGAACCCTTGGATGTTCACGGCGATGTACTCCTCCGGATGTTCAAAGGCGTAGCGCACGCCGGCCAGTGCTGCCAGGTGGCAGACGCGGTCCGCGCCCTTCATCGCCTGCGCGAGCGTGGGCCGGTCCAGGATGTCCCCCCGGATGAAGGTGAAGCCGGGGGCCTGTTCCAGGATCTTCAGCCGGGCCTCCTTGAGCGTGGGATCGTAGTACGGCGTGACGCTGTCGTAGCCGATCACTGCATCCCCCCGGGCCAGGAGGGCCTGTGCGGTGTGGAACCCGATGAACCCGGCGGCGCCGGTGAGGAAGACCTTCATGAGCGGTGAGCGGTGAGCGGTGAGCGGTGAGCGGTGAGCGGTGAGCGGTGAGCG
>CAZWIA010000044.1:0-5323 GCA_964633955.1 uncultured Candidatus Peribacteria bacterium | reverse complement strand
TCAGGCCTGCGGAATGAGCGGCGAGTAGGACTGCTCGCCGCTCAAAGCTTGCCGCTCGTCTTGCGCCCGGGGCGCGCTCCGCCATACTTGCCGCAGACTGGCTTCCTTCCCCACATCGTATGCACATCATCCCCCATGGCGCGGCGCGTGAAGTGACGGGCACCTGCCATGAACTCCGGGTCAAACCCACCGGATCCGACCGCGAGTACCGCATCCTGCTGGACTGCGGGCTCTTCCAGGGGAAGCGGACGGAAGCGGTGGAGAAGAACGCCGGCTTCACGTTTAACCCCGCCAGAGACATAGACGCCCTGGTCCTGAGCCACGCCCATATGGACCACGCCGGCCGTATCCCCCTGCTCTACAAGAAAGGCTACAGAGGCCCTGTCTACGCCACCTATGCCACGGTCGATTTGGCAGCCGTGATGCTGAAGGACGGCGGTTACATCCAGGAGATGGACGAGGAGTACTTCCACCGGCGGCTGCGGGAAACCCGCATCCCGATCGATGGCCCCCTCTACACCCAGGAGGATGCAGTGGCCTGCATGGAGATCTTCCGCGGCATCAACTACGGCGAGTGGTTCCAGGTGGTGCCGGGCGTGCGGGCGCAGTTTTTGGACGCCGGACACATCGTGGGGTCCGCCATGGTCGTTCTGGAAGTGAGCGAGGGGGGCAAGACGCGTATGATCGGCTTCAGCGGCGATCTGGGCCGATCGACCCTGCCGATCATCCGGGACCCCTCTTCCATGCCGCCGGTAGAGACCCTGATCTGCGAGTCCACCTACGGCAACCGCAGCCATGAAGACGTACAGAGCGCCATGCGCCACCTGCGGGAGGCGATCATGAAGACGGCCCAGCGCGGCGGCAAGGTGATCATCCCGGCGTTCTCCCTGGAACGGACGCAGGAGATCGTCTATGACCTCCACGTACTGTGGGACCGCAAGGAGATCCCGGCTATTCCCATCATCGTGGACTCCCCGCTGGCGGGGAACGTGACGGAGGTCTTCATGAAGCATCCTGAGTGCTATGACGAGCAGATGTTCAAAGATTTCCTCTCCCGCGCCCACAATCCGTTCCACTTCAGCCTGGTGCGCTACACGGAGACCACGGAAGAGAGCAAGGCCTTAAACGGCACGCCCGGCCCCATGATCATCATGGCCGCCTCCGGCATGTGTGAGGCCGGCCGCATCCGTCACCACTTGCGGAATACGATCGAAGACCACCGCAACACGATCCTGGCCGTGGGATTCATGGCGGAGCACACGCTGGGACGGAAGATCGTGGATCCTACGGTGCGACAAGTACGGATCTTTGACCAGACCTATGAGAAGCGGGCGGAAGTGGTGCAAGTGGACGCGTACTCCGGCCACGGGGACATGGCGGATTTAGACCGCTATGTCTGCGAGGTGCAGGGCCTTTCCCGCGTGATTCTGGTCCATGGAGAAGTGGACCAGATGGAACCTATGGCCGAGCGCCTGCGGCGCGTGAAGGGGTGCCAGGTGCACCTACCAGCGCGGGAGGAAGCGGTGGAAATCTGAATCGAACACACGAACGAAAGGGCAAAAAGGGTCAAAACGGCAAAAAGGAATGATGACCCGTCATCCCTTTTGCCCTGTGCACCGTTTTCAGCCTTTAGTATCCAACCATCGTTTCCGCAATTGCCGCAAGATGGGCCCCCATGACAGGCGGCTGACAGCGTTCCATACTGTGGAGGATTCCGCCCCTTGCCCATGGTCAACACCCGCGGCTTGATCGTCACCGGCGCGCTGGCGCTCTTCATGATTGGCATTGTGGCTTCCCGGCAGCAGGCGGCGGACGCGGCGCCTACCGCCACCCTCAGCGTCACTCCCCAGACCGGGACGTATACGGTCGGCATGGCGTTTGACGTGGACGTGAAGCTCACCACGGGCGGACAGGCGGTAGCGGGCGTGGACGTGCGGATCACGCTCTCAGACAACCTGCAGTACGTCTCTTCCTCCGCGGACGGCTCCGTGTTCGACCAGGATGTGGTGAACCCGCGCGTGAACGGCAACCAGATCACATTCTCCCGGGTGCGGTTCGACCAAGGCTACAGCGGCACGAACGGTCATGTGATGCGGCTGCGCTTGCAGGCCATCGGCAGCGGCCAGGCCACCGTGACGATCGACCAACCGGCGACCGACGTGCTGGACTACGCCAGCGCGGGGGACATCCTGCAGAGCACCGTGAGCGCCGGCTACACCACCCAGTCCGCCAGCGGACCGGAGGTGGATGTGGCAGAGGGAACCACCCACATCGCGGACGGCGGCACCGTGACCTACAACACGCCCCGGGGAACTCCTCTCATCAAAACCTTCACTGTCCGTAACCTGGGGAGCGCGCCCTTGACCGTGGGCACGCTGAACGCCGCAGCAGAGGGGTTCACCGTAGCCGCGGCGCTCACGGGGGGCACACTGGCGCCGGACGAGCGCCAGACTTTCTCCATCCGCGCCAGTGCGGATCTGGCCGGCACGTACACCTACGGCATCCAGTTCCCCACCAGCGACACGGATGAGAACCCGTTCAACTTCACCCTGCGCGTGGTGGTGTCCGCCGGCGCCCTGTGCGGGGACGGCGTCTGCTCCCGGCGGGAATCCTGCACCGCCTGTCCGGCGGACTGCGGACAGTGCGTAGCTTCCAGTTCCAGCAGCGCCCCCGTCTACGCGCAGAGCAGCTCCGCGATCGTGAACCCGCCCATCCCGATCGGAGACGCGCAGATCGCCGAGAGCCTCTGCCAGGAGGCCCGGGCGCTCCTGACATATAAGAGCACGCCAGCCCCTCTCACCCTGCCCATTGAGGGGCAGATCATCACCTTCCGGGACGTTGCCGGAGACGCCTGGTTTGCCAAGTACGTGCGGTTTGCCTTACGCGGCCAGATTGCCGGCGGCTACCGGGATGCCCAGGGCCGCCTCACGGGCCTCTTTGGCCCGGCCAACGCGGTGACGCACGGGGAAGCCACCAAGATGCTCCTCCTCTCCATCGGCCAGGGAGAGAGCGCCGGGCCATCCCGCAACGCGCTAGCCCGTGGCCAGTGGTTTGAGCGGTATGTCACGCGAGCGGAGGAAGCCAACTGGCGGCTGCACCAGAGCGGCACGCTGGATGGCAACCGGCCCGCCACCCGCGGGGAGATCGCCCGAGCGATCGTGGACGCGTTCCAGCTGCAGACCCGGCCCAAGGTCATCAGCTTTGGCGATCTCCCGGACAGCCACCCGTACGCGGCGGACATCCATACGCTGACCGGCTACGGCATCATGGCCGGTGACCCCACCGGCACAGTCCGACCGGACGCCCCGGTGAACCGCGCGGAGTTCAGTAAACTGGTGAGCGTGGCCACCAACGTGAGCTGCCGGTGAGCAATGGTCATGGTGACCAAAGACGAACCACGACTCTCCAACAACACGCCCGTCTCCCTCGTCTTCGCTCGGAGCGGCAGGCGTTTTGAGCGAGCATGCTGTTCAATTCTGGACCACCGGGTAGGACGCCCCCAGGCAGTCCTCCAGTGCCAGCGTATCCAGGAATTGATCGAACGCCAGCTCATTGAGCGTGCCGCCGTGCTCGCCGCCTCCCCAACGGTAGATGACGAGTCCTTTATCAAAGCTGTCATCGCCCTCCGGCGCGCGCTCCTTCCAGGCGAGGAAGAGGAAATCGCCTCCTGAGACCCCCGTACGCCGCAAGACGTGCGCCGTATGGGAATCGACCACCCTCTGCGACCACTCACGCCCCGGCAGATCTTCCAACTTGAGCGCTTCCACCACCCGCTCAACCTCTGAACCCGGCATCACCAAGATGCCCAGCTGAGTTGACCCTCTCATCTCATCAATCCCGTCCAACCACGCCCCCTCTTCAGCCGCAGAAAAAGCGAGGGGCATGAATTCACTCGCTCCCTGGCGAATCTTCGTAATCATATCCTCTGCATCCGCGAACTCTCCGCTCTCCATCACGTTGCTCTGATATACGCTCCACGCCTCCGGCACCTGTCCGCCGCAGAAGAACTCTTTGGTGGTACCCAAGGCGACCGAACCCGTTGAACTGACGGAGGATTCACTGCTTGAAGATTCGGATGAGCTCACGCTCGATGTGGCTGAACCATCCGAATTCACCGCGGTATCCAACGTGCGACCAAATACAATGCCCAGCGCGACCAGGATGACGCCGGCGACCAGGAGGAGAGGGAGGAGTTTCTTGTTCATACGAAGAGGAAGACGGATAGGGAGAGGCGAAGTGTACGCAATAAACAGGGCTTATGGTAGCCATTCCTCGGAAGCCCTCTCCCCGGCGCTGCGGCGCCACCCCTCCCCCAGGGGGGAGGGGCCGGGGGTGGGGGCAGCACCAGATCCGTTCATGGACCATCAGCGACTTCAACCCAAACAGACATCGCTTGCGCCTACTACTCGACCGACACACATTCTCGAAACACGTAAAAAGAGACCGCTTTCACGGCCCCTCTTAGCTGAAGTTCGGATTCTGATCCCTGTGTCCTGGCACCGACCTACTCTCACAGGCCGGACGGCCGGCTACCATCGGCGCTGACGGGCTTAACTGCCGTGTTCGGGATGGGAACGGGTGTGGCCCCGCCGCTAGAGGCACCAGGACGCAGGGATCAGAAAGAATGAATCAGGATAATAAGAAGTGAAGACCAAATGTCTCGCTGCTACACCGTATCCACGTTGTAGCACACGAACAGTACTCTTCGCCCTGCGGGCCCAGAGCAAGCTCTGTACCCGGGAGCGCAAGAGATGAGAAGAATGTCCAATCGCCCATTCGTACTGCTTGGCTAAACACGTTACCGTGCGTACACCTGCAGCCGATCTTGCCGGTCGTCTTCCGGCGGGCTTATGGAGGAACGCCATCTTAGGAGACGCTTCCCACTTAGATGCTTTCAGCGGTTATCGTCGCCGAACGTAGCTACCCTGCAATGCCGCTGACGCGACAACAGGTACACCAGAGGTTCGTCCACTCCGGTCCTCTCGTACTAGGAGCAGCTTCCTTCACGTATCTAAGTGACCACGGAGGATAGAGGCCAAACTGTCTCACGACGTTCTGAACCCAGCTCGCGTACCGCTTTAATTGGCGAACAGCCAAACCCTTGGGACCTTCTCCAGCCCCAGGATGCGATGAGCCGACATCGAGGTGCCAAACCGATCCGTCGCTGTGGGCGCTTGGGATCGATCAGCCTGTTATCCCTAGAGTAACTTTTATCCGTTGAGCGATGTCCCACCCACGTGGTAAGAGCGTCATAAATGATGCTCGGACACCGGATCACTATCACCGACTTTCGTCCCTGCTCGGCCTGTAAGCCTCACAGTCA
>CAZWIA010000043.1:0-5422 GCA_964633955.1 uncultured Candidatus Peribacteria bacterium | reverse complement strand
AATGGCCACGTTGGCGAACGTCCCCCGCGGAGGCTGCCCGCCGCGGTTTATGATCACTGCGCTCACGCCCACCGGCTCACCCACGGCGTAGGACACAGCAAGCGCCTCTGCCGAGTACACGGAGTAGTCCGCGGGAGCGGCGGAAGACGCAGTGGAACGGGATGAGACACTGGCGGACGACCAAGTATTGGAGGAGGAAGAGGAGGAGTTGGTCCGCGGTGCCACCATGGTGAAGCTCAAGTTCTTGCAATTGTTGATGCTATTGGTGTCCGGCGGATTCCACCCCGCGTCCTCCAAGCACGCCACGGCGTTGTGCGTGCCCGCGGAGGGAACCCAACCCCGCGGCGGTAGGACGGAACTGCTCCATACCGCCGTATCCGATTGCCCGGTGCCGAGCGGACGGATGCCGTACGTCATCACGCCGCGGACCCCGTCAATATCCAGACGCACCTGCGCGTCCTGATTCCGCGCAGATCCGTTGTTGCGCACCACAACCGTCAGGGCATAGCCCCCGCCGGAGGATTGCGGGTCCTGGTAGAAGCGGAGATCCGTGACTTCGTAGTCCACGGTGGTCTGGGCAAAGACTCCCGCAGACGGGAGCAGGGTGGCAACGATCGCCGCTACGCTGAAGCGTGCGACCGCTCTGGTCATCATGGGCATGGGTGAGCGGGGAAGTTCGTTCCACTGTACGAGCCCTGCCATCTTCCGCTCAACTATTCTCCGTTGCCGCAGTCTGTTTCTGTTCTGTGTTTAAGGAAACAGCGCCCTCCCGGCGCGCTGGCTTGCCATGGGGCTGAAAGATGCATGGCTTATGATGGAGACTGAAAGACGAATGGCTTGCCATGAGTCCGCCTACGGCGGACGAATGGTGCCCAGAAGAGGACTCGAACCTCCACAGCCTTGCGGCTACACGCCCCTCAAGCGTGCGCGTCTACCAATTTCGCCATCTGGGCAAGAATATCGGAGATAAAGATCGGAGAATCGTGGCCTCACAACGTCCTGAGCTGGTCGAAGGGCGCCATCTGGGCAGATAGCTGGAAGAGTGTACTAAGAGGGTCAAAGCAGCACAATGTGCAAATATAGCTTTCGTTTCAGGTCTTCCGTTCGGCTCAACCAACCGTTGGAATCGATCGGACATTGACACATGTCTACTATGATTTACAATTCCACTCATGCCAGCCTGAGCGTCAGGCTGACAATCGTTCCCTGTCACTGAGGAACAAGACCATGGACCCCCTGGCGGCGATTGAGAGGGCTGAGTTCAATCTGACTATCGCCTATCTGCTCTTGTGTGTGTTGGGCGGAATGCTGCTTACCTGCCTGCTCTGGACGTACCACACCCGGGAGCGCCTGCGGCAGGTTCAGGAAGAACTGAAGACGCAGACAGAGCGCGCGGAACGGATGCGAGGCCTGGAGGCCGAACTCAGGTTTGCGGAGGATTGCGTCTTTGAGCTCATGGCCGGACTGCTGGCCAAGCGGTGCGGCAGCACGGAAGAGCGCTGGCTCCGGGCTGGACACCTGCTGCTTCAGGAACGCTTGGGGAAAGAGGGACTGGTGCAGAGCAAGAGAACGCCGCTGGAATCCGTCCTACGGCGCCTGGAAGCCGTCCTGAAGTTCGATCCGCCCTTGAATGTAGAACGCAAGACCACCTTCCAGCTTCTCCAGATGATACCGCCTGACAATGTCTACGCCGAGCAAGCAATCATGGCGTACTCGCGCAGTGAAAATGGGGAGCGCTAAGTTCCCCTTCACCGCCGTCCTCCGGACGGCGGTATTTTAGGCTGCCTCCTCCTCCGCCTTCCGCGCGATGCGCTTGCGCGCGGGCTTTGGCGGCACGGGCCGGTCTTCAAAGATGGCCAAAAACTCCTGCACGCTCATGGTCTCCTGCTGCAAGAGCTGCCGGGAGATCTTCTCCAATTTCTCCCGGTGCTTGAGGAGGAGGCCCTTGGCCCGGTCATACTGCTCAGAAATGGTGGCGCGGACGAAGCCGTCAATGGTGCGCGCCATCTCCTCCGAGTAGTTGCGGGCGAGCGCCTGGTCTACGCCCAGGAACGCGCCGCCCTGCCGTTCGCCGTAGGCCACCAGGCCCAGGTCCTGGTCGCCCATGCCGTAGCGCATGGCCATGCCACGCGCGATGCCGGATGCGCGCTCAATGTCATTGCTGGCGCCGGTGGTGATCTCCCCAAAGACGATCTCCTCCGCCGCCCGGCCCCCCAGGAGGCCGCAGATCTCATCTAGGAACTTGCTGCGGCTGGTGGTGTACTGGTCCTCCTGCGGCAGGAACCACGTGACGCCCAATGCGGACCCGCGGGAGACGATGGAGATCTTGTGGAGGGGATCCGAGTTGGGGCACAGGTGCCCCACGATGGCATGGCCCACCTCATGGAACGCGGTGATCTCCTTCTCCTTCTGAGAGAGCTTGCGGGACTTGCGCTCCGCGCCGATCGTCACCTTCTCCACCGCGTCCACCAGATCCTGCTGCTCTATGGCACTGTGCTTCCTCTTGGCGGCGAAGATGGCCGCCTCATTCATGAGGTTCTCCAGGTCCGCGCCGGCCATGCCCACGGTCTGCTTGGCAACCGCCGTGAGGTCCGCGCCCTTGCTGAGCTTCTTATTGCGCGCGTGCACGGCCAGGATCTGCTCCCGCGCGGAGAGGTCCGGCCGGTCGATGAAGATGCGGCGGTCAAAGCGCCCCGGGCGCAGGAGTGCTACATCCAGCACGTCTGGCCGGTTGGTGGCCGCCATGACGATGACGTTGGTGTCCTGCTCAAACCCGTCCATCTCCGTGAGGATCTGGTTGAGGGTCTGCTCCCGCTCATCGTGCCCGCCGCCAAAACCCGCGCCGCCGCGCTGGCGGCCCACGGCGTCAATCTCATCGATGAAGATGATGCACGGCGCGTTGCGCTTGGCCTTGGCAAACAGATCACGCACGCGGGACGCCCCCACGCCCACGAACATCTCCACGAACTCCGATCCCGCGATGGAGAAGAACGGCACGCCAGCTTCCCCAGCCACCGCCCGGGCCAGGAGGGTCTTGCCCGTGCCGGGCGGGCCCACCAGCAGCACGCCCCTGGGGATCTTGGCGCCGATGGACGTGTACTTCTTGGGGTTCTTGAGGAAATCCACCACCTCCACTAGATCCTCTTTTGCCTCCTCCGCGCCAGCCACGTCAATAAAGCGCGTCTTGACTTGCCGGGCATCCGCGATGCGGGCGCGGGACTTCCCAAAGGAGAGGGCGTTGCTCTGACTCCGCGCAATCCCGCGGAAGAGCCAGAAGATGCCGCCAAGGAGCAGGAAGAAGAAGAGCAGATCAGGCAGCGCCGACCAAAAGAGGTTGGCCGCCTCCCGGTTCTCCACCTGCACTACGGTGGGGTTCTCCGGATCGTTCCAGTTAAGCTCGCTCAGGGTATCCCCCGCCTCCTTGTACGACCGGATCATGGAACCGTCCTTGCGGGTGGCGTAGACATCGTTGTCCCGGATCACGATCTGGCTGAACTCCCGCGCGGCGTACCCCTGCGTGATCTGGCTGAGCGGCACCTCCTGCGCCTGGTTCAGCCGCTGGTCCTCCGCCCGCTCAGGATTGAGGACAAAGAGGTAGGAGAAGTACACCAGCGTGCTCAGCAGGAAGAGAGCCGTGAGCCACTGCTGCCGGTTGCGCTGCGGGGGGCGGTAGGAGGGAGGCATAGGGGGCGGAACAGAACCGGAGGGTATCAGTTCCTAGAGACGCGGTCACGGAGCAATTCTGACGATGTGGCGATGGGAAGCGCCCGGATGTCGCGATTCCCGCCAAATTGTTACAACGTTACGAGGTTTCGAGTCATAAGGTTACTCCACTGAACCTTGTAACCTCGTGACGTTGTGACCTTGTCACCTCCCATTCCCTCTCCTCCGCGCCTCCCGCTACACTGCCGCCATGTTCCGCCTTGTTCAGAACGAGAACCCCTCCGCCGTCTCCCGGGAGACCTGGCTGTGCCTGGGCTTTGTCACACTCCTCTCCTTCTTCACGTACTTCTACCGCTACTGGGACCCGCCGGCCGTGTTCTGGGATGAGAACTACCACATCGCCGCGGCGCAGAAGTATCAGAACGGCGTGTTCTTCATGGAACCGCACCCGCCCTTGGGCAAGCTCCTGATCGCCCTGGGAGAGGAGATCCTGGATGCCAACCCGGACCAGCCGCAAGGCGTTGGGGACGCGCAGTTCATTGGCACGGACTACGGCCGCACCTTCCCGCCGGGGTTCTCCTTTGCCGGCTACCGGTTCTTCCCGGCGCTCTTGGCCTGGCTCACCGCCCCCCTCCTCTTCCTGTGCCTGCTCCTCACCCTCCAGCATCCGGTCCAGGCGGCACTGGCCTCTTTCCTGTACGTGTTTGATACCGCGCTCATTGTGCACCAGCGGGGCGCCATGCTGGAGAGCACGCTCATGTTCTTCTCCGTTGCCGTCATCCTAGGCTTCCTGATCATCTACCGCTTCCGCGACCGGCCCCGCACGGTCCTGCGTGGCAGCATCCTCCTGGGCACCGCCTTTGGCGCGGTCATGACCACCAAAGTCCTGGGGCTCATCATGGTTCTCTTCATCCCGGCCGCCCTGTGGCTGCTGCGCAGGGAGCGTCCGCTCCTCAACCGGTCCGCGCTCACAATCGGCATCAGCTTCCTCCTGGTCTACTGCGGGGTGTGGTACACCCACTTTGCACTCGGCCGCACCGTGAACCCGTCCTTGCCGGACCAAGGCCTGTACCAAGCCTCCGATCCGCTCAAGCAGGTGATCCAAAACGGCCTGACCGGCTCTCCTGCCGCCTTCCCGCTGCAGCTGAGAGACCACCTGCGGTTCCTCAAGCACTACAGCCAAGGCGCGCCGCGGCTGGATCTCTGCAAGGCGGATGAGAACGGCAGCCCGTCTTTCCTGTGGCCCGTTGGAGCGCGCGCCATCAACTACCGCTGGGAGACGGCCGATCAAGGCACGCACCGCTACCTGTACCTGCAGAGCAATCCCGTCGTGTGGTTTGCGGGGCTCGCCGCCGTGCTAACCGGCCTGGGGATGCTTCTTGGCACCGCGCTCAACCCGCCCAAGAAGCCGTTAGAAGACCCGTTCATCCTCCTGCTCTTCACGGGGTTGTGGGCGGCGTACATGATCGCCGTCTCCCGCATTGACCGCGTCATGTACCTCTACCACTACTTCACGCCGCTGCTCTTCACGTTCTTTGTGGCGGCCCTGGTGGCACGGAACATCAGAGCGATCGGACCGTGGATCCTCAAGGAGGAGCACCGGACAATTGGCCTCCTACTGCTGGCCATGCTCACCACGATCGGCTTCCAGCTGTACCGGCCACTCGCCTACTACGAGCCGCTCACCAAGGAGCAGTTTGAGCGCCGGAACATCTTCCGCCTGTGGGAGCTTGCGTGCGTGGGGGACGGCTGCAGCAAG
>CAZWIA010000042.1:0-5538 GCA_964633955.1 uncultured Candidatus Peribacteria bacterium | reverse complement strand
GGCGCCGTACGTAAATGAGTGACAGGGAAGAAACGGCAGAAAGGGATAAAACGGTAAAAAGGGATCTTGTTTGCCGCGCCTATCCCTTTTGCTCTTCAATCCGAGGTTTCTTCCGGGAAATTGCCATAAGTTTAATTTTATAGTATAATAAAGACAATCTGCTCCGAGTCAGTACCTCAGTCCGATCCTTTCGCACAACACGGAGAAGGCGTGAGAGATGGTCGCCGGCCTGGCGGTCTAGGCGCGGAAGCGTCGTGTGAAGCTCTGGTACCCGTCGTACTGGCACGGATCCGGAGGACGACCGCTTCCCGATCAGTACGCGCGCGGAAGCAATTCCACGCGCGCGGCGGACAGCCTGGCGCCCTGCGCTCGGTTCCCGCTCGGCTCTGTCTCCCACGTTCTGAATCCCAGGGGCCCGCCCCCCGCGAAACACAAACACCCACGGTCTCGAGCCGCTGCGGTGCACCGGCCTCGAGGTACTGACCCGGCGCGGAGCCGGGGTTTTTTTCTATCCTTTGGGCTATCCGGTCGCATCTGCGCAATGCTAGCCCTGATGTTTTTGACAGGCGCTTGACCCAGGGGAACAATGCCGCGTTCTTTCCCTCCAGCTGAAATAGTCCTCTCTCAAGGAGCGCTTTGCGGAGCGTTGCTTGGGGAAGGATCACTAGAGGAAACAACGCCTCGCCTCCCCCGCAGTAGCTCCGCATTGGAGAAGTCAAAAATGGAAGGTCGATCCGTCCGCCCGTGCAACCACGCCATGTTGAAGGGGCAGAAGTTCCAGGTTGGCGGGGTGTTTGAAAACACCCGCCTCGTGACGGCGTGCGACACCCACGTGCCGTACCACGTCCCGCGCTTCGGTTCGCTGCCGGCCGCAGCAGTTGTCGACAGTATCGTGGAGTTTATGGGCATGCAGAAGGTTAAGGAGCGACACCCCCAGGCTGAGCACGGCGTGCTCACGGAGGAGGTCGAGGTCGAGATCCCGGCATTCAGACTGGTAACCGCCGCCCAGCCGGTCGCGCAGGACGAAGGTCGCACCCGCAGGGACCGCCAGCGGCACCAGCCGGCCAACCAACAGCCGATGAGCATCGCATTCTGATCCCCCCCTCCAACCCGTCCCTCGCCATGAGCGAAGGACGGATCCCCGCCCCCAGCCACGCCTCGCAGCAGGCTGGGGGGAATTTTTGTGGCCATCACCCTCAACCCCTCTCCCACGGGGAGAGGGATGTTTTCCCAATCACCGCGGGCAAGCCCTTGTTCTGCCCCAACACCGCGGGCAAGTATGCCCGCTCTCATGGTATGATGATTACTTTGACCGCTCACCACTCGTCTCTCCCGGCAGCGTCACCTCCCGCCCCAGCACGTCCTCTATATACAGCAGTTTCACGAGCACGATGCCCGCCGCCGTGAGCGGCGTGGCAAAGATGAGCCCCAGCGGACCCAGGAGCGTTCCCAGCACCACCTGCGCCATGACGGTGACGGCCGCGGGGAGATCGATCATCCGCTGCTGCACGAGCGGGATCACCACGTAGCTCTCCACCGTCTGCACCGCCACGTAGAGGAGCACCACGGAGAGCGTGAGCGTAGGGCCGTCCAGCAGCGCGATGAGCACGGCCGGCACGGCACCGATGTACGGACCGAAATTGGGGATGAAATCGATGAAGCCGGCGAAGAGGGCGAGAGCGAACGCGAGTGGCACGCCCAGGAGCGTGAGGCCGATGAACGCCAGCACGCCCACCACGCTCATGGAGATGAGCTGCCCCAGCGTCCACCGCCACAGCGTTAGCCGGAGGGCGGAGAGCACTTCCCGTGCGCGGATGCGGGCCGGGCGGGGGATGAGAGAGAGGAATCCACGCTCATAGAGATCGTGCTGGAAGGTGAAGGTGGCCGTGAGGAACGCCACCAGGATGACATTGGCCGCCGCACCAATGCCGGTAGCAAAGATACTGGCAGCTCCGCCGAACACCGTGTCCTGATCCGGTCGCAGCTGCGGGAAGACCCGCTGCACGCCGCGGAACATGGCGGAATCCTGCAACTCCGCGCGCAGGACGGCCAGCGCATCCGGCAGGCGGGTGATGAGCTCCTCCACCTGGAGCACCACATCCGGGAACACGATGGCCCAGAGCAGGAGCCCTAAGATCAGCAGGGCACCAAAGACCATGGCCTGCGCCGCGCGGGGCGGCGTGCCAAACCGGGCGACGATCTGGTCGGCCAGGCCGCGGAAGAACGTGCTGAGGAGGAACGATCCAAAGACCAGGAGCAGGATGTCCGCCACTCGCCACACCACCCACGCCGCAAGCAGCACGCCCGCCACGGTGAGCGCGCCGATGGACGCGCGCTTCATAGCCGCGACCGTCCCCGGGGACACGGCTGGATCTGGCCGTTCTATGGCGATGGAATCTGCGGACGGCACATGGGTGAGACGATCGGGGGCGATGAGCATGACGGATCGGCGAATGTGGAATAGCGAATCTCGAATGTCGATCGAGCGCCGGTTCGATCACCCTATCGATATTCCACATTCGACATTCCATATTCGAATCAAACCCCCACCCCCTCCGCCAATCCCCGCAGCGCCACTCCCACGCCGTACGCGATGGCGCCGGCAATCGCGCCAATGACCACCACCTCCAGCGTGCCGCGGATCACCCGCTCGCGGGTGATGATGCTGCGGGTGGCACCCAGCGCCGTGAGCGCGGCAAGCGAGGAGGCGATGGCCACCAGGAACCGGCCGGCGGAGAAAGCGGAGAAGAAGTACGGAATGATGGGAATGAACCCAAAGGCGACGAACGAGAGGAAGGTGACGATGCCGTGCGCCGCCGGCCGCTCGGACGCCTCTTCCGTCAGCCCGTGCTCCTCCACCATCATGGTCCTGACCCAGTGCTCCTCATCCGCCGTGATGACCTCTACGGCCCGGTCCAAGTCCTTGCCCTCAAATCCTTTCTCATGGAATGCCTCCCGCACTTCGGCTTTCTCCAGCTCCGGGTGCCGCCTGATCTCCTCCAGCTCCTCCTTCCAGAGCCGGCGGTACTGGTCACGCTGGGACTTGGTGGAGAGGAAGGAGCCGCCGCCCATGGAGGCCGCATCCGCAAAGAGGTTGGCCAGACCCAGCACGATGATGATCGCCGGCGGCAGGTCCGCCCCTACGGTGCTGGCCACCACGGCAAAAGTGGTCACGATCCCATCATTCCCGCCGTACACGATGTCCTGCACGTAGCTCCCCAGCTGCATGCCGTGGATCTCACTCGCACGGTGCGCAGCCAGCCGCTGCTTCATTTCTGGCGTGTGGGGCATAGAAAAGAGGGAATGGATATCTCGTGCAGTATGAACTATGAACCAAGAATTATGAATCGTGAATGTATGAAAAGATGCATCTGATTCGTGATTCATAATTCATGATTCGCGATTCGTCAAAAGGGCTCTATCTTTGTTATGATCATTCCACATGAATCCCTCCGATTTCGTCCACCTCCACAATCACTCCACGTACTCCCTGCTGGAGGGGCTGCCGCACCCTAGTGAGATTGTTCAACGTGCCAAGGAGCTGGGGCAGACGGCGGTGGGGCTCTGCGACAAGGGCTACACCTACGGGCTGATCGAGTTCTACCAGTACGCCCAGAAGAGCGATCTCAAGCCTATCCTGGGCATGGACGCGTACGTTGCCGCGCGGACAAGGACGGACAAGGAGAGCGGCGTGGATACCAAGCGCTGGCCCATCACGCTGCTGTGCGAGACGCAGGAGGGCTACCAGAACTTATTGGAGCTGGCCACGCGTTCCGCGCTGGAGGGGATGTACTACAAGCCCCGCGTGGATGCGGAGCTCTTAAAGCAGTACGGCAAGGGGCTGATCGCACTCACAGGTCCGCTGAGTGGAGCGATCCCCCAAGCCGCACTGAATGAGGATGGCGAGCGCCTTAAGGCACTGGTGGAGGAGTACTGGGGGTACTTTGGGAAGGAGAACCTGTACTTTGAGCTCATCGACCTGCCCGGCGTGACGGGCCAGGCGGAGGTGAACCAGCAGCTCATCCGCTGGGGGAAAGAACTGGGCGTGCCGGTGGTGGCCACCTGCTACAGCCACTACTGCCGGCCGGAGGACGCGGAGGCGCATGACATCCTCCTGTGCATCCAGAAGAACGCGCAGGTGGAGGACCCGGGGAGATTCTCCATGAGGGATTCTGACTACTCCATGCGACCGTACGAGGAGATGGCGGCGGCGTTCGGCCATGTTCCGGAAGCACTGGAGAATACGCGCGTTATCGCCGACAGGTGCAACGTGCGGTTTGAGTTTGGCAAGAACAAGATCCCGCGGTTTGACGTGCCGACCGGCCAGACGGAGGACGAGTACGTGGCCGCGCTGGCGCAGGAGGGGTTTTGCCGGCTCTATCCGGCGGGCTACTGCAACCAGCCGGACCTGCCCGCTGGCACCACGCCGGAGAGCCTGCAGGAGCGCCTGGCGTACGAGCTCTCCATCATCAAGCAGGCCGGATTCTCCGGGTACTTCCTGATCGTGGCGGACTTCATCAACTGGGCCAAGCGGCATGGCATCACCGTGGGGCCGGGCCGCGGATCCGCCGCCGGCTCCATGGTCAGCTACTGCATGGGCATCACCACCATCGATCCCATCCCCCACGGCCTCCTCTTTGAGCGCTTCCTCAACCCGCAGCGCGTGAGCATGCCGGATGTGGACGTGGACTTTGCGGACACCCGCCGTGACGAGGTGCTCAACTACGTCCGGGAGAAGTACGGCCAAGACCACGTGGTGCAGATCTGTACGTTTGGGACGCTGGCCGCGCGCGCCGCGGTGAAGGACGTGGGCCGGGCCTACGGCGTGCCGTTCATGGAGATGAACGCGCTGGCCAAACTGATCCCGGAGAAACCGGGCACCAAGCTGAAGGAGGCCATGGAGACGGATGAGCTAAAAGCCGCCTACGAGAGCAACGAGCTCTACCGGCGGATCATCGACACCGCGTTCAAGCTGGAAGGGAAGGCCCGCCACGTGTCCATCCACGCGTGCGGTGTGGTGATCACGGAGGAGCCGGCCACCCGGCACACCGCCGTGCAGCGCGCGCCCAAAGACGAGCACGTCATCATCACGCAGTACTCCGCCAAGCCGCTGGAGTCCCTGGGTCTCCTGAAGATGGACTTCCTGGGGCTCACCAACCTCACCGTCATCCAGACCACGCTCGCGCTCATCGAGCGGCTGCACGGCATCACCATCGATCTCTCCGCGCTGCCCCTGGATGACCATGACACGTACGCCCTCCTGCAGCGGGGGGATACCACCGGCGTCTTCCAGCTGGAATCCGCCGGCATGCGACGGTACTTGAAGCAGCTGAAGCCCAGCGTCTTTGGTGACATCACGGCCATGGTGTCCCTGTACCGCCCGGGGCCGATGGAGTGGATCCCGCAGTACATCAAGCGCAAGCACGGCCAGGAGGAGGTGCGGTACGTGCACGACGACCTCCGCCCGGTGCTGGAGGCCACGTACGGCATCGGCGTGTACCAGGAGCAGATCCTGCAGATCGCGCAGGTGTTCGCCGG
>CAZWIA010000041.1:0-5791 GCA_964633955.1 uncultured Candidatus Peribacteria bacterium | reverse complement strand
CACCGTTGAGGGAGACACTCACGTCCCTATTGGCGAGCGGGGTGGTTCCCTCGTCTGAGAAGAGGCGGCCGGTGAGATCTCCCGGCGCGTCGTTGGCGATCTGCCAGGCGCGCAGTTCCACTTCATCCATCCCTTCCGCTGAATCCATGGCCAAGGGGCCGGTCAGGAAGAACTGCGGAGATTCGTCCGGCGCGTCATAGACATAGGAGAACCGGACGGTGGTGCCGGCGAACCAGCTGCCCGTCCAGCGGATGACAGAGCCGGAACCCGCGGCGGTCACCAGGGCATTTGGAGACGTGGACACGATCCGGAATCCCTCCGGGACCGTGTCGGTGATCGTCCCAGAAAATTCCTCCGTGAACGCCACCTGGATGTCCATGGGACTGTCGCCGATCGGGAAGAGGCGCGTGGCGGCCGTGCGGCGGATCACGTAAGGCCAGTCCCCCCGGACCTGGATGGACGTCTGCGTGGAACGTTCGCCGCTCGGCGTAATGGCCGCGAGGGTGAGGCGGTACGTGCCGGACTGCGTGAGGGGGAGCACCGTGGAGAAGTCCGGCGCCGTGAGCTCAGAATCCTTCACCGTACACGTCTCACTCCGCACGATGCCGCCATTCTCCGTACTGAGGGACACCATAGACCCATCCGGCGCTTCCGCCGTGAGGACTACGTTCGCGTTGCACACCATCTCCCCGCGGTCATCCAGTACGCCCATGTGCAGGACGGCGGTCTCGCCGGCGCGGTAGCGGTCCTGGTCGGCGTTCATGGCCAGCACGCCCCACGCAAAATCCTGGGTGAACACCTGCGCCTCACCTGTGAGGGGGTTTGTCACCGTCACCTCCAGCGTGTAGAGGCCGGGCGTGAAGCGGGCGATCGGCTCCAAGACCAGCACCACGGAGCCGGGGACAAAGTGGTACCTGGGAGCGATCACGGAACCGTCCCGGCCGATGAGTCTCACCTTGAGAACTGGCTCCGTCTGCGCGGGCGCGAGCGGGGACGCCGGGCCGGACTCCGCCACCGCCTGCGCGATGGCCCGGATGGTCCCGTCATCCTGCGCCACCGCCTGCGTGACGGCCGTGAGCGCCGTGTCCGTGAGGTCCGGCTGAAGCTCCGCGATGGCCGCGACCATGGCGGATTCCGCTGTGAGACCAGGATTGAGCGCGGCTTCCACTAGGGAATCCACCACGGCAGCCTGGACGCCGGCGTCATCCGCCAGGGCGGTGATCGCCGCGGATGCGGCGGCATCGTCCGCCACCCGGTCGGCAACTTCCCGCGTAAGCGCGCCGTCCTCCACGATCGCCTCCGCCACGCGCGCTTCCAGCACGTCCTGCCGCGTGATGCGACCCTGGTCCTCCGCCGTGAGGATGGTAGTGCCCACGGAGTCATCCGTCACCACCTGGGCGATCTCCTCCCGCGCGCTCTCCACGAGAGCGGCGGCGATCCCCGCTTTTAGATCCGTCTCCGGGTTGACGGCGGCGCGCACGATTTCCGCCATGGCCACCTCCGGCTTGAGCGTCCCAGCTTCCAAGAGCATCTCCGTCGCCACGGGCAACTCCACGTCCACCAGGGTGAACCGGGGCGCATCCGCGGCCAATACGGTCTCCTGCGCCGCCTCAAGCATGAGCGTGCCCGGCTCTGGTGCAGCGGAAGAAGACCATCCAAACTCCGCTGACGGCTGGGAAGAAGTAGAACTGATCGCTGCATGTTCCGGGACCGCCCCGCCCGCGGCGTCCGTGCTCTCTCCTCCGGCAATGACGCCGGTCGCGCCGGATCCAGAGCCGGTCATGATCGTACCGGAACCGGATGCGGTTTGACCGCTCGCGCTGGCACCAGATCCGCTCACAACGGCTCCCGTGGCAGTCGTCCCGGAACCCGTGGCCATCTCAGTCCCGGACCCGGTGGCGATCGCGTCGGCCGCTGTTTCTCCAGATCCGGCGGCCGGATCCGTGACATCATCCGCCGCATCCTGCAGGATCACCTGCTCGACCACCTCCACGGAGAACGCGTACGTCTTCACAGCCACGGGGGATGCCAAAAGCCCGCATGCCAGCGTCAGGCAGAGCGTTACCATCAGCTGCTCGCTGCCCGGCAGGTACGGATGGTTGCGCTCCACGGCAGCCAGGGACTGGCGCTTCACGCGCCGCAGATTCAGGATGCCGTTCCACTCCAGCCCCAACACGAACGCGCCAACCACCAGCGCCGCCATGACCAGCGGCGCGTGCTGCAGATCCGCGGTCCCGCGCAGGTAGGAGAGGAACGATCCGCCCCAGAGCTCGGCCAGGAGCACCAGCAGACATAGGAGCAGGACGGCTCCTGAGAGCGCGAGATGGCGGGCGTGATCGGAGTGTCTGTGTGTGGACATGCGTAATCCTTCCATTGTAGCATAATTTCCGCGTTTCTGTGAGGGTCGATCTATATACTGGAATATATAATTATGTAATAGTCAACAACCAGCCCCTGGTGAGCCGCACGGGTCATGGGACCTAGTTTTGCAGCCGGTCAATCCGCGGATTTCCGGAGCAGGCGGTCCGCCATGTCCAGCAAATCCTGGAGGCTCATGTCTTTCTTCACAAAGTAGTCATCCGCTCCCAGCTCCTTCATCTGGTCCTTCATGAGCTGCTCGTCGTGGTTGGTGAGGACAATGACGGCGTAGGACCGCTGCTTTTTGGGCGGAATGGCCTTCATCACCTCCACGCCGTCCACCTCCGGCATGTTGATGTCCAGGAGGAGGACATCCGGCGCTTTCTCCTGCAGGAGAGCCAAGGTCTGACGGCCGTCTTCCGCCGACCGGATCTGGTACGTCCGCTTGGAGAACTTGCGCGCGTAGAGGTCCCGGAGCACGGGATCGTCTTCCGCGATGAGGATATCGAACTTGCGGTCAGCCATGGCCGGGAGTCTAGCAAAGCCTGCGTGCGTACCGCCCCGGACTCGTCTTGCATGATGCAACGGGTATGGCACCGTAGAGCATGTCCCTGCTTGGACGGCGCCGGTATCTGCAGGATAGCGCGCATGATCGGATGTAGCCTACACTCACCGTATGTTTAGACGCCTCTTCTCCTCACATCGGACCATGGTCGGCTCCACAGCTCGCGTGGAAGCATTCTCAGACGCCGTGCTGGCCATCATCATCACGCTCCTCGTGTTGGAGATCCGGGTGCCGGAACTGGCTGATCCGTCTCTCCGGGGAGTGGTCACGGCTCTGCGAGAGACAGTGCCACACCTCCTCAGCTTCACGTTCAGCTTCATCACACTGGCCGTGTTCTGGGTGAACCACCACCATTTCTTCCATGAATTGGAGCGCGCGGACTGGAAACTGCTCTGGTACAACAATCTCCTGCTGTTCTTCCTCTGTCTCGTGCCGTTCACCACCGCCTTCCTGGGTGCGCATCCAGGAGTCCCGGGCGTGGCCATGCTCTACTGCTTCATCCTCTTCTGCGCCGCACTGGCGTTCACGCTCATGGCCCGCCACGCCATGTTTGCAGGCCAGCTGCTCCATGCGGATATCGGGGTAGCCGAGCGCCGGCAGCACCTGCAGCGGAGCATGGTGGGGGTATTCTGCTACGGGCTCGCAACGCTGCTGGCGCCGCTGGTTCCCCCGGCCACCGCGGCACTCATGCTGTTCATCCCCGTCTTCTACATCACACCGCGCCTCATCCACGACCACGAAACAGCAGCCTGATTCCGCACTACGATGAGCATGCGCACACCAGCAAGGTGTCGCGCTAGCGCGACCGGACATTGCCGTCCGTGGCGGGCGACGGCCGGACTGCGCGCTGCCTCAGCCGCTTCAGGCGGCGGGCTAGAACGGAAGACCGCCGGGTAGCCGCCCGCTTCAGAGCGGAAGAAGGAAGCGGCTGGTAGACGGGCGCCCCGCGCAGGGAAGCCGGTAACCCGGTGGCGCGCTCCACGGTCAGAAGCGTGAGCGTGAGCGCCAGCGCTATCAGCACGATCACGGCGGCGGCGCGGCCGTGGCACCAGGCGGACAGACGAATCAGGGAGGACATGCGAAGCGTGGGTATTGCTCTCAGTATAGCGAAAATTCCGCTTACTGTCACCGGCAGATTGCTGACCGCCATGCGTGCGGTTAACCCTCACCCCCCAACCCTCTCCTAAACCTGTCCTGAGCGTATCCAAGGAGAGAAGAAGGAGGCGAGTGAAGCGAAGCGAGCCGGGGAGAAGGCCAACTAAAACTGCACAGGCACCACCACCGACGCGTCGTACTCCGGCAGGCCGGAGGGATTGTCCTTCTTCAGCACGATGAATCCCACGCTCCCCGCCGGCTGGGCCGGGAAGGTGACGGTGGATGTGAACGGCACCCAGTCCGTGGTCATCCAGTCGCCCTGCGCCTCCGCGTAGTGCTGCGCGATGACGGTATCACTGGCATCACGGATGTCCACCGGGAACGACGCCTCAAAGTACCACGGCCCGCGCGCGCGACCACTCAGCGTCAAAGGGCTCGTGACGGTCGCGTTGGCAGCGGGACTGGTAAGCTCCACCATGTCCTGCGCATTGATGCTGGAAACGGAGGAGGCAGAAGAGACCACCGCGACGCTTGACCAAGAGGACGATGCATCCGGATCCGAGGAAGCAGTGGGCATGCACGCGGCCAGGAGCAGCGTGAGCGCCAGGAGAGGGAGATGCTTGTTCATAGGAAAGGAGGAAGGAGATACAGGATACCTACGACTGTGTGATAGCGACGTAACAGGGAGCGCAGTAATACTTATTGCCCGGAATACGCGTGCCACAGCGCTTACAGGGACGGCCGCCAAGCTTCTCAAAATCTTTCCGTCGCTGATTCTGGCGCTTGCCATACGGGGATTCGCTCTCTACGTACGGGCCAAACCGGCCGCCGGTGATGAGCGTCTCCAGCACGCCGATGGTCGCGGAAGCGATAGTGGCAATCAAACGTCCCACAGCGCCAGTATGGCAGAATACGATCGCCAAACGCGGCAAAAAGGTCTGAGAATCTTCTCAGGACTTTTCTGGTGCCTTCTGAGGAGTCTCGTATAAGATGATGTTCAGTTCTCTGGAACCAAGGGGATGACAGGCCTCGACAGCGTGAATCCTGATGCGGTCGGCCTCGGTCCGGGATGGCAACGGTTCCCGTCACCCACATGTTGCAACCCATAAGTGCCAGAACTTCTGACACCCTCCGCGTAACCGGTCGCCGGTTCAGCGAGGTGGCTCGCGCCGCTTTCGCCCCGATGGCCTTCGCGGCCTAGTTCGCCCTTTTGCGAACACGTCTCTCCTAGGACTCCTGCTAGCAGGATGAGGCGTCATCAGCAGGACGATGCGCTGACGTGATGCCATCAGCTCACCGTACTTCCGGCATCAACCCTCCCCCGCATCTCTGCTCCTCTCCGAGCGGATGGGAGAAACGAGACGGAGCATGACCGTACAGGCAATCGTGTTACACGTTGGACCCGGGTTCAATTCCCGGCATCTCCACCATCAACTTTTTATCGTGTTCAGCGAGTTTACAAAGCTCAAACAGTAGCGAAAAACTGGCGGTTCCAACGCCTTTTTCTTTGCTGAAAGGAATAACATTCACAAAAGCCAGTCTCAACACTGTTTTCTTATCCTCATAAATCCCGCTATTCCACAGCGCCGAGGGGCTTTGAAGGAAATTGAGAACAGTAGTGAGTGCGGTTCCAAAATCATTCCTTGGGTCATTCTGTGAGGCTACTTCAATGCGTAGCTGTCTTTTCTGTGTCTCTAATTCCTCAATTCTTAACTCGTACTGGCAAGTACCCCTTTCTTAAGACACATTGCTCGATTTAAGGAACTGTGTCAC
>CAZWIA010000040.1:0-6518 GCA_964633955.1 uncultured Candidatus Peribacteria bacterium | reverse complement strand
CCGGAACATCTTCCGCCTGTGGGAGCTTGCGTGCGTGGGGGACGGCTGCAGCAAGGAGAGCGTGCTGGTGGTACCAAGGTGACACCCGTCCGGAGAGCCGCCGCACCCCTTCGTCACCCGGGATCCGACTCCGGTAAGCGCCGCGCCAGGGAGACGGGCAGCGCGTAGCCACCCTCGCCTAGCGTCATATCGCGCACGATCCCGTACCGGGTAAGGAGCTGTGTCCGGATCCCTGCATTGTCGAAGTTGGGATACTCCACGAGCACGACGTATTCCGGAAGATCGGGCAACCGGAGCAGGTCATCCACGCTCGTGAACTGCGGGCGGATCCCCTGGTTGCCCATCCGCGATTCCCCGGTGGCAGGATCGATGCGATCCGGAAACCAGAAGAGCATCTGCGGATGGATCACCACCCGCAGGTCCGGCATCGCCAGGAGCCCCCGCATGAGCCGCTCCTGCAGCTCCAGCAGCTTCAGGTGCTCCAGGTTGTAGACGATCTGGTCCCGCCCGTACCCGCAGCAGGGATCCCCCGCCGCTGCCGCCAGGGGATACATGCTGCGTTCGCCGAAGGCGAAGGTGCCCAGCACGGCGCGCGAAACAGGATCCGAGCTGCGGAAGAGCGCCAGCATATTGAGCGCCAGGAACACCGCCATTGCCCAGGAGGCCAACCGCGCGCCTTGGGAGAGGAAGCGGACGCCCGCGAGGGTGAGCAGGACGCACAGCGGGTACACGGCCATGAGGTACCGCGGGTTGTTGTACGGCATGATCCGCGTGAGGATGAACGCGACGGCGACGGCGGTGGATACGATCATGGCTGTCTCTCCGGACCAGGCACCGGAGACGGACCGCCAGCCGCCGGAGAGCGCTTTGCGGACGAGGACAACGAGCGCGGCTGCCCAGGAGAGCGCCGGCACCCACAGGAACTGGAACAGGAACGCCTCGAATAGCAAGATGGCGAACCGCCGTTCCCAGAGGCTCCTGCTGAGCAACCAGACGACGGGATCGGCGTGCGGCTCCTGGTGGAAGGGGTGCAAACCCCACACTTCCGCGCGCACCAGAAGGTACCAGGCCAGGAGCATGATGGGCGCCAGCAGGAGCGACCCCCGGAGGAAGGACCGGCGCCGGTCAGCGGGTGCTCGCATCCGCGGGAGCGCCACCAGCAGGGCGTAGAGCGCGAGCGTCACGGTATACAGGATCAGACCGGTCTCCTTGGTGAAGAGGAGAGCCGTGCCGGACAGGGCGGCCAGCAGCGTCCTGCGGCGCAGGAGGCAGGCGAGCAGGAGGACGTAGAAGAAGACCACGCCGGCATCCAAGTTGAAGTTGACGGCGTTCGCCACAATCACCGGCTGCAGCGCGAACAGCAGGACGGCGATCATGCGCGGCAGTCTGTACGGCCATCCGGGCGCCAGGCGGACAGCCAGGGACGCGAATGCCGCGATGGCCGCCATACCCAGCAGCGCCATCATGGCATGCAGCGCCGCGGCGCTGCCCGGCTGGAGCATTTCCGGCACGGAGAAGAGCCCCATGAACGCCAGGGAAGGATGGTCGAAGCAGAGGTAGTTGCGGACGTCGAACGGCCGATGGACGGCGTTGCGCAGGCAGTCATGGAACGCGCCGCCGTCGAAGATCGGCGGGACATCGGCGTAGCGGGCCATGATCACGCCGAACACGATCATGGCGGGCAGCGCCTCACCAGAGAGCCCCATGGCGGACCGCAACCGATCGCGCAGGAGAGCGTACGTCCGGGACATCAGGAGTTCCATGGTACACATGCGCCGCCTTCAAGGTCCAAGGAAACGGATTGCCGGCCGGATACGGCCGCCCTATAGTAGCATCGGAGCGGAACCCGATCTCCGCCACGCCGGTCTCCATCCCCCGCATCAACAGGCGCCCTGCGCGGCGAACCCATGAACGATGTCGATCTCCTCATCATCGGTGCCGGGCCTGTGGGCTGCACCGTGGCCGAGCGCGCCGCCAGCCAGTGCGGCTGGTCTTCCCTGGTCATCGACCGACGCGACCACATCGCAGGCAACTGCTACGACCGGGTGCACGAGAGCGGCGTGCTGGTCCACCAGTACGGACCGCACTACTTCCGCACGGATAACCCCATGCTCCTGGAGTACCTGTCGGCCTTCACAGGGTGGATCGACGGCAACTACCGCGTCCTGAGCTTTGTGGACGGCGAACTGTACCCGTTCCCCATCAACCTCACCACGCTGGAAAGGTTCTTCGGCCGCACGCTGGATGAACGGTCCGCACAGGAGCTCCTGGCCTCGCTGGCCGAACCGATACCGGAACCGCGCAACTCGGAGGAATTCGTCCTGTCACGCGTGGGGCGGAAGCTGTACGAGGCGTTCTACCTCAACTACACGCTCAAGCAGTGGGGCCGGCATCCGCGGGACCTGGATCCTTCCGTTTGCGGCCGCATCCCCGTGCGCTTCACACGGGATGCCCGCTACGTGAACCACGCGTTCCAGCTCATGCCGGACAAGGGGTACACGGCGCTGTTCGAGCGGATGCTCGACCATCCCCTGATCAGCGTGCGGCTGGGCACGGACTTCCAGGAAGTACGCGGACGCATCCGGCCGCGCCGGGCCACGCTCTACTGCGGACCGGTGGACGCGTACTTCGGCCGTTCGCTCGGCGCGCTGCCGTGGCGGTCGCTGGAGTTCACCTTCACGCCGCACGAGCAGGAGTACGTCCAGCCGTGCGTGCAGATCAACTACCCGAACGACAACGCCTACACGCGCAGCGTGGAGATCAAGCACGTCACGGGGCAGCGCTCGCCCCGCACCGTCATCTCGCACGAATTCCCCCAGGCCGAGGGCGATCCGTACTACCCCGTACCCGCCCGGGAGAACGACGAGCTCTACCGGCGGTACCGCGCGTTAGCGGAAGAGGAGACGCGGACGAATAAGGTGTACTTCGCCGGCCGGCTGGCGACGTACCGGTACATCAACATGGACCAAGCGTTCGAAGACGCGCTTCACATCTTCGGGCGTATAAGGGAGGATTGCGCGGTTGGAGAACCTATGGATCGTCATGCCGGCGTTCAACGAGCAGGAAGCTCTGCCCCGCGTGGTGCGCGAATGGACCGATGAACTGGCCCGCTCCGGCATACGCCATACCCTGTGCATCCTGGACGACGGCTCCACCGACGGGACCCGGGCCGTACTGCACGCCCTGGTCGGCCGGCATCCGGAGATGCTCGTCCTGCACAAACCGAACTCCGGCCACGGACAGACGTGTCTGGATGGCTACCGCCGCGCCCTCGCCGCGGGAGCCGATTGGGTGCTGCAGCTGGATTCGGACGGCCAGTGCGATCCCCGCTTCTTCCGGAGATTCTGGGACCTGCGGACGGATCACCCGGTGATCTACGGACAACGGACACGGCGCGAGGACGGATGGACTCGCGGTGTGATCTCCTGCCTGGTGAGCATCGTCACCTTCACCGCCACGGGCACATGGGTAACGGACGCCAACGTGCCGTACCGGCTCATGAGAGCCGACGCGCTCGCTGACGCGATCCCGCGCATCCCCCCAGATTTCCATCTGGCCAACGTCCTGCTGGCCGTCCTCCAGCAGCGGCGGTACGGCATCCGCTGGATCCCCATCGTCTTCCGTAACCGCGCTGGCGGAACGCCGAGCGTGAAGCCCCTCTCCTTCGGCAGACGCGGCTGGCAGCTCTTCCGGCAACTGCGGCGGCTGGCGCGATGAAGCGGGAGCGCCGTCCGGCCGGGCGTCACCGCACCTTGCTTCGCAGGTTCCATAGCTCCCGGAACATGCGGGCGATCACGTAGAACTTGGCGCCGGTGGGATTCCCTGCCGTGCGCGGGTAGTGGGGCACGTCCACCTGCACCCACGGGATCCCCTTGCGCTTCATCCTGAGGAACACCTCCGCATTGAAGAGCTTCTCCACGCCGTAGTCCGGCCGGATGTCCGGCCAAATTTGCCGCTTGAACGCCTTGAGACCACAGTTCACATCTCGCACCCAGATGCCCAGCACCAAGAAGTTCATAATGCCCAGCACTTTGCCGAACATGCGGCGCATCACGGAATCCGCGCGATGACGGCGGCGCCCGGTCACAAACGGCACTCTCTCCAAGTACGGCAGGAGCGTTGCTAGATCATCTATGTGGAACTGCCCATCACTATCCATAAAGGCAATCACATCTTGAGTAGCAGCGTCACAGCCGGATCGCACAGCCCACCCATAGCCACTGTTCTGCACGTGGGTCACCACTGTCACGCGAGAATCTTGCTTGGCCATATCCGCCAAGATGGCCGGCGACCGGTCGCGCGAACCGTCATCCACCACAATCACTTCTCCGCCATACTGCTCCTGGTCCAGCCACGAGAGCACTGACCGGACGGTGGTTCGGATATTCGCCTCCTCGTTGAAGCACGGCAGGATGATGGAGAGTGTCACTGGCGCATCATAGCAAGCCCCTGAGGAGATGTAAGTTGGCTGAGTGGTGAAACATGCGCAGCTGACCGTTCGCACGGGAACCATCCATGCACATGCATCTCGTGCGAACACCTTGTTCGCTGGGGGATCTGCCGTTAGCCTCTTATCATGCTTGCACTGGCCGCCAATACACGGCTACTCGTCCGCCTCCATCCGCCTCCAAGACGCTGAATGGCCGCTGCCCCTGAAACACCGCCCAACCTCTCACAGTCAACGAGTTGCCAGCATGCCATCATCGGCCTGCGGATTCTGCACTTAGCGGCCGGCTTCCTCATTCCACTGGGTGCAGCGCTGTTGGTACTGCCGGTCGCGGAGCGCGGCACATACCGGTATGCAGACGGCCCGGAACAGGAAGCATCTTTCCCTTTGGACTTCCAGACCGAAGGACCGGGCGAACTGCAAGGGTCCTTTTCCCTATACCTTCCGCCGCTGCACCCCCGCACCTTCCGGGTGATACCAGATTTATGCCTAGAAGAACTGATCATCAACGGGCGTGCCGTGGGGGACCCGGCGCTCCACACGTGTGACATTGTTCAGGGCACAACTCTGCATCTGGGACCATGGCTGCACGCGGGCACTAACACTGTTGCGTTTCGCGTACAGAATGACGGCGGCGGAGCAGCATTTGCCCTACGCCCTTCCCTCAGTGATCCTTGGATCCTAGGCCTGTTCACGGCAGCCATCACTGGCCTATTGCTCTGCCTTCTCCCCATCTTCAGACTCCACTTCTCTCTGGGCATAGCGGTGTTCATAGGGATTGGTCTCCGCCTGTTTTACACCGTCATCACGCCGCACGCCGTACGACAGCATGATTGGGAGGGGCACTGGGAGTATGTACAGTACATCCTGACACACTGGTCCATACCGGCCACGGCACAGGGCTGGGAGTTCTACCATCCGCCGCTCTACTACACGGTATCCGCCCTGCTCCTCTCTCTCACGCGGTTCGTGCGCTTCAACCTGTTCGCCGAGCTCGTGCAGCTCCAGGCACTGGCAACCGCACTGAGCATTGCCGCTTTCCTATTAGGAGTGGCCACTCTGCGCGCTCTGCTTTCAAAATCGCAAGACCGCCCATGGCTGGTTGTTGCATCGCTTGTTCTGGCCGCGTTTCCCGCCTGGATCTTTTCTGCCGCGCGCATCAACAACGATGTCCTGGCACACACTCTGACATCTGCCTGGCTGCTCGCAGTTGTGCAGCTTGGCCTGCGTCCGGAACGGCGGACCTGGCGCGCTTGGCTACTGCTCTGCCTCACGCTCGCCGCCGGCCTGCTCACCAAGAACACTCTCCTGGTTCCGCTCCTGTTGACCTTGGGACTGCTGACGGTTTGGCCGCCCGGCACCCCCTGGCTACGGCGCTTAGCGCTTGGATGCACCTGCCTGGCGATTGTAGCCGTCATGAGCGGATGGGTGAGCATCCTGCGGTACCGGGAATCTGCACGCGTAGACAGGCTGCTCATAGGCAATTTGGGCAACCTCCACTCGGGCCTGCAGTTGGATAACCGGCCCGCCTCACTCCTCAGCTTCAACCCCGCTGGCATCCTGCGGCATCCGTACAATAATCCGTGGGAAGACAGTGTGCGGCGACGGTATTTCTGGGAGTACTGGTTCCGGTCAGCTTTCTTTGGCGAGTTTGCCTTTGGCGAGTGGCGGCTACCGTTTGCCCGCATCATTCTGGGCTCATCTCTTCTACTCCTGCCGCTCATCGTAACTGGGCTGGCAGTGGAAACTTGGCGGGGCAGGTGGCGCTCCTCATTGCCTCTCCTGGCGGTCCTCCTGGGCAGCATGGCAGCCCACTTCGCCTTCCGCATTCACTCGCCCTACTCTTCGAGCCAGGACTTCAGGTACAGCAGCATCATTGTTGTTCCTGCCGCCTATTTTGCCGTGCGAGGCAGCATGTGGCTCCCGCGGCCGCTCCGTCTGATCGCCGGCACGCTGATCCTGCTCTGCGTAGCCCTCTGGACCGGCTTCATCCTCTCGCTCGTCTGGCCGTAGTGTTCACCGCGCCGCCCGGTACCCCGCCTTCTCCGCCTCCGCGGACGTAGGGAAGTAC
>CAZWIA010000039.1:4871-6792 GCA_964633955.1 uncultured Candidatus Peribacteria bacterium | reverse complement strand
CCGCTCCGCCCTTGGCCATCACTTTGACTACTTTCTTGACGGTCTTTGCCATAGCGGGGGAAATGTACGGGGAAACAGCCGGGGGGTCAACGGATCTTTCAATCGAGGAAATACGGGCAATGGAGGAAATACAGGGAGAACGGATCCTCTGGTCTCGCCGTTTCCTCCTTGGTGGGGCTCACTTCGTCAGTAGATCGATCAGCGGCTCCATGGCCTGCTCCTTCCCTTCCGCCGTGTGGAGTTCGTAGATCCGGTCGCGGACGCGGATGAGGGTGATGCGCTCACTGCTGAGGGCCGGATCCAGGAACGTGAGTTCCGTCCGGGGGGGGCGGTCCGGCGGCGTCAAGCGCTGGTCCCGCAGGTCCTGGACGCCCGGAGAGAGGGCTGGCAGGAGGGCTTCCCGCAGGGCGGAGAAGAGGAGCTTGGAGCGGGGGGATTCCACCCAAGACAGGAGTCCCAGCCGGTCGCCGTATTGAAGCAGGATGGCTGTAGTTACGGGCTCCTGGCCCTGGAGCGTCCGCTCAAGCAGGCTCTGGCGGTCTGATGACTGGGTAGTGATGCCCTGCTCGGCAAGGACTGTGCCCACCACCGGGCTCTGCTGCCGTCCTATGCCCTGGCCGGGCGTCTGCGGTCGCAGCGCTGCCGGGAGAAAGAGAGGTTCTCTGAGGAAGAGGAGATCAGCCCCGGCCAGTCCCGTGAGGAGCAGCGTGAAGACGGTGCCGGTAAGGATGTTGGCTGCACGGAACATGGCGCCAGTGTACTCGTGTCCATCCGCAGGCTTCCATTGTCAGTCGGAACGGAAGCGGGGGAAACAGAGGAATCTCCTGTGCCGATGGATCCTCCTTCCGCGCTGCATCTGCTATGCTCCGGCCATGGTCACTACGCGCACCCGCCGGGAAGCAGCCCTCACGCCGCAGGAGGCGGCGGGGGAGAACGTGGAGGCGGAATTCACCCTGCGGCCGCGGACGTTTGAGGAGTACGTGGGCCAGACGCGCATCAAGGAGCACCTCACAACCCACGTGCGGGCGGCCCGGAGCCGCGGCGAGCCCCTGGGCCACACTCTGCTCCACGGCCCGCCGGGACTGGGCAAGACCACGCTCGCTCACATCCTGGCGCGGGAGATGGGCGCGCAGATCCGCATCACCAGCGGGCCAGCCCTGGAGAAGCCTGGAGACCTGGCTTCCGTGCTGACCAATTTGCAGCAGGGGGACGTTCTGTTCATCGATGAAATCCACCGCCTGCGCCCCGTGGTGGAGGAAGTCCTCTACGGCGCAATGGAGGATTACGCGCTGGACCTGGTGATCGGCAAGGGGCCCACGGCACGGTCCATGCGGCTGGGGCTCAAGCCGTTCACGCTGCTTGGCGCTACCACCAAGGCCGGCTCCATGAGCGCACCGCTCAGGGACCGCTTCATCCACCACTTCAAGTTGGACTTCTACACGGCGGAGGAGATGCGGGCCATCGTGGAGCGAACGGCGGGGATCCTCCAGATCTCCATGGACCGTGAGGCCGCGGAGCTCGTGGCCCGCTGCAGCCGGGCCACGCCGCGCATCGCCAACCGGCTGGTGCGCTCCGTGCGGGACTGGGCGCATGCGGGCGGGCTCCTGGCGATCGATACGGCGGTGGTGGAGCGGACGCTCCGGGCGTTGGAGATCGACCAAGAAGGGCTGGACGCGGTGGACCGGAAGCTCCTGGAAACGATCGTCACCAATTTTTCCGGCGGACCGGTGGGCCTTTCCACGCTCGCCGCCATTCTGGCGGATGAGGAGGAGACGATTGAGGACGTGTACGAACCCTATCTCCTCCAGCAGGGTTACCTGCAGCGGACGCCCAAGGGCCGCGTGGCCACGCCCAAGGCGTACGGGAAGGTGGGGGTGAAGGTGCCGGAGCAGGCGGGGGAGCAGGGGAGGATGTTCTGAGG
>CAZWIA010000039.1:0-4771 GCA_964633955.1 uncultured Candidatus Peribacteria bacterium | reverse complement strand
AGTGGTGAGTGGTGAGTGGTGAGTGGTGAGTGGTGAGTGGTGAGTGGTGAGTGGTGAGTGGTCAAAGTGATCATCATACCATGAGAGTGGGCTTTGTGCCTCCGTCATTCACCCTTGTTCCATCACACTCTGCACGGCTTCCCGGATCTGCTTCCGGAACGCTCCTTCCCGGAACCGTTCGGCCCGTTTGCGGCATGCAGCCGGATCAAACGCTGTCCGCTTGAAGGTTTGCAGAATTTCGACCAACGCCTCCACCGACGACTCATCAAAGAAGCGGCCTGTTTCATGTTCAATAACGGTCTCCAGTGGTCCGCCCGCCCGCCGGCTGATGACGGGCGTGCCGCAGGCCATGGATTCGATCGGCACCAGACCGAAATCCTCCTCCCCCGGCACGATCACCGCTTCCGCCTGCGCGTAGAGACCCTGCAGCGCCTGGTGGTCGCGGTAGCCCAGGAACTCCACAGACGGTCCGGCGATCCGCTCAAGGGACCGCCGCGCCCGGCCGTCACCCACGATCTTCAGGGGGAGTCCCAGTGCGTTCGCCGCACGGATGGCCAGATCAATACGCTTGTAGTCCGCCAGGGTGGAGACGATGAGAAAATAGCTTTGAGACTTGAGACTTGAGACTTGAGCGTCAAACCAGCTATCGGAGATGGGTGGATGCAGCACGTCCGCCTCGCGTCGCCAATATAGCTCTATCCGCCGTTGCACCTCCTTAGATGCGGCCAGCAGACGGTCCGGTCTGGCGGCGGCTTCCGCATCCCAGACGCGGAGCTCATGGAACGTGCGGGAGAGGAGCGGCCGGAGCGGCCGCCGGATGCCGCTGGTTGATCGCGCGAGCACCTCATGGGTCCGGTCCCACAGATAGCGGGCGGGGGAGTGGACGTAGCAGAGGTGCTTGGGCGCGCCGTTGGTGATGATGCCGTGGGCAAACGCGCTGGAGCTGCTCAAGACTAAGTCGAACTCCCGGAAGTCCCAGGATTCCACGGCAGCGGGAAAGGCGCGCAGGTAGAGGTGGTGGTTGCTGCTCAGCGGCGCAAAGCGATGGAGCCGGCTTGGCCTCACGCGCTCCGGTGGGAACCAGCTGCCTAGACGCCGCTCGTCATACAGCAGCGTGTAGATGGGTGCCGCCGGAAAGAGATCCGCCAGCACGCGCAGGACCCGTTCGGCGCCGCCGGGGATCGTCAGAAGCTCATGGACCAGTGCCACCCGCATGGCCGCAGTCTACAGCACCTCCGGTGATTTACTGCCACAGCGCGTACGCCAGGATCCAGCCGACCAAGGTGATGCCGGCCACAATCCGCATCCGGCGGGACCAGGCGAACTGGAACAGATCCCACGCCAGCGCCGCGCAGGCGGCGGTGAGGCTGAGCAGGAAAAATGTGGTGGCGGGCGGCAGGGTCTTGAGCGCGCCCATCAGGACGAACACCGTGAGGACCGCAGCGGAGGTGGTGGTGAAGGCAAAGGCATACTCCCGCGCGCCGCCGCCCTTGAGCTCGGCCAGGATGAGGAGCGCACAGACATCACTGAAGAACACCGCCGGGTAGAGCCAGTCTCCCTGGTCAAAGAGCTCCGATCCGCCAAAGAGGTGGATGGTGGTGAGCAGCAGGGCTACGGAGCAGAAGCCGATCCCCATGATGATCCGGATGGAGGGGATGTAGGGATGTTCGCGCTCGATCACCGAGAGCTTCATGCGGGAGAGCAGGCTCAGCCGCACGCCGTGCGTCCAGATCTCCATGGTGAGGCCGCACAGGAGCAGGAACGTGCTGATGAAGAAGATCTCCGTGGGCAAGGTGCTGAAGGTGAGGGTGTCCATTTCGTTCCAGTATAGCGGAAAACGGCCGCCGGGGCTAGGGGGGTGGGAAGTGCAGAAAAGGCAGAAAGGGCGGGCTGCATGTACTGGTCAATCCTTCACCTCGCGAAAATTCCTGATTGGACAGATTCTTCTGAATCAGATGACCGAATTAGGCTGCGTAACAATATTGCGTGGTGCGCTTGGCGGGATTCGAACCCACGACCTTCGGCTTCGGAGGCCGACGCTCTATCCAGCTGAGCTACAAGCGCACGGGATGTCTATCCCTGCGGCAGGCGGAAGAACTCTACCGCAGTCCGTGTAGTAATTGCATCCGTTTCTTCCGGGCTTAATCCCTTTAGATCGGCGATCAGCCTCAGCACTTCCGCCACGTACGCCGGTTCGTTCCGCTGGCCGCGGTGGGGGACGGGAGCCAGGTAGGGTGCGTCCGTCTCCACCATGATGCGGTCGATCGGGCAGCGCCGGATGGTCTCCCGGATCTCCTCAGACCGGGGATACGTGGCGATGCCTGTGAAGGAGAGATGGTAACCGGCGGCCACGAGCCTCTCCACGTCCGCCCACTTCTCCGTGCAGCAGTGGATGACGGCTCGTTGCGGCCTCAGCTCCAGTAGGATCGATCGCACCGCCTCAATGGCTTCCCGGCAGTGGACGACGGCGGGCAGGTTCAGTTCCCTTGCCAGCATGAGCTGCGCGCAGAAGACTTCCACCTGCACGTCCCGTGGAGAGAAATCGTAGTGGAAATCCAGGCCAATCTCCCCGATCGCTACCACCTTGTCCGATCGCCTGGTCATCTCCCGCAGCGTCTCCGCGTCCGTAGCCCGCCAATCCTTGGCGTGATGCGGGTGCACGCCCACGGCGCAGAAGAGGTCCGCATGCTCCGCGCACAGCCGCAGGCACTTCTCCGCCTCCGGCATGCTATCTGCAATGGTGATGATGGGGGAGACCCCCGCAGCCCGAGCGCGGTCCAGGACCGCTCCGCGATCGGAATCAAGCTGCGTGTCCGCAAGGTGGCAGTGCGTATCGATCATCGGCGTCTGATCAGGGATTCCTTCTCCGCCCGCCGCATGCGCTTCACCTGCGCCTCGCGCTTCAGCGCCTCTGAGAGCGTCTCAAATTCCTCAGAGTAGACCACGCGGACGGGCAGCCGGCTCCGCGTGTACTTGGCGCCCCTGCCCGCGTTGTGCTGCGCTTCGCGCGACCGCAGATCCACGCACGCGCCGGCGTAGAGCGTGCCGTCACTGCAGCGGGCAAGGTAGAAGGCGGGCATGGGAGCGAGTATTGCGGGGTGGATCTGGTGGGTCGGGTGGGGGTCGAACCCACGGCCAAAGGCTTAAAAGGCCTCTGCTCTACCACTGAGCTACCGACCCAAGAACTGAATGAAATGATGATGTCAGAATGAGCAGAGGATGTGTCACTCGTCGGCCAAAGCGCGAAGCGCGGCGGTCGACCGACCCAGTGCCCGTATTGTGCCGTCTTCTGTATTGGGACGCTAGGAGTGATTCATGCATCGCTTCTGCGGCTGATGTGATGTTGGCATGAACAATGGAGGCTTAAGCCTCCATGTTCTTGCATCAGTCCTATTGCGCCTACAACGCCCGCCGCCCGCTGCACATGTTGAGGAGGAAGAGGAGCACTACGGCTCCCACAACCGCCATGATCAAGGATCCAATGAGCCCGTAGGCGGAGATGCCCAGGAGATCGAACAGGAAGCCGCCCACGAGCGCGCCTACTACGCCCACCACGATGTTTCCCAGCAGGCCAAAGCCGTCCCCGCGCATGAGTTCGCCGGCAATCCAGCCAGCCGCCAGGCCGATGATGAGGAACCACAGCAGAGACATAGGGAGGGGGGAATGGGATCGGGAGAAAGGGGTAAGAGACGCATCTGAGACGCAGCATTCCTGGGATTCTTACGCCATACGCCGGTTGATCGTTGCCACTTGCACGAATCCTAGCCGCTCCGTAGGATCATCTCCGCTCCGGCAAGATCTTTGGTTTTCCTGCGGATGTAGCTCAGTTGGCTAGAGCGACGCCTTGCCAAGGCGTAGGTCGCGGGTTCGAGCCCCGTCATCCGCTCCAACCTTCGCGTAGCGAAGGTTGCCCCACGAAGCTTGAGCGTAGTGGGGCGCTACACGAGAAACAGGGGGCTGCGCTACGGTTGGCGAGCCACGTTCCTTCAAGCGGGATTAGTACAATGGTAGTACGCGAGCTTCCCAAGCTTGAGACGCGGGTTCGATTCCCGTATCCCGCTCCATTGACAATGGTAATTATATTATTATAATAAAAATTAGTGGCTCTGTTTTCTGTCCATGTCTCGAAAGGCAGAACTTCAGCCATCTTGGAGTCTGCTCTTTCCCAATCGGGAGATCGTCATGATCGAACTCGGTAAAAAGTCGGAGTGCTTCGGGACGGAGCGCCTGGTGCCCCTGCAGAAGGTCTACGGGCGCCCCACGCAGCTCCCATACGTGCCCGAAGGTAGCAAGGTGATCTGTGGCTACGACCAGGGCCTCGGCGAACGGCTTTTCGTCTGCGAGTCCGTCGAGGACATGCAGCAGCTATACGACTCCTACGCCCGTGGCGGCGCCCTGACCATCAAGTGGTACTCCGGCGACGATCCCGGCTTCATCCAGATCATCGGCGGCAGCGCCGAGTCGACCCAGAAGGACTGATCGGGCAGATTCCGCTCACGAGGGGCGTGTGGCCATCCGGCCATTCGTCCTTTTTTGATTACTATTTCTTAATAGAATCAGTTCCGAATAAACTCCCGTAAGGAGCTCCACCCGGCAGACCCATTGCGGTTTCAGGGCATCTTTTCCGCACGCGCACGCGGATTCTGGCATGGCCCGGGCGCGCCTTTTGTGCTACAATAGTCCGATGCGTCTGAATCTCCCTCCGGCCCGGCAGATCACGGGTATGCTGGTCCTCCTGGTCCTGGCCGGGGTGCTGACGGTGCAGCTGCAG
>CAZWIA010000038.1:5541-8994 GCA_964633955.1 uncultured Candidatus Peribacteria bacterium | reverse complement strand
TACGAGTTACGAGTTACGAGTTACGAGTTACGAGTTACGAGTTACGAGTTACGAGACTCTGTATAATGGTACGTCGGTTTCCTTCTCCGCTCCTCCATGCTCACGCTGGCCACCAAGCTCACGCTCTCCCGCATCCTCCTGGCCGCGCTGGCGGTGCTCTGCCTCTATGCGCGCACGTGGCCGTTCCCCCTCCTGGCCATTCTGGCATTCCTGGCGGGCATAGCCACGGACGTGCTGGACGGCTGGGTAGCGCGGCGGCGGGGAGAGGTGAGCCCGGTCGGCATGTTCCTTGATCCCTTGCTGGACAAGGTCCTGGTGCTGTCCCTGCTCATTGCACTCACGGAATTCCAGATCTTCCCGGCGTGGATGGTGATCCTCACCCTCTTCCGGGAGCTCTCCGTTTCCGCCTACCGTGAATTGGCGCTCAGCCGCGGCGTGGACGTTCCAGCCATCCGCAGCGGCAAGCTGAAGACGGCGCTCCAGTTCCTGGCCATTCTCCTGGGCCTCACGGCGATCGCGGCCGTGCGCTACTCCGGCGATGTGCTGGGCACGGGGATCCTGGACGGCACCAGCAACACGTTTGCCAATGTGGCCGGGATCACCGCGTTTCTGATCGCCTACTGGGTGCTCCTCCTGTCTATCCTGGTGGGCTACTACGGCATGGTCCGGCTCTTCCGGCAGAGCTGGCGGCGGGTGACGGCGCCGGTGGTCAGTGCTCCTTGAGGAGGGAGGTGAGGAGCCGTTTTGCCTGTCCGATCATCCGGTCGGGAATGAAGAGACCCCGCTTCACGTAGTTCTGGTCCGTCTCCCAGAACCACCGCGTATCCACGAACTTCAGGCCGTCCCCGCTCAGGATCACGTTATCCGTCTTGGTGAGCCAATCGTAGATCTGGAGCACCGGGTAGCGCGGGCGCATGTCCGGGAGCATTTTTCTCTCGCGGTGGAGGACCAGGATGAGGATGAGGAGCAGGATGAGCTGGCGGCGGTGCTCCTCAGCCAGGTCGCGGACATCGGTATCGTGCAGGTGGGTGCCTTCCACGTACTCCTGCACGATGAGGGAGGTAGTCCGCTCATCGGCGGGGTTGGAGAGCGGCTGACCGATCAGCTGGTACTCCCGCGGCAGGAAATTGTGGTACTGCACGGCGTTATCCGCCAGGAGTTCCCGGAGCGTCTCTGCGTGCGTGAGGCCGTAGTCCTCTGCCAGGTCCGGGATCCGGTCCGGGAGCAGCGTGCGCAGCTCGCGCTGCCGCGCAAAGAGCCGCTCGCCCTCCGGCGGCGCCGGCGGGTCTTGCGGATCGAACAGCCCAAACACCTCCGCAAAGTGCCGGTAGAGCCGGAACTGCCGCAGGACTTCTTCCGGTCGCGGCAGGAATGTCTGGGAGAACTGGCGCCACAGGTCCTCCGTGAGCTGGCCCGGCAGGGGCACTTTCAGGTTCCCCACCAGCCGGAAATCCGGATCCCACCTGCCTTCCTTGAGCACCCATGGTTGGCCGCTGATACGGTACACGCGGGAGAACACGCCCTCGCTGAGCGGCGTGAGGGACACCCGTTCGCGCAGCTCGTGCACGGGGGCCACGCGGGGGATATCCGGATCCGTGACGGCATGCCGCCGGAGCCAGGATTCGAGGGGATCAGTCACGGGGGGAGTGTAGACCTGGCGCATGGTTTTTAGTTACTGGTTTTTCGTTTTTGGTTATGGAAGTGGCATAGAGGTTTGGAATGACTACCGAACTAAAAACTAGAAACCAAAAACCATCAACTTGTCTGTCGCTGCTTCACGATCGCCTAGGAGGCCGATTCGCGTTACGCTCGCGCCATGGTACCCGATGGCAATACCTACGCCCTGCTTGCGCTACTCATCATCCTGCTGATCCTGGGCGGGACGTTTCTGCATCACCTCTTCCTGGGTGTGCCGTTTGTCCCCACGCCCAACCGAGCCGTCTGGAAGATGCTGGAACTGGCGCGGCTCAGAGCCGGGGACAAGGTGCTTGACCTGGGTGCCGGGGACGGGCGGTTCCTCATTGCCGCCAAACGCGCGTGTCCGGGCATCACGGCCACGGGCTACGAGATGGTGCCGCTCGTGTGGCTCTTTGGCTGGCTGCGGGTGAAGCTCTCTGGTCAGGACGTGCGGTTCCTGTGCCGGGACATGTTCCAGGCGGACTTGCGGGAGGCGGACGTGCTGTTCCTCTACCTCATCCCGTCCGTCATGAAGAAGCTAGAACAGAAATTCCAGCGGGAGCTGAAGCCCGGCACGCGGATTGTCTCCCAATCCTTCACCCTGCCCGGCCATACACCCGTGGCGGAGGCCATGGCCGGTCCGCTCCACGTGCGGCTGTACGTGTGGGGACCTACTGCAGCGCGCAGTACTGCGGCAGGGCGGATGCCTCCAGGCGGATGATGGCCGGATCCAGATCCGTCTGGAAGTCCGGCCGGTTGGTCGCCACCAGCACGCGTCCCATCCGGGACGGGAACACGCAGGCGTAGCGGCGCTCCGTGCCGGCCACCGTGACCGTGAGCTGTACCTGGCAGCCGCCGCTTCCGCTTCCCAGCACATCCACGCGCTCTGTTCCCTGGGAGAGGCGCAGGCGGGCAGAGGCTGCCGCGCACGTGCGCATGTCCACCACCACGTCCCGCTCCGGGTCGCCCTGGCTTTTGCGCCCCGGGCCCGTGAGGTTCGCGAGCACCACTACGCCCAAGATGGCCGCGGCGCCCAGCAGGGAGGCGGCGGTGGCGGCAACGGTCAGGCGGGGGGAGCGGCGCACGCGCGCATCATACCACGGCCGCCGCACACGCGTCTTTCCGCGGCCGGAACCGGAGGACGATCCCGGCCAGGACGGCGTAGGGGAGGAGGGCTGAAGCTGGCGTGAGGCGGAGGGGGATGCTCGCTCCAGGAAGCGTCGCGAGTACTCTCGCTACTCCCAGCATCCAGCTGAGGAGCAGGTAGCACGGGAAGCCGACCAGCGTGCCGAGTTCGGTTCTCAGGACGCTCGCCGCAGTTGCGACCGTACCGAGGAGCATGATGACCGGGACGAGCGGGGCAATGAGCAGGTTGGCCAGGGGCGCGATCAGGGAGAGCCGGCCAAAGAGCAGCGCGATCCATGGCGCCGTGGCAATCTGGGCGGCCAGGGTTGCCGTGACAGTCTCCCGGAGGCCAGCGTGCTCCGGCACGCGCGCAAGGAGCGGCCGTATGAGCGGAGAGAGCTCAATGAGCCCCAGGAGCGCCAGGAAGGAGAGCTGGAAAGACGCGTCCCACCACAGGAGCTGCGGCCGCCAGGCTAGGAGGACTGATGCACTCCAGAGCGCCAGGAGGCGCGCCTGCGCCATGCGTCCCGCGTGCAGCGCCAGAAGGCCCAGTGTGCCCATGATGGCCGCCCGCAGGACCGGCGCGCCGGCGCCGGTGAAGAGGGCAAAGCAGAAGACGGCGGCCGCAGACGGCAGCAGGCGGAAACGCAG
>CAZWIA010000038.1:0-5441 GCA_964633955.1 uncultured Candidatus Peribacteria bacterium | reverse complement strand
TAGTCCGCGCCGTCCGTGATCCGGACCAGCCCCGTGACCGGTCGCACGGCACCACTTTGGGTCAGCGTGCGCGCTTCCACCACGTAGATGCTCCTGAGCGGCCGCCGGTCTGGTGAGCGGATAATCCGGCCGTAGAGCGTGACCTGGCCGCCGGTCGCGTAGGAGTCCACCGTCTGCGGGCTGGGGACGTGGGCCGTTCGCATGGCGGCCAGGAGCGCCAGCGCGGCGCCAAAGGCAGCTGCCAGGAGGATATGCCCTATGGATCGGGTGACCGTGCGACTGCCTGCGAGTCCGGTGGTTCCCAGGAGGATGAGGCCGCACCAGAGCCACGCCGGATAGCTGGGTGCATGCCACCACTGCAGGCAGAAGACGGTGAGGAGGAAGCTGAGAAGTCCTGGGAGGGCGGGGGGCACCGGACCACCCTCCGCTCACTTCCGGGCCAGCGCTATCCACTCCGCCGTAGAAAGTGTCTGCGGCCGCCTGGTTTCCGCTATCCCCAGCGCTTTCAGGCGTTCCGCCACGTCAGGGAACGCCCCCAGAGTGTTTCTGAGCATCTTCCGCTTCTGGCCAAAGGCGATCTTGGTGAGCCGGAAGACTTCCTCCAGGGTCTGCCGGTCGGCGACCGGCTCCGTGAAGCAATCCACGTGGAGGACGCTGGAATCAACCTGCGGCGGCGGGACGAACGCCTCCGGCGGCACGTGCCGCATGATCCGCGGCGTGCCAAAGAGCTCTACCAGGATGGTGAGCAGGCCGCGGTCCCGCCGGTCACAGATCCGCTCCGCCACCTCCCGCTGGAGGAGGAGCGTGAGGGACGCGGGCGGGATGGAAGATTCCAGGAAGACGTGCCGGAGGAGCGGTGAGGTGATGTGGTAGGGGATGTTGGCTACCAGCTTGTACGGCTCTTCCGGCATGGGTTCTCTCAGCGCGTTGCCTTCTATCAGGGTCAGACGGGCTGGTGCTGAGACGCCACGCTGTGGCGTCTGTACGGGCTGGAGATCTAGGTACTCCTCCAGCAGCGGAACCATGCGGTGGTCCAGCTCTATGGCCGTGACATGCTCGGCGCGGCGGAGGAGTTCTCTCGTCAGCACGCCAATGCCGGGTCCTATTTCCACCACGTGGTCTGCTTGATCAATCCGTGCCGCCTCCACGATCGCGTCCAGCACCGCCTGGTCCGTCAGGAAGTGCTGGCCCAAGTCCGTATTCAGGCGGATGCCATGGTCCCGCAGGAAGCCTGTGAGGGAGGCGCGGAGATCGGCCATGCGGGCAGGATAGGGGACTATCCGCTTGTCTGTCAGCCGTAATCGGCTATGATGCCGCCCGCATGATCGGTCAGACCTCTCTGTACGGCGCCTGCTGGTTCTCCTTTAGACAGGGGAGGCTGCCGCGTGCGTAATCTGGTCTGATCTGTCCGCACCGGCCGTCCTCCCCCTCCGCGGCGGAGGCGTTTTTGTATTCCTTCTCTCCCTTCCCATTTCTTTCCCCCTCGTCCCATGGAAGCCTTGCATGTCCGTACTCCGCTCAGCCGTGCCGATGCACTGGAGATGGAGCGCCTGGAAGCCGACCGCGTGAGTGCTCTATCCGAGCAATCCGGCACGTCGCCTGAAGTGGTCGCGCGTACGCTGGCGTTCGCACGACAGATTGCCGACCGGGTCATTCCGCCGGAGAAGCTCCCACCCGCGCTCTACGTGGCGCCGGAGCGGTAAGACGATCGACTTCATCAGCTGGAAGCGCTGGTCGGCTCCGCCTGCCGGATCCGCTTGCGCGCGGCGCCCTGTGTCCTACACTGCCGCCGGATGCCACTCCGGTCTTCCGCACCGGCTCTCTGTACCGCTGCCGCAAGCAGCGGGAAGCGCGCCGGGTGAGAGGTTGCCCCAGTGCCCGCCCTTCCCGCCCGCGGGGAGGGTGTTGTTCGTTGTCAGACGTGCCGCTCGTTCCCTGCTTCCCGGGCTGCGTAGCCCTGTGTGGAGGCGGGGAATCGGGTGACAGAATGGAGGGAATACATGCCTCACTTTCCGTGGCCGCCCTGTGGCGCGGAGCGAAGCAGTGCGCGGCGCAGGCACCTCTGGGATGGCGATCGCTCGCCGGAGGAGAATGCCCGTCGGCTGCTGGCCGACAGGAACGAGCACACGCTGCTTGGCAAAGTGCGCCGAGCGGTCAAGTTGCTCCGATCGATCGACTCCACGATGGAAGCTGTGAGCCTGTCTAACTTTGGAGCTTTCGAAGATGAGGAATCGTTCCGGCGGCTCTTCACGGAGATCTGTGCCCAAGGGCTAGAGGCGACGCTGAAGGCTCTTCCGCAGATTCATCGTTACCTGGATGAGACGATCAAGCACCTGGAGCGCGAGAGGCGCATGCGCCAGCGCCAGGCGGCTCGGTTCTGAGCCTGCCTCCCGTCATACCCGTTACCACACGTCTCATCAACGGACGTGTGGTTTTTTGCTGGCATTCGGACTGCTCTTGACTTCGCGATATCGCGCGCGTAGG
The DNA here is from genome assembly GCA_964633955.1 of uncultured Candidatus Peribacteria bacterium. Lineage (GTDB taxonomy): Bacteria > Patescibacteriota > Gracilibacteria > Peribacterales > Peribacteraceae > JAQBQQ01. The sequence goes on along the minus strand of CAZWIA010000038.1, from coordinate 2,957 downwards.
GTCTGCGGTCGGCATGCGACACATGCGCACCATCCGCGTCTGGAAGAACTTCCTTACCCCCAGGAAGGCGCTGTGATGTTGTGATCTCCGCTTGAGAACTCCAGCCCTTCCCTCTCCGGAAGGGCTTTTAGGATCTGCTCCTTCACACCATCGCTGCCAGCGGAATCTGTTGCTGACTGAACGGGCAGTCGGCAGCACCCCCCGCTGGAGCAGCAAGAGGAGGCTCAGTATGACGTACGACACTGGTTCGAGGGACGATATGGTCAGTGATCCTGACCTGATCGATCCATTGGCTCTTCCGCAGAGCCGCCCCAGAGATCGTCGCCGGAAGAACCGCCGGAAGAAGAACGATCGGCCCCAACTTACTGGGCTACCTCGCCCGGAGTCTGAACTGGTACTGGCCCAAGCCTGACCGCTGCTCCCCGCCCTCTGCACGACGCTGTGCAGGGGGCTTTCTCCTGAGCGTGAGGCACGAGTATGTATGGGAAAACTCGAAGCTCGAAATCCGAAACAGAGGCGAACATCCAATCACCAAACACCAAATTCCAAACAATGTTCAAGGTCCAATGTTCCAATGGCGCAAACGTATAGATACCTCTCATGGGATGCCTGGTGATTCGGTCCTTGTCTGATCATTGATGCTTGGATATTGGTGATTCCGCGATGTTCTGGCTTCAGATTTCCTTCAACGGCGCAATGCTGAGGGCGAACGTCTTGATGGAGCCGGAATCAAACTGCACGTTCACGATGTCCCCGCGCTTGGTAAGGACGGTGCCTTCTCCAAACGCCGGATGCCGCACGCGCGTGCCTTCCGCAAACGCGTCCTGGTTCATGTCCTCCGTGCTCGTGTCCTGGTTGAACTCCATGTCCGGGAGGGCGGCGTGCTGCCGGAAGGGCTCTAGGCGGCCCGTCCCGCGCTGTCCGGCCGTGCTGGTGCTTGCGCGCGGCTCCGCCCAGGCGCGGCGCTCGCCGCGTTCGGAAGCCCAGGCGAAGGCGGAGAGCACTTCATCCGACCGGCGTTCCGTCACGCTATCCGGCAGGTCGTCCAGAAACCGGCTGGGCGCGTTGGCCTGGGTCTGGCCCCAGAGCGTGCGCGATCGCGTCAGCAGCAGGGCAAGATGAGTCCGGGCGCGGGTCATGCCCACGTACATGAGGCGGCGTTCCTCCTCCAGGGCTGCTTTATCAAACAAGCTGTTGCTGTGCGGGAAGATGCCTTCCTCGCACCCCACGATCATCACGTGCTCAAATTCCAGCCCCTTGCAGAGGTGGAGCGTCATGAGGGTGAGGGCGTCATCGCGCACGTCAGTAAGCTTGTCCACTTCTGAGACGAGCGCGGCTTCCTCCAAAAAACTGGAAAGCGACAGGCGCGGCTGCAGGCTATCGTACTTCCTCATCACCGAGAGGAGCTCTCGCACGTTTTCCCACCGCTCCTCGCCGCCGTCGCCTTCGTCCTTCAGCCACTGTTCCAGGTCAATGCGGGAGAGCAGGCTCTCTGCAATCTCCGCTACCACCTGACGCTCCGTCCGTTCGCGGTACTCCGCGATCAGCTCCACGAACTGGCGGATGCGCTCCTGCGTGGGCCCGTTGAGCGCGGACACGTCGCTTGCCCGGACGAGTGCCTCCCACAGCGTGAGCTTCTCTCCCGCCGCGAATGTCTGGAGGTGCTGCAGGGTGGTCTGGCCCAGTTTCCGGCTGGGCACGTTGATGACGCGGAGGAGGGAGACCGTGTCCGCCGGGTTCAGCAGCACGGACAGGTACGCCAGCACGTCCTTCACTTCCCGCCGGGCGTAGAACTTGAGGCCGCCCAGGATGCGGTAGGGGAGACCGGCCCGCAGGCACGCCTCTTCCACCAGGCGGGACTGGGCATTGGTGCGGTACAGCACGGCCTGGTCGTTCAGCGGGATGCCGTCCCGCTTCTTCTCCTGCGCTCTACGCACCACCTCCTCCGCTTCCTTCCGTTCGTCACCCACCTCCTGCACGGTCACGGCCGGTCCGTCCGTCCGCTGCGTCCACATCTGCTTCTCCGGCCGGTTGGGGTTCCCGGCAATCACGGCGTTACTGGCCGTGAGGATTGGCTGCGCCGACCGGTAGTTCTGCTCCAGTTTGATCTCCAGCGCATCCGCATACTCGTTCTTGAACTCCATGATGTTGCGGATGTCCGCGCCTCGGAAGGCGTAGATGGACTGGTCGGGATCGCCAATGACGCAGAGGTTGCGGTACTTCTGCGCCAGGAGGGAGATCATCAGGTACTGCGCGTGGTTGGTGTCCTGGTACTCATCTACGTGCAGGTAGCGCCAGGTCTCCTGGTAGCGGTCCAGCACTTCCGGCACCTCATGGAACAACCGCACGGTTTCCAGGATGAGGTCATCAAAGTCGACTGCATTCGCCTTTGCCAGTTCGGATTGGTAGCGGCCGTACGCCGTCACGATCTGCTGCATGCGGGCGGTGGTGGCCTGCGCGATCGTATCCCGCGGCAGCAGCGCCTCGCACTTGAACCGGCTGATGTGACCCAGCGCGGCTTTGGGCTTGAGCTCCTTCTCATCGATGCGCATGTCCCGCAGGACGCTCTTCATCACGCGCTCGGCGTCGTCCGTGTCATAGATCACAAATGACCGGTCCCGGCCCAAGTGGTGGATGTCCCGCCTCAGAATCCGCACGCAGACCGAGTGGAACGTGCCCATGGTGGGCAGTTTCCCGGGATCATTGGCCTCCGCATCCGTCCCTTCGGTTACATGCAGCAGGTTCTTGATGCGCTGCTTCATCTCATTGGCGGCTTTGTTGGTGAACGTGACTGCCAGGATCTGCCACGGCGGGATGCCCCGGGCGATCATATGGGCGATGCGGTGGGTGAGCGCCTTGGTCTTGCCCGATCCCGCCCCGGCCAGGATCAGCGCCGGGCCGTTCAATTGCTCCACCGCCTGCCGCTGCGGCGCGTTCAGGCCGGAGAAGATGAGGTC
>CAZWIA010000037.1:0-9807 GCA_964633955.1 uncultured Candidatus Peribacteria bacterium | reverse complement strand
GTGGTCAGTGGTCAGTGGTCAGTGGTCAGTGGTCAGTGGTCAGTGGTCAGTGGTCCAAATGATCATCATACCATGAGAGCGGGCATCCTTGCCCGCGATGTCTATGAAAACGACCGCGCCCATGGATGGGCAGTTTTGGTATGCATGCATGTGAAAACCCCTCCGCCGCATGGCGACGGAAGGGGAGAGGGGTAGACGGCTTCGGTGTCGCCTCACAGGGAGGCGACGATGACTTGCCGGTTGGGGGTTTCCACCGGCGTGGACCCCGGCGTGTCCGCCTGGGCAATGGCCTTCAATTGGTAGGATCCGGGCGTCACCGCCTGGAGCACCACCTGAAAGGTGCTGACCTGCCCGTTGATCATGACGGGGTAACGGACCTTCACGGTCCGCCCCACGATCTCCACGTTTCCAGCATCATTGATCTGGATGATCTCCAGACCCAGTGGGACATCCATGGAGACCAGGATGCTGGTCGTGGGGCCGTGGTAGGAGGAAGTGACCGTAAAGGTCACCTGGCCGCCCTGGAAGACAAAGTTCTTGTCTGCTTCCAGCTGGAGGCCCAGCTGGGTGGCGGGAACGGGCGCCTTGGTCTTCACGACCACCGGCACCTGTTCGTGGGTGATGTTGGCGGCCGGAATGGGGTGGCCCTGCCGGTCCCGCACCGTCCCGCCGGTCAGGTTCACCACGGTAGTTCCCTCCTGGTCCTTCAGGTCCCCAAAGAGGCCCAGAAGGAGACCGGAGGTGTTCGGCACCACCTGCTGATTGACGGTGAAGCGGACCGTGCCGCTAGTCACGGGAGCGGTGCCTAGCACCGTTTCGTAGACATTGTCCGCGTTCAGGTCTGCCTTGAGCGTGACCTGGCTCACCAGCGGATCGCCGGTGAAGCCGTAGGTCAGCTCCGTCACCATAGCCGCACCGGTCAGGCGGGCCTGGTAGGCGGAGATGCGATCCTGCTTGATCAGGACGCCCTGCGCTCCAGCGTCCACTTGGACCGTCTCAAACGGTCCTTCGCCGGAGACGTAAATGAGCGTGACGTCCGGCTGGACGGGAGGCTTGACCACGCGGAAGGCCAGCGGCCGGAACCACTGGACGGTCCGCCCGGCGGCGTCTATCCCGCGGGTCCAGAGCCGGAACACGCCGGGCGTGCTCGGCGTGGCCACCACGCGGAACGTGGTGCCAGGCTGGAGCCGCACGGAGCGCCCCTTGCCCAGCCGCACGCGGCGGTCGATCTGGCCGTCGCTGTTGTGATCGATGTCCACTCGGCCGGGAATGGCCGTGCGGGACACGATCCACGCCTCCAGCTGCGTCTGCCGCCGGACAAGACCGGTGGCAATGACGCTCGCCTTGTTGAGCGGGGGGTAGAGCGCCTTCTGGCGCACGATCACCGCCGGTGGCAGAACTGCCGCCACCGGCTTTTTCGCGTCCATGAGCGTCCACGGTTCCAGGTCTTCCATCCTAGGACGGAAGACCCACCTCTTCTGCCTCGTCATTCTGCCTCCTCGCGGGCAAGGATGCCCGCTCTGGTCACTGACCACTGATCACTGGCCCCTGACCACACATCAGAAGCCGTCGATTCCAATTATCGATTCCTGTCGCCATGTGACGCGCTATGCGTCCGATCGTGACAGGTTCGTAAATATAACAATGGAAGGATAATTTGTCAATGATCCTGGTCGTGTGGCTGAGAAAAAGTGGGCTCCCGGCGGCCGGGTGTCACTGGTACGCTCTGGGCCATGAACGCCCAGGCTTCCGCCGATCACCTCAGAAACCTCCGCCACTCTCTGGCCCACGTGCTGGCCCAGGCCGTCACCCGGCTCTGGCCGGGGACGCAGATGGCCATCGGTCCGGCAATCGATACGGGCTGCTACTACGATTTCCTCTTCCAGGAGCCCATTTCCGACGAGCAGTTCAAGGACATTGAGAAGGAGATGCGGAGGATCATCAACCAGGGGCAGACCTTTGCGGTCGATCGGTTGTCCATCGCGGACGCGGTGAAATTCTGGAAGGACAAGAGCCAGCCGTTCAAAGTCGAATTGATAGAAGACCTGGCCCAGGCGGGGGAGACGGAAGTGACCCACTACAGGAATGTCGATCAGAAGGGCGAGACGACGTTCACCGATCTCTGCCGCGGCGGGCACGTGGAGAATCTCAAGGAGATCCCGGCGGACGGCTTCAAGCTCATGACGCTCGCCGGCGCGTACTGGCGGGGGGATGAGACGCGCGATCAGCTCACCCGCATCTACGTAGCGGCGTTCGGTTCCAAAGAGGAACTCCAGGCGTACCTGACGCAGTTGGAGGAGGCGAGGAAGCGCGACCACCGGAAGCTAGGCAAGGAGCTGGACCTCTTCACCTTCAGCGATCTTGTGGGCGCCGGTCTGCCGCTCTGGACGCCGCGGGGGACGCTGCTCCGGAACCTGCTGGACGGGTACGTGTGGGAGCTGCGATCGGCCAAGGGTTACCAGAAAGTGACCATTCCACACATCACCAAGAAAGAGCTCTATGAGACTTCCGGCCACTGGGACAAGTTCAAGGATGAGCTCTTTAGGATCAGCACGCGCGAGGGGCATGAGTTTGCCATGAAGCCCATGAACTGCCCGCACCATACCCAGATCTACGCGTCCCGTGCCCGCAGCTACCGTGATCTTCCCCAGCGCTACGCAGAGACCACCACGTGTTACCGCGATGAACAGACCGGCGAGCTGCACGGGCTTTCACGGGTTCGGGCGTTCAGCCAGGATGACGCGCACGTGTTCTGCCGCCGTAACCAGGTGCAGGATGAATTCCTGGCAATCTGGGACATCATCGACCGGTTCTATCCGGCCGTGGGGTTCGGGAATCTGAAGGTCCGCCTCTCTTTGCACGATCCTCAGGAGATGCAGAAGTACCTGGGAACGGAAGAGATGTGGCAGTGGGCGGAGAGTGCACTTAGGGCTATGGCCCAGCGGCGGGGGGTTGAATTCTTTGAGGCACCCGGCGAAGCAGCGTTCTACGGTCCCAAAGTAGACTTCATGGCTCGGGATTCCATCGGTCGCGAGTGGCAGGTGGCCACCATTCAGCTAGACATCAACATGCCGGAACGGTTCAACCTGTTCTGTATCAATGAGGATGGCAAGGAGGAGCGGATCGTCATGGTTCATGCGGCCATCATGGGTTCGCTGGAGCGGTTTTTGAGTATTCTGATCGAACACCATGCCGGGCTCTTCCCGCTCTGGCTGGCGCCGATACAGGTGGCCCTCCTCCCGGTCGCGGGCCCGCATGAGGCGTACGCCAAGGAGGTGGAGTCTGAACTCGGAAAGATCGGCGTTAGAACGACCATGTACGGTCCGGAGGAATCCCTGGGCAAGCGCATCCGGGAAGGGGAGCAGCAGAAGATCCCGTACCTGCTGGTCATAGGAGACAAGGAGGTGGCTGACCGGTCCTTGGCGGTGCGGAACGTGAGGATCAAGGAGCAGGTGACAGTCGAGCTCGATCGCTTCCTAAGGGGGGTTGAGCGAGAGGTGAAAGAGAAGTTACGAGTTTCCAGTTACTAGTTACGAGTTAAGAATCGATCCGGCGAACTTGTAACCCGTAACTTGTAACTGTCCGAGCCATGCTGAAGCTGGGATGACCTATCCCGTAGCAGCCACTTCCATCTGTGCTATCCTCGGTCCGTGTTCGAGGCCTTCCAGATCGGCACCCTGGTCATCTGGACCAAGTACCTGTTCCTGCTGCTTGGCATCTGGCTCTCCGCTGAGTTCTTCTTCCGGCTTGCGCAGAGTGCCAGCTTGCCGCTCACGTCCTTCCAGGAGAACGGGCTCTGGTACATCATCGCGTTCCTCCTCTCCGGCCGGATCATCGGGATGATCGCGGAGTACAAGGTGTACCAGCAGGATCCGTTCCGGATGATCGTGGTGTGGGACGGGGGATTCAACCTGCTGGGGGCGGCCATGGGGATCGGCCTGGTGCTGTACTTCACCAACATGAGCCACCGGGCCACGTTCCTGCAGTGGCTGGACGCGCTGGTGCCGGCGGTATCCCTGGCCATGGTCTTCAACTGGCTGGGATCCTTCTTTGCCGGAGACGCCTACGGCGCGCCGGCGGACGTCTTCTGGGGCATCGCCTATGATTCCCCAACCGTCCGCTACACCGTACCCATCCATCCGGTGCAGCTCTACTACGCGGTCTTCTACTTCTTCCTCACGTTCCTGCTCCTGGTGGTCCGCAAGAAGGCGCGGCGGGTGGGAACGGAGACGCTGATCGGCATTGTGCTGATGGCCATGGCAACGCTGTTTCTGGAGAACTTCCGGGGAGACTTTGCCATTCCCGTGTTCGCTACGCGGCTGGACTTCCTGCTCCTTTCGCTCCTGTTCATCAGCTTAGGCGTGTTTGCCGCGGTGGAGCTGCAGTTCACGCCGCGGAATATGATGCTCTATGAAGGGCTACTGCTGGTGCTCTCCGTTGGTTACCTGCTCCTGCGCCGCACGCTGGACCTGGAGTTTTTTGAGCTGCGGTTCAGCCAGCTCCTGGCCATTGTGGCGCTCTTGGCCACGGTGGTGTACGTGATCGTGCACCGGAGGAAATATCCGCATTTGTAGAGTGGTCAGAAGGCAGGGGTCAGTGGTCAGCTACGCGAGCAATTTTTTTTCTGATCACTGACCACTAACCACTGACCACTTCCAGTTCAGTTCCTCGACGCCACCCGACGCGCCTGTTAGCTTCGCCCCCGCATGACCCAACTCTTCCAGCTGTTCGATCAGGTGATCCGCCAGTTCGGCGGGCAGCCGTGGCTCTCGCCCGTGCTCGGCGCGATCGGCGTCCTGCTGGTCTTCCTCATCCTGTTCACCACCCGGGACATCCTGCTGCGCACGCAATCGCTCATCGCGCAGCTCCTCAGCATTCTGCTGGTGGCGCTGCTGCCGGGGGCCGGTTTCCTGCTCTATCTGCTCCTGCGGCCGGCGCGGACCGTCATGCAGCGGCAGACGGACGCCATGGTGCGGGAGCTGCATGATCATGTGTTCGTTCCATCTGATGAGCCAGAAGGGAGTCAGGAGGAAGCGGTTGTCATGGATCACGTGCTGGAGACGGAGGAAGTGAGCGAGACGAAGAAAAGCACCAAATCCCAAGCACCAAGGACCAAATAATCACCCAAATCCCAATTTCCCTTTTCACATTCGTTTTGATACTGATCATTGGTACTTGTTTGGTTCTTGGTGCTTGAAGATTGGCCATTCGCCTAAAATCTCTCCTTGCCTCCGCCAAGCCACGCCCTCTACCATCCTCCCGTGGATTTCCTCCGTTACTGGTTCTACCCCAACCCCGGCAATACCGATTACGGCAACTGGAAGGTCCAGGTGCTGATGGTTCTGTGCGCTCTGCTGGTGATCGGATCCTTTGGCATCCGCGCCTGGCGCAACCGCCAGCAGAATTCCGTGACCAAGCGGCTTTCGCGTTCCTGGCCCTCCGCCGCTCTCTGGTTTGGCCTGACGGGCCTGATCCTGGTCGTCTCCCGCGTGGAGCTGATCCAGTTCCTGGCCATGCGCTTCTTCTGGGTGGTGTGGATAGGACTCCTCATTGCGTACCTCATTCTGCAAGTCCGCCTCTTCCGCGCCCGGCACTACCAGGTGCTGCCGCGTGAGAGCGTGGTTGATCCCCGTGACCCGTACCTTCCAGGCCCCCGCCGCCGCTAACCTGCCCATGGAAGACCTCCCTCCGCTACTGTCATGTCTCCGGTCCAGTTTCCCGCGTACGCCTGGCACCACTTCCCGCGCGCCGGAGAGGAGCAGCTCCGGGAGCTGCAGCGTGCCTACGGGTTCCATGATCTGGACATTGAGGACTGCCTGAGCGAGCACGAGCGGCCCAAGATTGAGGAGTACGAGCACTACCTCTTCCTGGTCTTCCACCTCCCGTTCCTCCACAAGGCCACGGGCCGGATCGTGAAGGAGGAAGTGCACATTTTCCTGGGCCGTACGTTCCTCATTACGCTGCACGAGGGGCGCATTCCGGTCTTTGAGGCGTTGCAGGCGGAGCTGCGCGACGAGTCCAGCAAGGCGTTCAGCTTCTTCTCCCAGGGGCCCAGCTTCCTGCTCTATGAGCTCATGAGCCGCCTCTTTGACTCCGGTTTTCCGATCGTGGACACGATCACCCGCCAGTTACGCACCATAGAGCTGCAGCTCTTTGAGAACGAGGAAGAAGCGGACGTGCTGCGGGACATTCTCACGCTCAAGCGCAACGTGATCACCATGCGGTCCATCCTGCTGCCCCAGCGGTCCTTAGTGGCGCTCTTGGAGCACAAGCACAAGCAGTTCATTGATGAGGACTTGGACATCTACTTTGACAACATCCTGGATGCGATCGAACGCCAGTGGGCGCTCCTGGATACCGCCAAGGAGATGGGGGAGGCGCTCCAGGACACGCACGAATCCTGGCTCAGCCACAAGACCAACACCATCATCCGCATCCTCACGGTCATCAATGCGTTCTCCCTGCCGCTGGTCATTGTCACCAGTTTCTACGGCATGAACGTGCCGCTGCCCTTCATGCACAGCCCCTGGGCCGCCGTAGGCATCCTGGGGGTGCTCCTGGGGCTCAGCCTGCTTTCGCTCTGGTACAGCTGGTGGAAGCGGTGGCTGTGACGATAGTTACGAGTTGAACGTTACCAGTTACGAGTTTGCCGAACTTGTAACTCGAAACTCGTAACTGGTAACCCCTCGTATGTCACAGAAGGTTGACATTCCCGTCCTCACTCGCGATCATCCGCCCATATGCCGCTCAAGTTCGCAACCGAGACGCTGCTCCTGAGCCTCTTGGGACTGGTGACCATCCTCACCGGCGTGCTGTTGGCTACCCTGCCGGCACTGCCAGAAGGATTGGTACCGGGAATCCTGCTGCTTGCGGCCACACTCCTGTACGCGCTCTCCTACACCGGGCTCTTTAGGCGCGACCGGGCCGAGTACAGCCTGCGCCTCCTGCACCTCTTTCCGGCGGCCATCGTGCTCGGGTGGTTTGTGGTGGAGGGGCTGCGGATCGTAGACCCCCAGTTCAGCTCCCTGACGCGCCTCTACACCTGGGGCTGGTCGGTGGGACCGGTCATTCTGGGCTTCATCCTCCTCATGCTCTTCTGCCTGAGTGTCATCCGCCTGTGGGGGATGCGCCTGCTGCTCCTCATCCTCCTGCTCGTGCCGTTTCTGGCGCTCGGTTTCCTCTCCGGCACGCGCTACCGGTGGGAGGAGCGGCTGGCCGCCATGCTGTGGCAGGGCACGTGGTGGAACGTGACCGGCACAGGCGGTGCCACGCTCCCGGGCGGTCGGCCCATTGCCTACGTGCCGTCCTCCGCGCCCACCCCGGCTGAGCAAGCCTGGAGCAGCGCGGTGGCCGCTGTGCAGGGGAGCAGCGCTTCTTCCAGCAGCCGGCCGTTCGCCGATGGCTGGTTCACCGTCCCCTCCAGCGTTCCGGCAATCCAGGGCAGCAGCTCCAGCCAGGCGTGGTACGTCACTTCCCAGGGAACCATCACCAACCAGCCGCAGGGGAGTTCGTCTTCCCGTGCCTCCAGCGTGATTCTGCCGCCCGTTCCGGACTCCACGCCGCCCTCAACCCCCAAGCCTCTGGTACCAGGGAAGGGGAACTTGGCCCACTCCGGACCGTTCACGGAGATCTTTGCCGGGCTCCTCCTAGCCGGCTACACCACGGCGGTGCACGGGCGGGTGCGGAGGAGGCTTAGAGTCAAATAATTACAGGTATGAAGAAGAGGATAGATAATGTCACTCCGGTAAGGCGATTCTTTAGTGAAGTACCGTCAACCATCTGGAGAACGAAGCCTAAAGTCATTAGTAGCAGACCAAACTTCGATGCTAAGGGATAGCGTTCAACAATGAAATAATACTGTGAGCTTCCAAAGTTGATGCCTTGTCCACTTGTGCCTATGCCTGGTATTGACTGTGTTGCATAATATAAAAACATACCACCAATATAACTAATCCACGTTCCTCCCTTTGCGCCTAAGAGGGCATCTCGCAGTTCAATCAAAGTCTGTCTACGAATTTTTCTATTGCGCAATTCTATGGTGAATTCGTGGAAATGATTCATGTGTAATGAAATATGAGTGCAAATGTCTGGTCGGGACGACAGGACTCGAACCTGCGACCTCTAGCACCCCATGCTAGCGTTCTAGCCAACTGAACTACGTCCCGAGGCAGCTATATGATAGGGAAGAGCCACTGGGGAGGAAATCCTATTTCTGGGTTTGAATACAGAGCCGAATACAGAGGCGCTACGCTATGATGCACTTGTGAGTGCTACGTGCTGGACTATCCATCGGACACTGCCTGTTCTCTCCTATGAGGAATTTGCGGGAGAAGGCCAGTCCAGGGAGCTGATCGAGGCGATGCTCGATTTGAGCAGCGAAGCGGCAGCGTCCGGAAAGCTGCTACTGGTCCTCTCCGGGTTCGTTGCAGATCTGTGTGAAGGAAGGGTGCTGAGGGAGCACCGAGACCTGGACACGGTCGTTTTGGAGGCAGATCTCCCGTTCTGGCGGGATGCCCTAACAAAGCGAGGGTTCACGATCGGATCATTCCGCTCCAAAGACCCCCAGTACGCGTTCCCGGCTGAGAAAGAGGGTGTGAGCATTGATGTGGGCGGTATCCATATTACGGATACGGAAGTCTGGGATCGGACAACGCCAAACGAGCGGTACATCTGGCGGATCCACCCGCGTGAGCTCATCTGGCAGCGGGAGATCGCCGGGACAACTGTCCGGTTCATCTCGCCGCAGATCGCTGCCATCTTCAAAGCGGAATCCGGGAGGGGATTGGAGAAGGATGTAGGGGATTTGGAGATGCTGAAGCGGTATCTGTAGCTCGATTCGTGAAGTTCATTTTGTTCCTGCTGATAGTCGCGTGGAACTGGTTCGGAAGCGTAAATGGACAATGATTCATAAAATTCTATAGTACAAAACAGTTCCACCCGGAACGTCCGGGCGGAAGACGTGACCTTTCACAGAAGAGAAGATCGGGTCATGGACCAGCAGTTTGAGGCTCGGTTGGAGGATGTGGGAGCTCCCGTGCGGTTCTACACGTACGGGGGAGATCTGCAGAAACCTGCTCACCTGCCACCTGAGCAGTACGCCGTGGCGCGGGCCGGGATGCCCATGGTCTGCGTGGACGGACTCGCCTGCGGCCGTACGCCGGATGGGCGGCCTGCCGTAGTGCTGATCGTGCGCGCTACGGAGGGCCAGATGGCCGGTCCGTTCCGTGGTCACCCCTGGGTCATGGGCGGCAAGTGGGACTGGACCAAGTCCATGCCGGACTTTGTCCGGGACAAGGTGGCCAGTGAACTGGGCGTGGCCAAGGATGAAATCCAGGTGGGCAGCCCTATCGGCAACCAGCTGTTCGGCACCGCTTGGGCGCCGGATACGGATGGACCGTTGGGGTACCAGGGCGTCACGCTGCAGTTCTGCTACCAGGTGACCCTAGATACGCCGCTCAGGGACGGCGCCTTCCGGCCGGACCGGGACCACTCCAGTTATCTGATCCTCACGGCCGCTGACCCTCTGCCTGAGGGCTTGCATCCGTACATCAAGGACGTCATCCAGATGTCCGGCTGGCTCCGTGGCCAGTGGTGAGGGGTCAAAGACCGGCTGCCTAGCGCAGCCGGTCGTTCCTCATGCCGAGTTTTCTTTGCATGGGAGTCTGGGATTGCATACACTGCAATCTTTAGGGAATTTTCGTTCGCTTCCTTTTCTGGGATATTGCATTATTATACTAAATATGGTATAGTAGTGTGTTCCATCCAGGAACGGTCCAAATGGCACTTTCTTCCCAAGATGCACAGGCC
>CAZWIA010000036.1:6901-10094 GCA_964633955.1 uncultured Candidatus Peribacteria bacterium | reverse complement strand
ACCAGCACCGCTCCGGAGAAGCTGGCCGTCCCCACTTCCACGGCTACCGTCCCGCTCTGATCCGTCCCGCAGGAGAACACCTTGTTCGTACTGTCCCACAGCAGCTTCTTGGTGGCGTTGTCGTCACAGTCCGTGACGAGTCCGAACCCGCTGATCGTTGATCCGCTCAAGGCCTTGGCGATCACCACCGTTCCGGAGAGTGTCCCTCTCACCGTCGCATTGCCCTTCAGGAGCAAGGCTCCCGTGATGCTCGCGTTCCCGCTCACGGTGAGACTGGAGCCGGAAACGGCTCCGCGCACGGTGAGCGAACTCTGGAACAGGCCCGTACCGCGGACGACCAAGGAGCCGGAGGTGGTGATGGAGCTGGTTGCATGCAGCGTCGCGCCCGTAAAGCCGCTTGTGGCCACGAACGTCCCGTTGGTCCGGAGCGTACTTGTTCCGCTTCTATATAAGGAGGTGTCATAGCTGGCTCCGCCGGAACCAAAGACGATGTGGTTTGCCCCCTGCGTGCTTAGTTTCAGCGCGGCGGTGGCGGCCGCGCCGGCGTTGCTCTGGATGTCTATGCCGGTCTTGCTGGCATCCCTGGGCCGGATAGTGAGCGTCCCGGAACCCACGCTGTCCGTGTCCGCCCACAGGAACTGGCCGGCGTCGCGGCCGTCCAGCCGGTCGGCGTTGTGCGCGTAGGGCACGGAGCTGAAGCGGCGGCGCGGGCTGAAGACTTCCTCGTATACGCCGTCGTTGCCGGGATCGAACTCCACCTGCAGGTACAAGTTGTCCGTGTTGAAGTTCACGGCACCGGTCATGGTCACGTGGGTGCCCAGGAGGGCGGTGAAGAGCCCGCCGGTCATGGTGATGCGCTGGGTGGTGTTGTTCCACGTCTCGCTCCACAGGATGGATCCGTTAGTGGCGGCATCAAAGATCTTAAACCGCATGTTGTAGCTGCCGTCCGCCACCGCCACGCCGCCCGTGGTGGTGATCTTGCCTTGGTAGCTGATGGGCCGGAAGATGCCGGTGGCGGCCTCCGCCTTGGGCGTCTCAAATGTCTGCGAGAGGATCTGCTCCAGCCCGTTCCCCGTGGTGAGGATCGCCGCGAGCGTCACTGCGGCTGCGATCCGCCTGGCGCGTGTTGCGAGGGTCTCGGGTCCCTGGCGGGTTCCGGACGGCACGCTGAGCCGACGATGGGCGAGTCTATCTCGCATCGTCAGGGGGAGCGGGGGAGGAAGAGGCGAATGCAGCCGGCGCGCGGGACTGGTTGGCGCTTGCGTGCACGGAATCCGCCTCTGGCTGCCCGAGGAAGCCCGCGAGCAGCAAGAGGAGGACGAGGAGGTTCAGGAAGACGCTGGTGATGAAGGCACCGCGCTTGAGCCAGTGCCACCGCATCTGGCGCAGGCGGCAGAGGAAGCAGTTGGCGCAGGCGGCCGGTGCCAAGGCGGGCGCGGGGATGCGGCTTTGGTCCTCAGCAGCCTGAGCGGAAGCAGCCGTCACGGCGGGGGCCTGCACCGTGGCGATCGGTACCGGCTCGGCTTCCGGCAGGCGTGAAGCCTGCGCGCGCTCACGATCCACGCTCTTCTTCCAGTGGTGTGGCGTGGTGGAGAAGTACAGGCACTCGCGTTCAATCACGCGCCCCACCGTGGAGGCGGAGAGCGTGACTTGGTGGTCCTGCTTAAGAAGCTGCGCGATGCGCTCCTTGCCCATTTGCGGATGCTTGCGCCGGTACTCCGCAATGAGCGCCACAACATCCTCCGGCACGGCGGACTGCCGCAGCGTGCGCGGGTGGTGGGAGCGCTCCTCCAGCGTCTGGGGATCGTGCGGATCAAACCGCTCCAGCCACCGCTGGAACGTGGCGCGGCTGATGCCAAAGTGCGCGCACGTGGAACTGACGGACTGGCCGTGCTGCAGGTAGTGCAGGAACCACTGGAGGCGCTGCCTGGCCCTGTCGCTCAGCTGCAGCACCTCCGCCTGGGCCAGGAGGGATTGGATCTGCAGGATGCTGACGAGTCTGTGCGGCATTGTGTGTCTGTGTGTTTCCTTGCGCGCGCGTCTCCTTCTGGCGCGAGCAAATCCAAGAATTATACCCAAAAATCGCCAAGTTCACAACTGCTGTGTGATCCGATGCGCCACACGGCGATCCTGCGGCGTTATGGGATCCTAGATGCCGTTTAGCGGGCCAAAACGGGCGGCTGAAGCCTCTCCGGCGGAGCCGACCGGGCAGACGCGGGAAATGCCGCTACGCGGCGGAATTCCTGCCTGGTTCAGACAGATCGCGTATCTGATCGGACCGATGGCACTCACTCTTTGGACCAATGTCGGGCGCGGAGAGCGGATGGACCGGATCCGTCCGGCCTTCTTGATGCTTCTCTGTGGCCGCCGTTCCGGATTCCGGCCGATCGGTCTGCCGATCATGCATGGGACAATGGCGGAAGGTGTATGGCAAGAACAGGCGCGCCGCCGGCGCCCTTGGGAGCGAGCTGTGGTACAGTGCGGGCCATGCAGAGACGCGCCGGATTGATCGCGGCCATTGGTCTCCTCCTGTGGAGCCCGGCGGTCTTGGCGGTGAATAGCTCCAACTACCGCGTCCCAAGCGACGTGCAGGGGGCCGGCGGGGGAGATGAGGCGCGGTCCCAGAACTACCGTCTGGTGGATACCATTGGCGAGCCGAACGTGGGACCGTCCGCGTCCGCCAACTACGCGCTGCAAGCGGGCTACCGCCAGACCAATATGGCGTTCATCTCCATCAGCGGCCCGGCCACGATCACCTTACCGGACATTGTGGGCACGGGGCAGGCCACCGCGTCCGGCGCCTACACCGTCATCACGGACGCGGACGGCGGCTACTCGCTCACCTGGCAGGCGTCCGCTGTCAGCATGACATCCGGCGGAGATACCATTGCCGCGTTCACGCCGGCGTCAGCTAATGTGCCGGACACGTGGTCGGTCGCGGCAGCGGATTCCGAGTGGGGCGCGCGTCTGCGATCAGTCAGCACGGACACGGCGGCGGAGTGGGGGACGGACGGCGTGTCCGACAAGTGGCTCAATGTCGCAACCAGCAGCCGGACCATCGTCACGCGGTCTTCCCGTACGGCGCTTGCCGGTTCCACGGAGATCGTGCAGTTCAGGGCGGAGGTGGGGACTGCCAAGCTACAGCCAACGGGCGCGTACAGCGTGACCGTCACGCTGACCGCGGCGGCGCTGT
>CAZWIA010000036.1:3236-6801 GCA_964633955.1 uncultured Candidatus Peribacteria bacterium | reverse complement strand
AGCTCAATCCGCTGGGATCCCTCCAGGTTGCCATCCAGCGTGAGGAACGGCTCCTGCTGGTACCTCAGGAAGAACGCGGTCAGCCGGCCCATTGGGCGATCGAGCGCGTGGTTCCACACGGCGATGCGGTCATTGAGCAGCTGGATCCGGCGGTACGCCTCGCCCGGCCGCGCGTGCCGTTCCCGGAGCCGCTGCACGCCCGGGTCCCCGGCAAGCGGCTCCTCGGTTGGCAGCTGCCTGAGCGCGCGGATGGCGCGCTGGAGCGCGATGATAGCCGCCTTGCGGGCGGCGGGGTCCGCGGCGCGCTGCAGCTCTTCTGCGGTGTCACGCGCGTCTGCGAGCGCCTGAGGCGGATGGTCGCCAGCCTGGAGCGGCAGAATGTCCGTTTCCGCTACGGACGCGTAGTACCGCGTGAGCGCATCCAGTTCGGCTATGAACGCGCTGCGCGCGCGCAGCGTGCCGGCTATGCCGGCGCTCAGGCCGAACGCAATGAGCAGCGCCGTCAGCCGGAGGATGAGGCGGAACGGTCGCGCCATGGCGTCAGTGTAACCGTGCCGCCGGGCATTCGACAGTGGATCCCCGTTCCCGCTACACTGCGTGCCGATGCGCCTGCGCTCCGCCGTTCCGGTCGCTCTGCTGTCCCTGTTGGGACTGGCTCTTCCGCTTGCCCGCGCGCAAGACGCCCTGCCGGAGCCGCCGGTCCTCACGGAGGAACCGCTCGCCAGTGACGCTCGGGCCGCTTGGCCGGTCGGGTTCTCCATTGTGCCGCAGACCGATATCTACTTTGGTGACGATTTCCAGCTGGGCCCCACGCGCCACGTCCTCTCCCTGGCGCCGGGGGAGGAGAAGCGGCTGGAGATCCAGCTGACCAACCGGGAGCGGACGGAGAGTTCCTATACGCTGCTTACGGAGGACTTCACGAGCGGGGACGCGCGCAACCCCATCGCGCTCTTCAGCCGCGCGCTGGGGCCGTTCTCCGCCCGGTCGTGGGTCACGCTGCCAAGCCGCTCGGTCCGCCTGAAGAGCGCGGAGCGCGCGTACCTCCCGGTCACCGTGCGGGTGCCGGCAAACGCATCCGCCGGCGATCACTACACGGCCGTGGTGATCCAGCGGGATCTGCCGTCCGAGGTGCCGTCCGGTTTCAACGTGGTCTCCAGGGTGGCCAGCCTGCTCCTCATCACCGTGGAGGGAGACGTGGTGCGGGACGGATCGCTGCAGGGATTGACATCGGCACGCGGAGTCTACTGGTCGCTCCCAGCTACTTTCACGGCGGAGTACCGCAATACCGGCACCGTGCACCTGGTGCCCACCGGCGCCGTGCGGATCAAGAACCTCTTCCGCGCGGTGGTGGATGAGATCCCCGTGCGGGACTGGTACGTCCTGCGCGAGTCCTCCCGCCTGCGGGAGATCCAGTGGCAGCCCACGTTCGCGCTGGGCTACTACACGGCAACGCTCAGCGTGACGCGCGGGGAAGGCGCACCGGCGGAGGAGCAGACTGTCTCCTTCTGGGTGCTGCCGCTCCTGCCGGTCGCGCTGGTCCTGCTGGTCATCTTCCTGGCGTCCTTCCTGGTGCAGGTGTTCTTCTCCCGGTTTGAGATCCGGAAGAAGGGGCAGGGGCCGCCGGCTGCGCGCAGGCGGAAGCCGTAAATCGTCTTATATCGTTCTTCTGTTGGAACAAAAGGGTCTATATCCATACTACAAATTTTGTTGTATAATAGAAAAAAAGACCCCATGCACCCGCACGCTGTCCGCTGCCGGCTCCTGGCCGTTCGTCTGATAATGACCGGACTGTTCTTTGCGATCGGCGCGCTGCCGCGCGCCTCCGCCACCACGCAGACTGTCACGAGCCAGGTTTCCCTGACGCTGCAGGCATCGCAGGCGGCCAGCCAGCCGGGGCAGACCGTGACGCGGATCGACCGCGCGCCGCTCCCATCCCAGGGGCTGCGCATGGAATCCATCCTGCTCCGCATCCTGCGCGCGCAACTGAGGCGCGTCTTGCCGGTTGAGGGTCCGGGGACGCCCGTTCCTCCGCCGCGGTCGCATCCCGCTCCATCCGTGCGGCCCGTTCCGGCTGACCGGATGCCGGGCCGTCCGCCGTCTGCGCCGTCACAGGCTGCGCCGGTTGATCCATGCCTGGCGGACAATTGGGCGTGCATCCTCTGGGCGGCGCAGGAGGATCTTGATCAGCTCTTTCTCCGCATCCGCTGGATTGTGCCGGACCGCGCGCGCGCCGTGTCATCGGAAGGCGTGTTCTGGCTCCTGCTCATGCTCGTGATTGGATGGATGGGCGTGCGCCTGGGCCGCGCGGGGGCCTACTGGTACCAGTGCCGCCAAGAATTGCGCTCGCCGGTCGTCCCCCGGCTTCCCCGGCAGCGCGGATGGCGTCATCCGCGGCGCGCCGCGACCATCGTGGCCCTCTGCCTGCTGCTCTACGGATGGCAGATTCTGAGGGAATCCTCCCGCGCCGCCACTTCTGCCACGTCGGTCATCACGCTCAACGTGACGTCTACGGACTTGTTCCACGGCTGCACGTCCAGCGTGTCCCTCGGCACGCTCACGGATAGCGGGGACACCGGTGCCTTCAGCGTTGGCCGCAGCATCACCTGTACCATTACCACCCCCCATCCGGCGGGCTACACCGCTGCCTGGCAGGTCTTGACCGGCAGCGGCGGCACCAGTACCGGCTCCATGGCCGGTCCGGGCGGCGGGCGCATCCGGCCCTACACGCCCGCGGTGAGCGGCACGCCGGAAGGGTGGTCCGTCCCCATCACGGCCGCGGAGTGGGGCGCACGCATCTCCTCTGCCAGCGACGTGGTGGATACCGGCGTCTGGGGGGTGGATGGCGGTACGGAGAAGTGGCTGAACGTGGGGACGGGGAGCCTCACCATCGCCTCGCGGAACACGGCCACGGACGGGGATGGGGATGCGCTCATCATAGGATTCAGGGCGGAAATTGGCAGCAGCGTGACGCTTCCGGCCGGGACGTACCGGGTGCCCGTCACGGTCACGGCCGTGACGAATTGACTTTGCATCGTTTTGGAGATGTGCTATAATGATAGGCGAAGTCGGGCAGAACACGGTTCCAAACACCTACATCCACTCCCATGACCAGTATCCTCCCCCCGCACCGGCGCGTCCGCGTCCTCACCGTGGGTATTGCGGCGGCGGTCTCCGCGTACGCCCTCTTCCTCCTCCTGGCCGAACCTCTCCGGTCCTTTGCCGCCACGTCCGCCAACTCCGTGATCACGGTGAACGTCACATCCACGCTCGCACTGACGTGCGATTCCGCCGTGACGTTTGGCTCCATTGCCCCGGGCGGGGATACCGGTACCTATGACAGCTCCAAGGACATCACCTGCACGCCCATCACCAACAACTCCGCCGGCTACCAGCTCAAGTGGCGGATCACCACCGGCTCCGGCGGCATGTTCGGCACTGGCCACCTGGTGAACCAGTACGGGACCAACGGCCAGGGGGACACCATCCGCGCCCTCACGCCGGCCGTGGCAAGCACTACGGAAACGTTCACCAGCGTCTCCGCCGGTGATTCCCGCTGGGCCGCGCG
>CAZWIA010000036.1:0-3136 GCA_964633955.1 uncultured Candidatus Peribacteria bacterium | reverse complement strand
GCGCTACTGCGCGGCGCGCACCGGCGCGTTGGCCGTGGATGCCGCGCTACCGGCGCTGCTCGCACCCTTGGGCGGTTGGATGGTGACCGGAACCACGTCGATCACGCGGCCGGCCTGGGAATCGAACAGGATGGCCCGGTTGGCGGTCACAATGAGGTGGTCTCCGTTCTTAGCGCTGGCGTAGAACGTGTTGATCTTCTTGAGCGCCTCCACGTCCACGATGGTCGCCACCGTGGGTTCAATGTCTTCCGGCAGGTCATACACCGCCCGCAGCTGTCGCAGGACGCGCTGCGCCTCCTCCGCGTTGGCTTCCGGATTGGCCTGGCCGGTAGCTACGTCCTCCAGCCGCTGGATGGCGGCGTTGCGCTGGCTGTTCATGACCAGCATGCCGATCACCAGGATGACCACCGCGGCGCCCAGAAGGAGCAGCCAGAACATGGAACTCTTCTTGGCTGGGGCTGCCGGGGCGGGGGCGGATTGGTCGTGCATGGGATGGAGAGGGAAAACGCGTGGGCGGAGCATGCTCCGTCCGCCGTTCATTGTAGGAGCCCCGGGCGGAAGAGCAAGGTGAAGCACTGGGCCAGGCGGATCTGCTGTGTTGCGATGGAAGCCAACGGTACCGCTATTCAACCATCCGCCTTGGCGGACTGAGGGTGCTCCTTGCGGATTCACAGAGTGGAGGTCTCTCCTTAGGGAGGTTAGGAACAATCTTGGAGTAGGACTGCTCAGCTCCGCTTCGCCACAGCATTCAGCTCGCAGAAAGCAAAAAAAGCGAACATTGCGGCGTAGTGCCCGCAGGCACGAAGCCGAATGGAGCTCTCTGCTGGAGGAAGTTAGGACTGCGATGATGGCTAAGGTTTACACGTAGGGCTATCTGGGAGACTGGCAAATCGGTTGTAGCGGTTACTCTACATCAAAATTGTTTTCCCGAAGACAAAAAAGCGGTAACCGCTGTGATTGCTAATCGGTTTTTGTATCCATATCCTTCGCCTGTCGCCAGAATTTATACGTCAGCAGAAGGCGCATACGAAAAGACACTCCTTATTCATAAAGCCGCACAAAAACGAACGAACCAATTTCGGTCGTTTCCTCGCGGCGGCCAAATAATTTTAGGGGGTACCCGTCACTACGAAAGTGTCATTTAAAAAAATCCGGCAGCAGCTTCAAAAACCAATTGCATCCTCTTTATATCTTCTGGCCAAGCATCCTTCACAAAACAAGTCAAATAACGTACAGTGAGCTGCTCATCCGCATTGTATGGCCTCTAACCCCGTGCTCACCACCGAACGCTGTACTCTCCGCCGCCTTTCCAGCGACGACCATGCGCATATCTGGACGGCAACCCGCACGCCTGGCTTCACGGACGGCATGAGCTGGGATCCCCCGGAGAGCGAAGCGGAGATGCAAACCTTCACCGATAGTGCTCTGAAGGATTGGGAGACCGGAGAGAAGTACGTGTGGACTATTGAGAGGAAAGATAATCAGGGCTTCATCGGTCGCATTGAGCTGAAGCGTGATCGCGAGCAGTCGGGCAATACCTGGGGTCTTGGCTACTTCATCCATCCCGACGAGCAAAAGAAAGGTTATGCGACGGAAGCTTCCATTGAAGTGGTGCGGTTTGCCTTCGAAGGCTTGAAGGCCGATACTATCCTCTCCTCTCATGCGGATTGGAATATGGCCAGCGGTAATGTCCTCAAGAAAATCGGAATGAAACATACGGGTCATACGGTTGGTCGTGTCGTGAAGAAGGGTGTCCCGGTGAAGTCAGAAGAATACACTCTGACGAGAGAGGAGTGGGAACAACAGCGTCGTATCTGAATCTCATGAGCACTACTCTTCCAACCCGCAGCAGGCTCATCATCCTGCAACATGGCCGCATCCTCCTCATCCGCCGTCGCAAGGACGGTGCGGAACCGTACTGGGTTTTTCCTGGTGGCGGTGTGGAGATGGGGGAAACGCCCGAGCAGGCCGCCATGCGCGAAGCGCGGGAGGAGTTGGGCATCGAGGTGGAGATTCTGAAGCCGTTCCAATCGCTGACGCATGTCGTGCGAGGTTCCGAGATGACGGAGCAGTTTTACCTTGCGAAGGTGGTCGGCGGTACGCTCGGCACCGGACAGGGCGCGGAGTTCTTGAAAGCAGATCAGAGCTACCACCCCGAATGGATCGCGCTGGAACGGCTCCGTGAGCTTGCTCTCCATCCTCAGGAGATCCGCGATGCGGTCAGCAAGGCGTTTATGGATCGCTCACAGTGAATACTCCATTCCATCGTAACCAATGATTAACGTCTCCGTCTGATGCTTCCGGACCAGTTCCTCATGCGTGCTCATGAGATGGCTCATGTGGACGGTGCATGCTGTTTTCGCTTTCAATTGTTGCTGCAATGAGCGGGCTTCCTCGATGGTCATGTGGAACCAGTGCGTTTCCAAGGGGTCAGGAACCGGTTCGCACATTTCTCTGTAGAGTTGCTCCACTTGACCAAGGGTTTCGGAGAATGCATCAATGAAGAGCAGATCACATGCCTGCAATCGTTCTATCGTTTTCGCCGAAAGATCCACCCGCGTATCCGTAAGGATACCCACCCTCTTTCCTTCCGCTTCGAGCAGAAAGCCATGGCAGGGGAAGTTGTGGTTCACCTCCAGCGGCACTGCGGTCAGCCCGTCCCACAGCGCAATGGACTCGTAGGCAGCATACGGGAGGAACTGAAGCACCTTCTCCCGCTCCAGATAGCGGAAGTACTCGATGTTCTTCTTGGAGAGCGGATCGGCGGGATGACAGACCGTCGTCGGCACGTCATGGCGCTGCCAGAACTCCGAGAGGCCGTTGATGTGATCAGAGTGGGTGTGGGTGATGAGCACCGCATCGATGTCGCCCAAGGTAAAGTTTTGTTCCAGGCACTGCCATTTGAGATCGGGATTCGCATCGATGAGCAGCTTCTTCCCCGCATGCTCGATGAGGATGCCGAAGCGGGTCCGCTTATTCCTGGCATCTTTCATCATGTCAGGTTGTGTCAGAGCTCCCATCACGGGAACGCCGAGTGTGTCGCCGGAGCCGAGGAGAGTGATATGCATTGCGCGGAAGGATACCGGGGAACACCCATAAAACAGGCAATTGGCTGGAAATTCATTGTCTCTGCCAG
>CAZWIA010000035.1:0-10223 GCA_964633955.1 uncultured Candidatus Peribacteria bacterium | reverse complement strand
ATCGGCGCCACGGCGGCGTTCACGGATGTGAAGACCTCCACATCGTATTCCACCGCCATAGAAGCACTGCGTGCGAAGGGCGTGCTGGCAGGCTACGCGGACAACTCCTTCAAGCCCGGCCAGACCATCAACCGGGCGGAGTTTGCCAAGATCATCGCCAACGTCCTGGCCAGTGCCGCTGCGGACAGATCCAACGCGCTGGAATCCTGCCGGGATCCCAAGACGCGCCAGGCGTTCCCGGACGTACCCAAGGATGCGTGGTTCTTCCCATTCGTCTGCGCACTCCATAATCAGAAGAACATTGTTCAGGGATACCCGGACGGCACGTTCCGCCCGGAGCAGAGCATCACCTTTGTGGAAGCCGGGAAGATCCTGGCCCTCGCCTACGGCCAGCAGGTGCAGCAGACCGGCGGTGAGTGGTACGAGCCGTACGCCAAGGCGCTGGAATCCGTGAAGGCCATTCCCCCCAGCATCAGCGGGTTGGACCGCCCCATCACGCGCGGGGAGATGGCGGAGATGCTGTGGCGGATTGCGGAGAAGAGGACCGACCAGCCCACCAAGGGCCTCCTGAACATCAAGTACCCGGAAGTGGGGATCAACCTGGCGGCGGATGCCGTGCAGACCGCTAAAAGCTGCGCGGACCTGCGCGCGCTGGCCACGGAATCCATGGCTCGGAACCAGGCGCTGTACTACGGGGAGGCGGACGCCGTGCGCCGGCCCATGGCGCCGGTGCCGCCGGCCGCAAACCGCGCCACCTCCGGCGCGGAGAGCGCGGCCAAGGACGGGGACTACTCCCGCACCAATGTGCAGGTGGCCGGCGTGGATGAGGGGGATATTGTGAAGACGGATGGCACGCACCTCTACGTAGTGCGCGGGCAGAAGGTGCTCATTGTGCGCACCGCTCCGCCGGCGGAGATGAAGATCGTGGCCACGCTGGATTTCAGCCGGGACCAGGTGAACCCTACGGATCTCTACGTGGAGGGTGACCGGCTCGTGGTGATCGGGAACACGTCCAAGGCCTACGCCATGCCCCTGCCGCGTCCCGGCGGAATGGAGAAGATGATCGCACCGCCCTACGGCTACTGGAGCACCGGCATCACAGAAGCGCGTGTCTACAGCTTAGCCGACCGGACGAGCCCCAAGCACCTGCGCACGGTGAGCTTTGATGGCAGCCAGATCTCCACGCGCATGATCGGCAGTAAGCTTTATCTGGTCATGAACCAGGGCATGCCGTACTGGGGCGGACCCATGCCGGTGGACCTGCGAGCTGAGCAGATCGTGCCCAAGTTCAGTGATTCCGCAAAGGGCCAGACGGACGCGGCCGTGGCCCCGTGCAACCGCATCGCCATCCTGCCGCACGTGACCGTCCCGCAGTACTTGATCGTGGGAGTGGTTCCTACAGATTCCACCACCAAAGACGTGCAGAAGACGGTGATCCTGGGGAACGGTGAGAACGTGTACGCGTCGCTGAATGCCCTCTACGTGGCCAACACGCACTGGAACTACGATTGGGATTCCGCCCGATCCAGCTCCCGCGAGGAGACGAACATCTACCGCTTCCAGTTCACGGACACGGGCACGGAGCTGCAGGCGCAGGGCAAGGTGCCCGGCCACCTCCTCAACCAGTTCTCCATGGACGAACGCGCCGCAAGGGGCCCTGCCGGATCGGAGACGTTCCGGATCGCCACCACCATCAGCAACGATCCGGACGCGGCCGGCCGGCAGAGCAACAACCTCTTCATCCTCAACCGCGCCATGGAGACGGTCGGGAAAATTGAGGACATCGCGCCGGGTGAGCAGATCTACGCCGCGCGCTTCATTGGCGACCGCGCCTACATGGTCACGTTCCGCACGGTGGATCCCCTCTTCGTGATCGATACCTCCGATGCCCGCAATCCCAAGATCCTGGGCCAGCTGAAGATCCCCGGCTACAGCAACTACCTGCATCCGTACGACGAGCATCACATCATCGGCTTCGGGAAGGAGGCGGTCGCATCCAAAGATGATACTAACGCCTGGTACCAGGGCATGAAGATGGCCATGTTCGATGTGACGGATGTCACTAAGCCAAGGGAACTGCATAGCGAGGTAATTGGCGACCGCGGCACGGAGAGTCCCCTGCTCCACGACCACAAGGCGCTCCTGTTTGAGAAGGACCGGAACCTGCTCGCCTTCCCAGTGACTGTAGCCCAGATCAAGGACCGCACGCCGCAGTGGGAGGGGCAGGACCCGGCCAGCGTGTACGGCACGCCAGTGTTCCAGGGTGCGTACGTGTACACCCTCACGCTCAAGGACGGCTTCAGACTCCGCGGCAAGATCACGCACTACACGGATTCTGACCGGCTGAAGATGGGGGACTACTTCTACGGCAAGAACATCGACCGGATCATCCGCTCCGGCGAGCACCTCCTCACGGTTGGCGAGGCCGGCGTGCAGAGCCACAGTGAGAACAGCGTGTTGTTTGAGGGCAAGGCGGACTTCCCGGATGCCTCTGGCATCTACTACCCCATGCGCGGCGGAGCAACTCCTCCCGGCGTAGCCGTGCCGGAATCAGCGCCGGGGCGGACGCGCTGAGCACACTGAAGCGACTAGGAAGAGGCGTCCACTTGGACGTCTCTTTCCTATCTTTTCCACAGAAACACCATCCTGTCACACGGAGTAGGTCGATCCCTCGTTACGTCCTTCGGCAAGCTCAGGACTACTCGGGAAGACAGTGATGACAGACCGTAGCGAAGTGCGGGCAGAGGAATCTATAACCGCAATCGAACGAAAATCCACGGACAACATGGAGTTTACCCACAACTGGATCCCAGTAGAATGCCCCCATGCGCGGATGCTTCATCGTCATAGAGGGCCCGGACGGCTGCGGCAAGAGCCTGCACTCCGGGCTCCTAGTAGAGCGCCTTCAGGTGCACGGCCACAAGGTGCTCCTCACGGATGAACCGACCACGTCCGAGATCGGCAAGGACATCCGCACCATCCTGTCCGGTCAGAAGACGTACCAGCCGGATACCATCCAGCTCCTCTTCTGCGCGGACCGGGCCGAGCACGTGGCGAGCGTCATCCAGCCGGCGCTGGAAGCCGGCGTCACGGTGGTCTGCAACCGCTACCGCATGTCCACCATCCTCTACGGTGCCGCCAAGGGCGTGAACCGGCAGTGGCTCACGCAGGTGAACGCGCGCTTCCCGGATCCGGACATGACCCTCCTCCTGCTGCCGCCAATGGGTGTCTGCCTGCAGCGGATCGGACTACGCGCCGCGCGGGAGATCTTTGAGAAGGAAGCCCTCTTCCGCCGCGTCTACCAGAACTACGCGGAGTATGCGGAGACGCTTCCGCAGGAGACCGTCATAGACACGTCCCAGCCGGTAGAAGAGGTGGCGGATCGGATCGCACACCTGGTCCTCACTCGTCTCCCGCAAATGGCGGCCTCAAGGCTCCCCGCCGTCCCTTCCCCCGCGTGACTCATGCCCGCCCAGATCTTCTCCGGCACGGAACCCGCCAAGGCCATGCTCACGGCACTGCAGGAGCAGATCGCCCGGCTGAATCCCAAGCTGGTCATCGTGCAAGTGGGGGATGACGCCCGCAGCGCCGCCTACATCCGGCGCAAGCTCCAGGCGTGCGATGCGGTGGGCCTGCGGCGGGAGCACGTGAAGCTGAGCCGGCGGACATCGGCTGAATCCCTCCTGGGGCTCCTCCAGGAGTTGAACCTGGACCCGGATGTCACCGGCATTCTGGTGCAAATGCCGCTGCCGGACGCACTGAGCGCGCAGGCGGCACTGGTCCAGCGCGCCATTGATCCGCG
Organism: uncultured Candidatus Peribacteria bacterium; assembly: GCA_964633955.1. GTDB lineage: Bacteria > Patescibacteriota > Gracilibacteria > Peribacterales > Peribacteraceae > JAQBQQ01. Next base: position 6,421 of record CAZWIA010000035.1, on the reverse strand, counting down.
CAAGGACGTGGACGGCCTGCATCCCTACAATCAGGGCAGCCTTCTGCTCTCCAGGGAATCCGAGCGGCTGACTTCCGCCACTCCCACGGGAATCCTGAGGCTCCTGGAACACTACGCGATTGACGTGGCCGGCAAGCACGCGGTGGTGGTGGGCCGGAGCGCCATTGTGGGAAAGCCACTGGCCGCCATGCTCCTCAACCGGGACGCCACCGTCACGGTATGCCACAGCAAGACGCCGGACCTGGCTTCCATCACCAAACAGGCCGATCTCCTCTTTGTGGCCATGGGGAAGCCCAAGTTCGTGACCGCAGATATGGTGAAAAAGGGGGCTGTAGTGATCGACGTAGGCATCACGCAGGAGGAGGAAGGCCTCACGGGAGATGTGGACTCTGACGCGGTGTCCCAGGTCGCTTCCGCGATCACTCCGGTGCCCGGCGGCGTGGGCCCCATGACAGTCGCCTGCCTGCTTGCAAACGTGGTCCGGGCCAAGGAGATGCAGCAGGCCGGCGCGTGACCGCTAGAGCAGGAACAGCAGGAGGCACGCCCCGCCGGCGGCCTGGTCGTCAATGTCAGAACTGAGGGAGCCGATGGTGATCTCATTCCGGTTGCGGCAGCGGGTCTGGTCATAGAGTTCTCCCACGCGGTTACCGTCCTCATCCTCCAGCCTCACGCCGCTCACCACCCGTCCCACGCGGCGGTCAAACTGGTTGAACACGTCGTTGCCCACCACGTAGCCCACGCGGTCATCGTTCCGGCTGCGCACCGTGGCGCGATCAGCGGACTCCACATCCACGCTGCCTACGCGATTGCCGTCATCGTCGTAGACGCTGGTTCCGGAATCAAAACAGCCGGCAAGGAGGAGTGTGGTGGAAAGGAGGAGGATGAAGCGCTTCATGCGATCGTGCATTCTACCCCTCACGTGGCTTGGACGCGAGTCCCGGCTGGAATCAATCAGCCTTGGTCAACATGGCCAGCCTATCGGCTTGGTCCTGCTCACGCAGCGCGCGCAGGATCTCCCCAATGTCCCCCTCCATGATGGCCGGAAGGTTGCTGAAATTGCGTGTCAGCCGGTGGTCTGTCAGGCGGTCCTGGGGGAAGTTATACGTGCGGATCTTCTCGCTCCGGTCGCCCGTGCCGATCTGTCCCGAACGCAGGTCGCCCCGCTCCTTGGCCAACCGTTCCTGCTCCGCGGCGTAGAGGCGGGAACGCAGCATGGTCATGGCCTGGGCGCGGTTCTGCTGCTGGGATCTCTCATTCTGGCACGCCACCACGATGCCGGTGGGAACGTGCGTGATGCGCACCGCGCTCTCCGTCTTGTTCACGTGCTGGCCGCCCGCGCCGCCCGCGCGGAACGTGTCTATGCGCAGGTCCTCCGGCCGGATCTGCAGATCCACCTCCTCCGCCTCCGGCAGGATGGCCACGGTGGCCGTGGACGTGTGCACGCGGCCCTTGTTCTCCGTGGCCGGGATGCGCTGGACACGATGCACGCCGGATTCGTACTTCAGCAGGCCGTACGCGCCCGCACCGTCTATCTTGCAGGCGGCCTCCTTAATCCCGCCGCCTTCTGCATGTGACACGTCCAGCAGCTCCGTCTTCCACCCTTGCGCTTCCGCGTAGCGGATGTAGAGGCGCAGGAGCTCGCCGGCAAAGAGCGCGGCTTCCTCCCCGCCCGTTCCGGCACGTACTTCCAGGATCACGTTCTTGTCATCATCCGGATCCCGGGGCAGCAGGAACGCCCTAAGCTCCTGCTCCAGCTGCGGCAGGCGCGATCGCGCCGCTTCCGCCTCCTCCTCCGCCATCTGCCGGAGCTCTGGATCGTCCATCACCTCCTGAGAGAACGTGAGCGCGGCCTGCAGCTGGTCGTGCTCCGCAAGCAGATCCATGAGCGGCTCCAGCTCCGCCCGCCGTTTGCCGATCCGAGCCAGCGCCTTGGGATCGCTGAAGACCGTTGGATCAGACAGCGCGTCCTCCAGGGAGCGGTATTCTTCAGCCAGCGCGCGGAGCTGCGGAATCATGCGGGCATGGTAGAGAAGCGCGCGCCCGGAAGGAAGCGGACCATGTCCCTACTCCGCCGGCAGCGGCCGGGGTTCAGCCGGGCGCTCAGCCGGCGGCGGTTCCGGGAAGCCAAAGCGCTCCTGCAATATCCGCCTGTCCTCTTCCGTGAGCTCCTGCCCAATCCGCACGCCGCGGATGCGCGCGCGGCAGCGGCCGTCCGTGACCGCATCCACCAGGAGCCGGTGCGACTGGGACGCCTCCTCTATCTCCGTCCCGGATCCCTCCTCCACAAAGTACTGCGCCAGGTCCGGGAACTGCACCTGCCAGCCCTGGTCCACGGCCCATACGCACGCCTGGCCGGGCTCAAGCCGGGGACGCTCCGTGGATACCGCCGCACGCTCATAGACGCCGTCCCCCCGGTCCCGGAGCACCACGTAGAACGATCGACGGGTGAGGCGGTCCGGCCGGTCGATCCCCTGCGCCGCCTGGTAGCCCAGGGTCACGTACTGCCCCCGGAGCGGGGACCAGGGATCCACCGGCGCCGTCTCAAGCGTAATGGGCGTGCCGGCCGTGAGCAGGATCACGGACGGGAGGAACAGGCCAAACACACAGAGGAGCTGCACCAGCAGGCCGATGAGGAAGGCGGTGCGGCGGGTCATGCGTCTTCGGAGACGGAATCGGATTCGGCGGCGGGGTCGATCTCAAAGGATGCCAGGAGCTTCCGGCGCTGGCGCTCCAAGATGAAGCTCAGGATCAGGATGATGACGCCGCCAATGATGAAGACGACCGACTTGTTCCGGGACTCCCACGCCCAGGAGAAGTACTGGACCAGCACCGTGAGCGCGATCCCAAGCATGCCGATGTTGATCACCGCGGGCATCCGGAGCAGCGTGCCGTACCAGATGAGTGTGAGGAGGAAGACCGCAAAGAGCAAAACATGGACCACAAAGAACCCGCGGAGCATGAGGATGTCACCGGCCGCCGCATCCAGGTACTGCGGCGCGCCCGTGAAGCTGTCCGTCCCCATGAGCCCCAGGAACACCGGCGCGCGGGCGATCAGGAACGTGAACGCCGTGTAGAGCCCGTAGGCCAGAAGCCCCCACCGCCCCTGCGGCGCCTCAAAGGTACCCCAGCGGATGGCAGCAATGAGCGCCATGACCGCCGCCAGCATGACCGCCAGCCCCACCGCGTCAATGTCCAGGTAGAGCACCTGGTAGAAGATGTCCTTGTTGAAGGTGGAGATCACCAGCACCAGCGTGGTGAGGAACACGCCCCAGTGGAAGAGCGTCCGGGAGGCGAACTCCATGAACCTGGACCGTCGGTGCAGGATACCCAAGCTCACCAGCATCACGCCCATCGCGGGTAAGAGGTTCACGATCGAGTGCTCGGCGTCAAAGAAGAAATTAAACTCCCCGCTGCCGAGCAGGTCCGCCGTCCTAAGCCAGCCGAGCGTCAGGATGAGGAGGGGAACGCTGAGCCACACGTGGAGCCGGGACTGGAGGATCACGGCAAAGAGCGCGGTGCCAACCAGCCACAGGAGCCCGCCCAGCCAGAAATTGAGCGGCAGGTGGTAGATCTGCGCGATCAGGAAGATGGTAGCGCCGTAGACCAGAGCGTTCAGAAAGAGCAGCGCCATTCCCGTCTTGGGATACTGCCCGCGCTCAAACGCCAGCACATATCCGCCAATGCCCGTAGCCAGCATGGTCCCCAGCAGGACGGTCACTTTGGTGAGCGGCGTCATGGCCTGCCAGTTGCTCACCACAAAGAGCATCACGCCCAATCCCACCAGCACCGCCCCCACCGCCGCAAAGATGCTGATGGCCCGGTGGGAATGGTCGCCTTGGCGCTCACGGTCCACCAGTCCCGGCGGCAGCGCGTCCACTAACTCCAGCGCCTTCTTCTTGGTCAGCTTCTTCTCCCGCACCCAGTACGCCAGTGCCTGTTCGATGGTCATCATCCTTCTCATCTTAACGGGAATGATCCCTGATACCACCTCTACGTGAAGACGAATCATGAATTATGAATTATGAATCAAGACCGGCGCATACTTCATAATTCATGATTCTTATAGAATCTGTCAATGTGGCATACTAGGTTACAGATGAAGATCCTCGTCGCTCTATCGGGTGGCATCGATTCCAGCGTTGTCGCGCACCTGCTCACGCAGCAGGGGCACACACTGGTGGGTGTGCGGTTCACCCTGTGGAGTGATCCGCTGGCGCCGGCCATCGCGCGGATCCTCCCCAGCAAGTGCTGCAACGCGCAGACGGCCATGCGGGCCAGGAGCGTGGCGGAGGCGCTCGGCATCCCCTACCACATCGTGGACCTGGCGGGGGAGTTCAAGCACCAGGTGGTGGATCCGTACCTGGACGCGCACCGCGCGGGCCTCACGCCCAACCCGTGCATCAACTGCAACCGCACGGTGAAGTTCGGAAAGCTGATCGAACTCATGCATGAGTACGGCTGCGAGCGGCTGGCCACCGGCCACTACGCGCGCGTGGCGCGCGAGGAGACGGCGGACGGCGGCCGGTACGTCCTCCTGGAAGCGATCGATACACCAAAGGACCAGAGCTACTACCTGTACGGCCTCACGCAGGAGCAGCTCCGCTGCGCGATGTTCCCGCTGGGCGGCATGCGGAAGGAGGAAGTGTTCGCGCTTGCCAAGGAATTCAGTGTCCCGCATGACGAGCTCTACCAGGAGAGCCAGGACCTCTGCTTCTTCCCGGAGAAGACGCCGCAGGAGTTTTTGAAGCGGCACATTGCTGACGCAATGACACCAGGCCCCATCGAACGCAGGGACGGAACTGTCGTCGGCACGCATCGCGGCCTGCCGCTCTATACGCCCGGTCAGAGGAAGGGGTTGGGGATTGGAGGCTTGAAGATTCCCCTGGAGGTTATAGCCAAGGATGCGGGCCGCAACGCGCTGATCGTTGCGGAGCAGCACGCGGAGCGTTCCACCGTCGTCCGGCTCCGTGAGATCCGCTGGGTCTCCTGGCAGCCCAAGGAGAATGAGGCAGTCCGCTTCGAGTGCCGGACGCGGTCGCTGTCACGGAAGCTCCGGGGCCAGCTGACGTTCAACGGCAACCAGGGTCGCTTCACGTTCGACGACCCTCAGCCGCCCTTGGCACCGGGCCAGTCCCTGGTGCTCTACCGCGGGCAGGAGGTGGTGGGGGGCGGGGTGCTGGCGGCCTGAGGACCGAGGAACCTGCTTTTCCACCGGGCGAGGTGCGTATCTGATCGCAAAATTGCCAATTCACCGCATTCCAGAGCCATCCCTGGCATCGCTAAAACGCAAGATTTATGCTACAATAGCTTGATTTCCTCCGCCCCGCTCCCTCACCGGGCCACCTATGACGCCGATGGGAACATCGTGCTCCCGTTTGAGGACTACGGGGCAGGGGAGCAGGGGATTGCGCGTTCTCCCGTCACCCGGCGCGTGGGCATGGTGAGCCAGCTGACCCGGGCGGCACTGGAAGAGGGGATCCGGCAGGTGAGAGTTACGGCCCAGGAAGCGGCCCCCCTAGCCCATGAGTTGAGAATCGAGACGGACGGCCTCCTCCGCCGGACGTGGCTCTTCCTCACCCAACCGGTGCTGGTGCCCGGTCGCAGGCAGCCAAAGGAGCTGAGCCGGATGAGACTCTTTGTGATGGATACCGTCCGGTTTGGCATGAGCTTTGTCCTCCTCTTTGCCGGGCTCTTCACGGCGCTCAACTACCAGAGCTTCTGGCAGATCGCCTCCGCCCGCCTGGAGCCACTGCTCCACGGACCCACGGTGGCGGACGCCTCCCCTCTCACGGAACTCCCCTCTCTGCCGGATGCGTCATCCAAGATTCCGGGAGATCTCCTCTCCTTTCTGCCGGAAGTGGGACCGCCGGAGAACCGCGTGGTCATCCCCAAGCTGGACCTGAACGTGCCGCTGGTGGAGCCGCCGCTAGACGCGCTCCTGCGGGAGGACTGGAATCAGGTGGAACGGGATATCCAAGAAGGGCTCCAGCGGGGCGTGGTGCACTATCCGGGCACCGCCCGGCCGGGACAGGCGGGGAACTTCTTCCTCACGGGCCACAGCTCCTACTACCCCTGGTCGCCCGGGGAATATAAGACGGTCTTTGCGCGGCTGCATGAGCTCTCCGCAGGCGACCAGTACATGGTCTACTTCCGTGGCAACAGGCACGTGTACCGCGTGACGGAAAAGAAAGAGGTCCGCCCCACGGACACCTCCGTGTTAGACCAGCCGTCTGACCGGCGAGCGGCCACCCTCATGACCTGCACGCCGGTAGGGACCACGCTGCGCCGCCTCATCCTGGTGGCGCAGGAGATCGATCCTCAGACAGGCAAGGCTCTCGAGCCCGGGGAGACCATGCACCAACCGACGCGGAAGGTCGCGCCGCTGGAGGCGTTACCCATCTAAGGCGAATCATGAATCAAG
>CAZWIA010000034.1:6665-10384 GCA_964633955.1 uncultured Candidatus Peribacteria bacterium | reverse complement strand
ATGGTCGGGACGACTGGACTCGAACCAGCGACCTCGCGGACCCGAACCGCGCACTCTACCAACTGAGCTACGTCCCGATCGGCGGCATTCTAGCAGGCTCCGCGCCCCTGCCAACGCCGATCAACCGGACTGAATGGCATCCCGACACACGGGATCCAGTCCTGGATTGACCCGCAGGGTGAATGTGGAGATTGTTTCACATTCTAACTATCTATTTCACAATATAAACAGCCTCCTTGTCCATATTCGCGGAACGCCGATCGACGCGGAGGGTCTGTGCCGGAAGCAGGGGGAGCAGAATCCGGTCGAAGAAAATATGCTACTACACACTTTTTTGACATATCTAACAATGCTCAGGCTGACCGCCGGGAGTAGAATGGGAACAGTGAAGTTCTCCTCACGCCGCGCCTCGCTCCCGCTCATGCTCATGCATGCGCTGCTTATCACCTCCGTCATGGTGACGATGGTGCTGACGCTCCCCACGTTCTAACGGGGATGGGAGGAGAAGCAACGACGCACCCCTGAATCCCGGTCCCCGGGTGCCCTTCCCTCTGGGTCGCCACCTTGCTCCGCAGGGGGGTCTCTGCGTGTCCCTTTACCACAGAAATCCCGGCCGCCGGGCGGCGATCTCCTGCCTAAGCGAGCGGGCTTTCTGCGTCACTTCCTCCGTCAGCTCATCCAGCTCCGCCGCGTGCGCCGGCCACAGCAGCGCCGCCCGGTCGGCGGCATGAAGAAACTCCTCTGCGTTTTGGGAGAGGCCAATGAAGTGGGCGTTCTGCAGAATGGCGGCGTGATACGCGCGCAGGGCCGTCATGACGGCCTCCGGGGGTAAATTTCCGGTTGAATCCCGCGCATCGGCCTGCAGTTCTAGGAGGTGCCGCAGGACGGAGAGGTCGTTCCACAGGGCGCGGCGCAGGGCCAGGGAAAGGAGATCCCTTGCCTCTGCGGCTTCACCCCGCAGGAGCGCCAGTTCCGCGAGCAGCTTGAGCGATCGATAGTCCTGACTGTTCTCCTGATCATAGCGGTTCAGTACTTCCTCCGCCTGGCTCCAGTCCCGCAGGTCCATGAGGAGACGTGCCTGGCTCAGGAGGAGATCTCTGGAGAACCACTCGCCTGCTGACGCCTGGTACCACGCCAGCGCCACAAGACTGTCTCCCTGCGCCTCCGCCCGCCGTCCCAGGGAGGAGAGGACCAGGAAGCGGCCCTCCCAGACAGCAGTGATCAAGAGGACGCAGGCGAACGTGACCTCCGCGTACCCCACGCGCCGGGCGAGCGAGGACGTCCGCGCCTCCCGCCGGTCGCCGGAGGCGAGCAAGGCGAGCAGGATGACAAACGGCAGGATGATGCCGATAAACTGGAGGTTGTAGTCAATCATCAGGTGCGCGATCACGCCCAGGACGGCGATGAGGAACGCCGTGTCCGGCTGGAGCCCCGGCTGCCGCAGGCGGTCCGGCGCAAACTGGCGGATGAGGGCGGGCGCCAGGATGGACCCAAGGATGACCAGGAAGAGGATGACCGCCGGAACGCCCCGCTCAGCCCCCAGTTTCAGGAACACGTTGTGGGGGTGGTCGGACGTCTGCAGGACCCCCTCCTGCAGCGCCGGCTGCGTGAAGCGGAAGCTGTAGGGCCCGTACCCGGTGATCGGCCGGCCGCGCGTGAGGATCGCCGCCTGGCGCCAGAACTGGGCCCGTTCGGATTTGGAGGATGCACCCTCCGCCGCGGTGAAGGTCACCTTCTCCACCACGCTCTGCACTGAAAAAACCTGGGATCGCGCCAGGTTGGCGGCGGCAAAAGTGATCCCGGCAAGCACGATCGGCACAGCCGCGCGCAAGCCCAGCTGCCTGAGCAATGGACCCGCTCCGCCTCCGCGCCAGCCTCTGTGGACGCGGGCGCCCTGGATGAGCGCCAGGCAGAAGAGCTGTCCCAGGAAGGCGAGGAGCGCCCCGCGCGAGTAGCTGAGGAGCAGACAGCCGAACAGGACGCCCAGGACCATGAGTCGCAGCCCGCGCCGCGCAGCTCCTTCTTCCATGGCCCACAGCGCCGCAACCGGCCACGCGAGCAGCAAAAACTCCGCCCAGGCGTTGGGCCAGTAATCCGTGTGGAAGCGGTGATCAAAGAATGTGCCCACCATGCGGTTCACCGGCTGCAGCACGTAGACGGCAATGCCGATCGCGCACGCCACAAGCGTCACCCAGGTCATCACCCGCAGGAACCGGTCGGTCCACGCCCTGCCCGCGTCACCGGGCAGCACGCGCGCGAGCACCGGCAGGAGCAGGAACAGGCTGCCCTCCCGCAGCACCTCATCCAGCCCGTAGTTTCTGGTCGTGGAGAGTACGTACGTCACCGCGGTCCAGAGGATGAAGAGAAGACAACTCCACCAGAGGGTGGCGGACACGCCCAGCTTCCACGGTTCCGCTGGCCGGCTGTTCCACGCCGCCAGGACGACCAGGCACGCCGCACCTGTCATGAGCCACGTGCTCTCCAGGCTCTTGCCCCCTTTCCAGAGGATCACGAACGCTAGGAGAACGAGGAGGACGTTCAGGCTTGTCCGGAGCGAGGGGACGATGCGCATGGGGGGATCATACGGTACTCTCCGCAGCTCTTCCTATTGCGGACGTCCTTCCGCACCCGCAGAGAGCCAAGACTGAACACCAGAGAGCTGAGCGGTAAAATCCGTTTCCCAAGCCCGTAGGTGGCTGCTACCATCCGCTCCGCTCCAGGCACGCTGCGTGCTGGTTCTTTGGTCCCCTAGCCCAGATGGCGGAATTGGTAGACGCGCACGCTTCAGGAGCGTGTATCCTCGCGGATGTGGAGGTTCGAGTCCTCTTCTGGGCACCATTCCTGCCTGCCGGCAGGCAGGCGATTCGTCCGCCTACGGCGGACTCGCTCATGGTAAACCATGAGAAGTATTTCTCTGTGCATCGCAGGATGGTGATCGATATTGAAAGCATACAAAAACCCCACCTCCACAGAACGCGGAGGCGGGTGGGAACAGGCCATGACCTTCTGACTAGCAGGAATTTCTCCTACGCCACCTTCCCGTTCAGGTCATCACGGGTGGACACGGACCCAGAGAGTTCGGCGCGCTTCAGTTCTTCCTCGTAGGCCTGGATCACAGCGTGGTGAATGGCCTCCCGAGCCTCGGCAGTAATCGGGTGGGCGATATCCAAATACAGCGGCTCATGCGTGGCATCACGCCTAAGCATACAGCCGCACTTGTTGCAGTAATTGGCACGCAGGTGGTTCTTGCAGCCGCAATGCTCGCAGTATTCCATGCGCCTCTCGCTGGGCATGGAAACGAACTTGCCCCTGCAGCCATCAATGAGCTTCAGATCCTTCACGACAAAGGATCCGTCGATCACGATAGACACAAACGCAAGGAATCGATCGCGCTTCTTCTCCACAAGCTTGATGCGTACTTCTGTGATGTTCACGCGGGGTCTCCTGGCTGGGATGCGGTGAGGTCAAGGATCTGCCCCCACAGAGTAATGCCCTCTCAAGTACGCGCAATATCCCAATAGGATTATGTGTCAAACTTGGCTCTGTGCTGCCAGAATTCCGGCTAACTCCCTTCTCTCACCCCTTTGGCGCATCCTCCCACAGGCCTAGAACATTGCCCTCGCTGTCCTTCACGTAGGCGTAGAAGCCCATGCCCATGATGTCCGTCTTGGGCCGGACCAGTGTGCCGCCCTTGGCTTGGATCTTCTGCAGCGTCTCAT
>CAZWIA010000034.1:0-6565 GCA_964633955.1 uncultured Candidatus Peribacteria bacterium | reverse complement strand
GTCTTGGGCCGGACCAGTGTGCCGCCCTTGGCTTGGATCTTCTGCAGCGTCTCATCGATCGACTTTACGTGCACAGCAAAGACAGGCGCCGGCACTTCCGCGGACCGGGCCACCATGCCTCCGTTGATCGCGCCCGGTTCTTTGGGCGTCTGCTTGTCATCCACCTCCACCGTCCGCGCGCCCACGTAGACGGATCCGTCCGGCATCTGCCAGTCAGACAGCTGCCAGCCAAAGAGGGAGCCATAGAAGTCCTTGGCGCGGGCCATGTCATCCACCGGGATCTCAAAGTGCACCAGCTTGTCCATTGCGGAAGGGGGGAAGGATCGCCGTGATGCTACCTGCCCAACCGGGCGTAGCCAAATCCCCTCCCCGCGCTACACTCCCTGCCATGACTTCCGCTGCCACACTGGAACAGACCGCGCTGATTGAACGGACCAAGGAGCACGTCCGCGCCAAGCTGGAGGGAGAGGGCACGGGCCATGACTGGTGGCACATCGTCCGCGTGCACCGGATGGCGGTGCGGCTCACGGAGCTGGAGGGCGATGCTGATCCGCTGGTCGTGGAACTAGGAGCCCTGCTGCACGATATCGCGGACTGGAAGTTCCACGGCGGAGACCTGACGGCGGGCCCGCGCGCGGCGCGGGAATGGCTCGCGTCGATCGGTACGGATGAGGACGTCATCCGGCGTGTGTGCCAGGTGATGGAGGATGTCTCCTTCAAGGGCGCCGGCGTCCGGACCAAACCACGGTCCAAGGAAGGTGAGATCGTTCAGGATGCCGACCGGCTGGACGCGCTGGGTGCGATCGGCATTGGCCGCGCTTTTGCCTACGGCGGCCACGCCAACCGGCTCATGTACCACCCGGATGCGGGACCGGAGATGCACCAGACGTTTGAGGCGTACAGGAACAGTCAGGGAACCACCATTAACCACTTCCATGAGAAGCTCTTCCTCCTGAGAGACCGCCTGCATACGGCGGCCGCCAAGCGGATTGCAGACAGCCGTCACCAGTACATGGAGGACTTTGTGGAACGCTTCTTGGCGGAGTGGGAGGGGCGGGACAACATGGAAGCATGAAGGACCGCCAACCCCGCACGACAGTGGAAAACATGCGCCTGATCAATCCCCTTCACGTGCAAACGGCTCCGGGAAGCGTAGAGTGAGGCCCCGCCCCGTACTGACACGCCAGCGATCGCTGAATTCCGCGTCAGAACGGCGCTCCTTGACCGTCCCCACCGAACGTATGCGTCACGCCACCCAGTTCCTCCTGTCCTGTTCCGCGCTCCTATTGGCCGCGTGCGGCACCACCCAGACCGCGGATCTGCCGGATGACGCCGCCTCATCCAGCGCGTCTTCCACGGCTGTGTCTGCGCTGCCGGAGGGCACGTTCACGCTTGATCCGAGCGGCATGCCGTCCGGCACGGCCTACGTCCGGGGTTATCCCATGGTGGAACAGGTGCAGGAACCGTTCTGTGAAACGGACTGCCAGACCCACGACTACGTGTTCCTGGCCGTCACGGAGACAAACAACACGCCCCTCACCCGCTTCCTGAAGGAGAACGCCGGCAACACCTACGCCGGCCCGGCGCGGATCGGGCTCGGCTGCGTGAAGGATGAGACTATTACGTACTGGAATGACTCAGATGCCCGCGGCCGCGCGGAGGTGCGCTTAGACCCCTCGCTCAGCCGAACCATCCTGAATGCCACGGCGGAGAACCCGGTGAGCCTCACGCTCACCAAGCTGCCGCTCCAGGGCGGCGCCGGCGCCCCGGCGTGCTACGCGCACTTCACGGAAGTGAGCCTCTTCACGCCGTCCTCCCTCCCCGCGGACACGGAACCCGCCGGCGCCAGCACCGGCCAGACGGCAGACCGGCCGTGCCGCCCCTCCGGTTGCAGCGGCCAGCTGTGCACGGATGAGGAGGTGATGAGCACCTGCGAGTTCAAGGCGGAGTACGCCTGCTACAAGGCCGCCGTCTGCGAGCGGCAAGCGAGCGGTGAGTGCGGCTGGACCATGACCGAAGAGCTCATTGCCTGCCTGCAGGACCCGCCGCCCCAAGAGCGGTAGATGTTTCCGCTGAAGCGGGCGAATCCTTGACGCGTGGCCCGGCGTATCCGTCGGCCGTTTGCTCGCGCGAACTTCCTCCGGTATGAACGGTCCATGCATCTTACGGATGTCCCGCCGCGCTATCCCATCAAAGAGACCGCCCAGCTCACCCCCCAGGTGCGCACGTACGCGTTTGACGTGTCTTTCAACGCGCTGCCAGGGCAGTTCCTCATGGTGGATATCCCGGGCGCGGAGGAGATTCCCCTCTCAGTGGCGGAGGATGACGGCCGCGTAACGCAGCTGGCGGTCTTTGCCGTGGGGCCTGCCACCCGGGCACTGGCGGAACGGCACGCGGGTGACCCGATCGGCCTGCGCGGCCCGTACGGCACGCACTTCACGTGGCAGCCAGGTCAGCACGTAGTGCTCATTGCCGGCGGGTATGGATCGGCACCACTCAAGTTCACCGCGCGCCGTGCGGCGGAGGACGGCTGTCGCCTCACGGTCATCCTGGCTGCCAAGGACGCAGCCCACCTCCTGTTCCGGTCGGAACTGGAAGCCCTGCCCAATACCAGCATCCATCCGGTCACGGAGGACGGGTCGCTGGGACAGCGCGGGATCGCCACGGATGTGCTGGAAGAGCTCATCGCGACCGGCCAGCCGGTGGACCGGATTCTCAGCTGCGGTCCGGAGATGATGCTGAAGCACGTCTCGGACATTGCGCATGCGCACGGCATTCCGGCTCAAGTGTCCCTCTCCCGCGTGATGCACTGCGGCACCGGCCACTGCGGATCCTGCCGGCTGGATCCGCCGGGCATCCTGCTCTGCAAGCAGGGCCCGGTGCTGGAGAACGCCGTGGCGCGGAGCGTGGAGGAATTTGGCGTGTCCTTCCGGGACGCGGAAGGGAACCGCCACTTCTTTGCGCACCCGGACGCTCCCTTGCATCATTGAGTCGCATGGTCGGACCGCCCCTTTTCAGGCCGGCCCCAGCTCAGCGTAGCCAAACAGCACGGAGAAGGGCTCACACCAGATCAAGACTTTGGTGTACTTGCTGGTATCCGTGCCGGCCGGAACGGCGTAGTTCACGTTGCCGCTGGTGGCGCGCAGGGACCCCAGATCCACGTAGTCTTCATCACTCAGGCCGGATGCCAGGTACACGTGCAGGTCCGGCCCGTTGAGCGTATCAAAATCTTCAAACCGCAGCGTCTTCTGCCCGCCCCGCTCAATGAGCAGTGCCGTGCCGCTCACCTGGTGCACCCGCTCGCGGAAGGTCCCCCGCGCCGTCACCTTGGCCGCGTTCGGCATGGGCTCTTGCTCTTCTGTCAGCCCCTCCCGCTGCATGTCCACCACCTCGTTGAGGAAGCTGATCACCTCGGATTCCGTCATGGCGTCCAAGCCGTCTTGGATGAGCGTGGCGGCACTGCCGTCACCGGCGTCCGTGACGCCGATCGCGCTCGCGGATCCCGTGCCCGTTCCCAACGGGGAAGGTTCCTGCAGCTCCGTCCGGATGAAGAGCGGGGAGAGGAGGTACGCGAGGATGGCGGCAATGACCGCAAAACCTAGGATGAGAGCGGCCTTCTTGGCAGGCATGCGAGCGGGAGGAAGAGCGCTCCCACTATAGGACCGGTGCTCCGCGCAGCGGACCAAGTAGCCGTGACAGGCGCGGGGAAGCATGGCCGGAACGCACACGTCCCGATCGCACATCTTGACGCCGGGTGCTAGCACTCTAAAATACCGACTGCTAAGCGCGGCATCCCGATCGGGCAGAGCCCCGCCGCCGCCCCATCATCTCCTTATCCCTTTCCCTCAGTATTCTATGGCGCAAGCGAACGTTCCTAAGCTGGCCGTGAGCATCCGTCCCATCGGCGACCGCGTGGTGGTCATGCCGCTGGAGAAGGAGATGGTCACCGCGTCCGGCCTGGTCATCCCCCAGACGGCCTCCCAAGACAAGCCCCAGCAGGGCCTGGTGATCGCCGTTGGCAAGGGGGGCCTTGGCAAAGACTCCGTGGATCCGTCCCAGCACGTGAAGGTGGGGGATGAAGTCCTCTTTGGCAAGTACGCCGGGGACGAGGTGAAGCTGAAGGCCAAGGACGGCAAGGACATTGAGGTGAAGATCCTCCACCTGGATTCAGTCCTGGGCGTGGTGGAACACTGATCATCCGGCGCCCGCGCTCAGATGAGCGCTCTGCCGCAACCGCACACTCTCCTCTTCCATTTTCCTTCCCCTTTCCCGACTATGGCAAAGCAGATGCTGATGGGCAATGAGGCCCGTGAGAAGCTCCTCAAAGGCGTGGCCAAGCTGGCGCAGGCCGTCTCCGCCACCATGGGTCCCTTGGGCCGCAACGTGGCGCTGGACAAGAAGTACGGCGGTCCCACCGTCACCAAGGACGGCGTGAGCGTGGCCAAGGAGATCGAGCTGCCGGACCCCTTTGAGAACATGGGCGCCTCCATGGTGAAGGAGGCTGCCACCAAGACCAACGACGCCGCCGGCGACGGCACCACCACCGCCACCGTCCTGGCCCACGCCATCATGCAGGAGGGCCTCAAGCACCTGGGTGCGGGCAAGAACGCCATCTCCATCAAGAACGGCATCCTCCACGCGGTGGAGGCGGTGAGTAAGAGCCTGGAGCAGCAGGCCAAGCCCGTGTCCAAGAAGGAGGAGTACGCGGCGGTGGCCACCATCTCCGCGCAGGATCCGGAGATCGGCTCCGTCATTGCGGAGGTGATTGATGAAGTGGGCAAGGATGGCGTGGTGACCGTTGAGGCCGGTCAGACGCTGGGCATTGAGAAGGAGTTCGTGGAGGGCATGCAGTTTGATCAGGGCTACATCTCCCCGTACTTCGTGACGGATCCCGGGGCCATGAAATCCGTCTACGAGCGGCCGTACATCCTCATCACGGACAAGAAAATCTCCTCCATCCAGGACATCCTGCCGGTCTTGGAGGCGCTGGCCCAGAAGGGCCGCAAGGAGCTGGTGATCATCTGCGAGAGCGTGGAGGGAGAAGCCCTGGCCACGCTGGTGGTGAATAAGCTGCGCGGCACGTTCTCCACGCTAGCCGTAAAGGCGCCCGCCTTTGGCGACCGGCGCAAGGAGATCCTGCGGGACATTGCCATCCTCACCGGCGGCCGCGTAATCAGCGAGGACGTGGGGCTCAAGCTGGAGCACGCGACACTGGACGACCTGGGCACCGCCCGCCGGGTGGTGGCTACCAAGGACAACACCATCATTGTGGGCGGGTCCGGGAAGAAATCCGATATCGAGGCCCGCATTGCGGAGATCAAGGCGCTCATGGAGACCACCAAGTCTGACTTTGACCGGGAGAAGCTGCAGGAGCGGCTCGCCAAGCTGTCCGGCGGTGTCGCGGTTGTGAAGGTGGGCGCGGCCACGGAGATTGAGCAGAAGGAGAAGCAGCACCGCGTGGAGGACGCGCTCTCCGCCACCCGAGCGGCGGCGGAGGAGGGCATTGTGCCTGGCGGCGGCACGGCATACATCCGGGCCGTTACGGCGCTTAGCAAGCTCAAGATGAAGAATGAGGACGAGCAGCTGGGCGTGGACATTGTGAAGAATGCACTCACGTACCCCTGCCGGCACATTGCGGACAACGCCGGCGCGGAGGGCAAGCTGGTGGTGGAGAAGGTGATGTCCGCCCAGGATGGCACCCACGGCTACAACGCCCTCACCGGCCAGTATGAGGACCTGGTGAAGGCCATGGTGATCGACCCCAAGAAAGTCACGCGTTCGGCCCTGGAAAACGCTGCGAGCGTTGCGGCGATGTTCTTAACACTGGAAGTTGCCGTCACGGACATCCCGGAGAAGGAGAAGCCCGCCCCCATGCCGGGTGGCGGCATGGGAGACATGGGGATGGATTACTGAGAGGAAACCGATGAGTCCAAAGAAACCGAGAAAACAAGGAGAGCCCTGCCAGAGCGGGGCTTTTCTTTGCGGATATTCCTGGTATTGACATATTTTGTATGAGTTGTACATTATGTGTTAGTTGCCACGATCCGCAGGCGCTGCGGACGGGGCGCGACGCGGTCTTTTCCATGAACGGAGGTATCCCATGCTCCTGTTGCTGGAGGTGTTCTCCGGCGCATTGATCGGCGTGATCATGAGCTGCATCCTCATTGCTGCGGCTGAGAGCCGCCGGAGGCACACGTGATGGAAAATTCGATCATGATGGCGATCGTGGCTACCCTGGCGGTACTCGTCCTGTTTGCGATCAATCTTGGATTGACATATGCGCTGTCTCAGTGCAAGGATCAAAATGGCCGGCTGAAGAGCGTGATAGCAGACCAGGACAGGCTCATCACGCAACTGGCTCTGGAGTACAATGTGCTCCAGGACTGGAATGCGCACCTCCAGCACGAGCTGCTCACAGCAGAACAGGCGGCTTCTCAGCCGCCCGTCTACCGGTTTGATCCGTCTGACTGCTGACGGGCAGTCGCGCATGGCGTACAGTCATCTGGCTGCCGGGCCCGGCACGGTGCGGGGCCCATGGTTCATTGAAAGGAGGCAAAAATGGAAA
>CAZWIA010000033.1:0-11825 GCA_964633955.1 uncultured Candidatus Peribacteria bacterium | reverse complement strand
GGACCAGCCGGTGCCGTCTGCCGGACGGGGCTGGGAGAAACCGGTGCGGTCTAGCATGCGGCGCTGGCCGTCCGGCGTGACGCCCACGATAGTCACCTTCTGGTCCCAGCCGGCTGCGGGCATGGCGATGGGCAGCACGACGCCCATGAGGCCGCCTGGGGCAATATGGCGGGATTCGTTCAGCGCGTACGTCACGGGATCGGCCTCCGTGCCGGCAGATCCCACGTGCACCTGGAGCCGGGAGAACGTGATGCCGGCAAGCCCGGTGTTCCGGATGTTGAAGTTCCCGTTGTAGGAACCGGTACGGCTAAAGTTGTGCGGCCACTCCGTGAAGGAGTCCCCCCATCCTCCTTGGTCAGTGTAGGGACTGGCCCCCACCCAGTGGAGCTCCGGGTTGGCCCCCTGCGGCGGCATCACCTCCGCGCGGGTGGCCCCGCTCTTCCTCACGTAGTAGTTGGTGAAGCTGCCGCCCAGTTTCAGCCACACGTCCAGCACCCGGCCGGTGGGATAGAAGAGGATGGAGTTGCCCAGGACCTCGTACGCGGTGCTGGGATAGTCCTGGATCCGGCCGTTTTCCAGCAGCATGCTGATCCCCAAGATCCGCGGATCTGCGCCCTCCACCGCCACCAGGCTGTACTGGTCGGCGGCGGTCTGCTGCCACCAACCCAGCTCATTGCTCATCTGCTTGCCCGTGAGCGGACCCGAGTCCACGCGGTTGATCTTGAACCGCTTGGTCCACAGGGACTCCGTCCAGGGGGCCAGCGCCGGATCCGGCGCGCCAATCTGGGCGAGCAAGTTGCTCCGGGCGGGAGAGAGGTTCTCTGCGTCCAATGGCTCCGTTCCCTGCTCCCCTTCCGCCTGCAGGCCGGAGAGGGCAAACGTGGGCGCGCTCCGGATGATGAGGCCGGTGATGCCGGCCGCATCCGCCACGCGGAAGCTGCCGTCCGCCTCAGCCTGGACCGTGCCAAGCTCCGTATCCCCCCGGTAGGCCGTAATGCGCGTCAGCTGCGCCGGATCGACCGTGTGAACGGTGCCGGAAACGGCGGTCACCAGCGACGCGCTCCCCGTGAGATCGATCGCGGCCACGCCGTCCTGCACGCCGATGGCGTCATCCGGAACCGTGACGGTCTGGCCGGACGGCGCGGTAGCGCGGAAATCCAGGGACTTCAGGACGGCCGTTACGCCCTTCCCCGCTTCCAGCGCAACAGAGACGACTGTCTCCCCCACCGGAACCGTGCCGGTAACGGAGACGGGGATGCGCAGGCCGCGACCGTCCTGCGTCTGGATGTGCAGCACCGATCCCTGGCCCGACCCGCTGAGCGTGATGCCGACGCCCTGGAGGTACGCGGGCGTCTGAAGCGCCACGTTCAGGGTGCCGTCTGCGGCCAGCGCGCCACGCAGCCCGCCATCCGGCGTCACCAGGATCTTCTGCGGATTGGGGCCACGGTCGCCCAGGTAGTAGTCATAGATGGTGCGCGTGTAGGCCGTGAACGCCAGGCGCCCGGCCACGGGATGGTTGGCGGAGGGCTGGTAGGACGTGGCCAGGTCCGAGAGCCACTGGAGCTGCGGCTGGAGCGCCGCGGTGGACACGGCGCCACCGGAGAGGAGACGGCTGGACTGGGTCTCAAACCCCTCCGGGAGCGCACCCAGCGTCACCCCCGTGGCCCGGCCCAGGGCGTAGCCGTGCAGCGCCGCAGACCCGCCCAGGAGCGGGAGATCCAGCGTGAGCGTGGCCTGGCGGCTGGTGGTGGATACGGGACCCACGAACGGCTCCGCCACCATGTCCGATGTCACGCTGCTCTGCAGGAGCGCCGCCTGGAGCCGGGGCTCTAGGTCATCCAGCGTCTGAATGGACGCGAGCGCAAGCACGTCCGCCTGGCTGAACGCCGGATCCTCCGGCACCAGCGCAGCCAAGTACGCTCCGTCTACATCCTCCGTCACGCCCAGCCGGGAGATGAGCCCCTGGGACTCACTGACCAGAAACTGGACTTCCTGAGACAGCGCCTCCAGCTCCTCCACCTGGGCCTGCACGTCCGTCAGCGCAGGCTCAGCCAGACCGGGCAGGAGCCCTGTGAGGAACTGGATGCGGTCGCGTATGCGGTTCTGGTAGCGCTCAAGCTCCACGGAGAGCCCGCCCGCCTCCGCCATGAGGGTCATGGCCGCTTCCTGTTCCCGGGCGAGCTGAGCATCTGCCGCTGGATCCGGTAGAGGATCTGGCGCGGGAGAGGCGGGCACAAGCACGGGCGCGGAGTCTGGAGCCGCAATGTGCTGGCTCTCCGGCACTGCCAACACATGCAGGCCGGGCGAGGACGGCACATACGGCGTGACAGCGAGGAGTGTGCGGGCTTTAGGAGAAAAGTAGAGGTTGGATCCGCCCCATGGGAGCGTCTCGGTTGCCAGCTGCTCACCGCCTGTGGACCAGACAGAGGTGAAGCCGGACCGAGCCGCCGCAGCTACCGTCCGGCCATCAGCGGAGAACGCCACACTGGTGGTAGGCTGGCCCTGCTGGACCCACCACCAGCTCCGCTGGCCCCCAGTGGCGTCATATATCCCCAAACCGCCATTCATATCTCCCATGGCAAACGTCTGTCCATCCGGTGCGTAAGCGAAAGTAGTGACAACCGGGTAGTTGATGGGAACCCGCGCGTACTGGTTCGTCCCGCGGACATGCTCATAGAGTTCATTATTGGCAAAGTAGAGCGTCTTGGATCCATCTGCCGATACATCGAACGTCCCGCGACCAAACACCGGCTGCATCGCTCCAGTGGCAGGGTCGATCTCCCGGATATCACCTTCAGGACCGCCAACGGCTACAATGATCTTGCCGTCATTCGGAGCGTACTGCAGCTGCCAAACGGATCCGGCGAGGGTGAACTCATGCCGAATCTCTCCCGTTCGCGCGTCCATGATGCGCAGCTGCCCGCTCCAATCAGCCACGGCGACTGACTGGCTATCGGGGGAAAAGGAGAGGCCAGACACACTCGAGGAAAACTGCAGCGAAGCAAGCGGTTCCTGAGTCTCCGCATCCAACACCTGAACCAAACCGTTCCGGGCACCGAATACCAGGAGGGAACCGTCCGGACTAAGCGCAATGTCATTCACGCTCGCGCCGGGCAGGAGATCTATATCGCCCGCAGACCAGCGGTCTAGGGAGGTCATGACAGGCGATGCCAAGAACGCCTGATCATATGGCGTGGTGGTCAGGAGCTGCCGCGGCTCCAGCGGAGCGTCTTCTACGGAAGGGCGGAAGGCGCGGGTGCGAGGCATGGGGGAGGGAGAAGAGAATGCTCCCATTCCACCAGCTACGCGTGGCACAGGAAAGCACTCCTAGCGTACATCAGGAGACGCATACGCCGTTCTCCGCTTGCCTGCGCCACTCTTGGCGTTCCTCCCGCCTGCGGAACAGGCGGTCCGCACGCATGCAGCACCTCAGGACGGAGCCGTACCGTGAACACACCAGAAGATCACTGTTTGTGGCTTCCGTCTGGCGCAAATTCAATTCACCTCCTCAGGCAATAGACTGCATGACCACCTCGTAGACGTCCTTGCTGATCACGCCCTCATCAAAGAGACGCTTAGCGGATTTGGCGAACGAGCACATGCCCATGGACTCGCTGGTCTGGAGCACGGTCTTAAGCTCCACGGCGCGGGATGTGCGGATGATGTTGCTGACCGCGGGCGTATTGAGGAGTACCTCCCGGAGCGCCACGCGGCCGCCGCCCTCGCGCGGCAGGAGCTTCTGGGCCACGATGGCCGTGAGCGACAGGCTCAGCTGCGAGCGGATCTGCACCTGCTGGTGGCTGGGGAAGACATCGATGATGCGGTCCACCGTCTGGATGGCGTTGGGCGTGTGGAGGGTGGCTAAAATCAAGTGGCCGGTCTCCGCCAGGGTCAGGGCGGTGGCGATCGTCTCCGGATCGCGCATCTCCCCCACCATCACGATGTCCGGATCCTGGCGCAGCACGCGCTTCATGGCCTCCGCGAAGGAGAGGAAGTCCTGCCCGTACTGGCGCTGGCGGATGAGGCCGTTGCCGCGCGGGAAGACGAACTCGATCGGATCTTCCAGCGTGATGATGTGCGCGGCCCGGATCTGGTTGATGTAGTGGATCATGGCCGCCAGGGACGTGCTCTTGCCGGAACCCGTGGGACCGGTGAAGAGAATGAGCCCCTGGCTCAGCTGGCAGAACTGCTCGGCAATGCCGGAGAGGCCGGTGTCCTCCAGCGTGGGAATGGCCTGGGGGATGATACGGGCGGCCAGGCCGATGTTGCCCCGCTCGTAGTGGCAGTTGATACGCAGGCGGACGCCGCTGGGCGTCTCAAAGGACACGTCCACCTCCCGCATCTCCTTGAGGCGCTTGTAGGCCTGCTCCCCGATCACGCCCTTCACGAACGTCTCCGCGGAAGCGGTGCTCATGACCTGGCGGCTCTGGGGCACCAGCTGACCGTCAATGCGGAACAGGACCGGAGACCCCACGGCAATGTGGACGTCTGACGCGTTGGCCGAGGCGGCCTTCTCAAACAGGGTGGCGGCTTGGGAGGCGGGCATATCAAGATAGTATAGCAGTATTTGGCTTCCAGCTCAATGAATCTGCTGACAGGAGCGGAATTGTGGGCCCTGGTGGCGTTCTCTATCCGGCAGCCGGAAGCGCCTTACGGCGCCACGGCTACCCCCCGCACGAGGAAGGTCAGCGGCTCAAACCCCGCCTCCGCCAGCGTGAAGGTGAGCGTGCCCTGGAAGGCCCCCGGCGCCTGTGGCGCGAACCTGACCGTGACCGGCACGGCCTCTCCAACGGAGAGGGGGCGCGGGAGGGCAGGGGCATTCACGCGCAGCGGCGAGCCTGCCGGTGCTTCCACCCGCGCCTCCACGGCCGGAATGTCCGGTCCGCCGGCGTTGGTGATGAGGAAGGATGTTTCCGCCGCCTGGCCGGCAACAATGGCGCCAAAGTCGATTGTGGATCCGGGCCGGATCCGATCGATCCCGCGCGCGAGCTCCAAGCCATAGACGGTGGCGCGCACGCCGAAGACCTGGGAGACCAGAGACTGGGGCACTCCCGCTGCGTCGCGGTTGGAACCCCGCACCGCCTGTGAACCGATGACAGGATCCTGGAGGGTGAGCGTGTACTCACACGCCTCCACAGAGGGGGCGGCAACGTCCAGCGTGAACGCTCCCTCAAGCAACCCCGGAAGAGCCCCGTCCAGCCCCAGGCGGAAGGCGGGGCTGACGTTGGTGTTCAGGTTGTCCACAACACTCAGTGCCTGCGCCGCGCTCCGTACCGGCCCCAGCGTGCAGACGTTGCCAGGCGCGGACGTCAGGAAGGAGAGGGCGCGTACACTGCGTACCGCAAACGATCCAGCCTGGAACGTGGCCACCGGCGCTATGGTTCCCGGTGCGGATGCGGCTGTGCAGGAGTGGGCTGTTGAAGCAGTCACGGGCGACGGATAGGCGGCGGATTGGGGCGGATCTGCGGCCGTCAGGCGGAACTGCATCTCACTGGTGAACGCGCGGCAGAAGTCAAAGTTCCGGCCCGGTTGCACCCAGAATTCAAACTGCACCTGCGCGCCCGGTTCCAGCATGCCACCCTGGCAGGCGCCGTTGCCACAGCTCAGCATTCCCTGGAGGTACGGCGCAGTAGACGTCAATTCATCAAAGATCACCGGCGGATGGCCATCCGTGTAGCTTGCCTGCAGCAGGCGGTACTGCATCCCCCAGCTCTGGGCGGGACCTGCGCCGCGGTTCCTGACGGTCACCCGGTACGCTGATGCGTTGGGCACCCCCGGTACGCCAGGCGGCGCTGGCGCCTGCGGCAGCGCTTCCATCGTCATCTCCAGCTCCGGGCGCTCCCGGGAAGCCGTGGCGCAGGTGACCTCGGTACTGAACGGCAGGGTGATGAGCGGCCGGTTGTCCATACCCTCAAACCCCAACCCTTCTCCCAGACGCACCTTCACCGTCCCCCGCACGGTCTGCCAGGCGCACTGCTCGCCCGGAACCAACTGGAAGACGTACCGCCCCTGGCGGCCGCTGCCCCAGTCCCGGCAGGCAGCCGTGGCACGGCCGTCTTCTTCCTGGCCCGGCATGCAGGAGAGAGAGGTGTAGCTGCTGTACTCATAGAGGTAGCCCGGCCGCAGGGCGAGGGATTCCGGCAAAAAGCGCGCCTCCACCAGCGGATCTATCCCGCCCGTGCGCGTGGGATCCACTTCCAGCGCGTAGCTGACCACGTATGGCTCAAAGGCGCTCTCCGGCAGTTTGTAGAGGCAGGCAGTGGTAACCGTCCCGCCGAACAGGACCGACCCGCACCCCGCCGGCTGCCGCCCGGCTGCATCACTGGACACGGCGGAAGAGGCGGCGGCCTGACTGGATCCGGCCGGGGCCGGGCAGAGGAGCTCCAGCGCGTACGTCACGCCATTGTTGGTCCGGTACGCGTCCCGCTCCGTGCGGACCTCCGCGCCGGTAGTGAGGAGGAACGCTTGGCAGGGCGTGATGGCGGAGGTTTGGAGGATAATGCGGTAGCCACGAACCTGACCGGGCTGCAGCCCCGCCGGAGCGGGGCAGTGGATCCGGCCCCCGGGAAGCAGCGTGCAGCCGGCGGTGCTCTGGGCAGAGAGCCGCAGGCCCGCGGCCTCCGGCGCGTCCGGCAGCTGGGCGACCACCGTGTAGGCGTCCGCCGACGCGCTGCCGGCGTTGCGTACGGTCAGCGTGTAGCTCAGAGCCGTTGGCCAGGTGGAGACCGGGTGGTTATCCAGCGTGATCACCAGATCCGGCATGCCCTCCGCGGAGGATGAGGACGCAGGCGGCGTGACCGCCACGGACGACTGGACGCTGGCGGCGGCGGAAGAAGAGGATGCGGGCGGCGGGGCCGAGCCGGGCACAGAAGTGGAGGCAGACGCCGGCGGAGGGGGGGACGGGATCAGCCGCCGGCAGAGTCCGTTGCACTGCGGGGTGCCGCAGGCACCCACAGTCACGTACTCCCGGCCCGGAGGCGGAACGGGCGGAACGGGTGTGGAGCAGCCGCCATCCTGCCAGGCGGCGGTGCAGAAGTCCGTAGGCCAGGGGCAGTTCTGCGGCGAGGAGCCAAACGGCACATCGCCGCTGGCAAGCTCCATCCGGCTGTCCGGTACCCCGCACCGCACGTCCACCGCCCGGTCGGCGTAGAGGTAGAACTCTCCGCCCTCCGCCGGAAAGCCGCGCAGGAGGTTGCGCCTGGCCAAGGACGCGTGCCGCGCATACATCCTATGGGAGAAGAAGTACCGCCAGTGCGCCCGGTCCCCCGGCGTCCCCTGCGGGCCGGGGTACAGGAAGCCCCACAGCCAGATGTTCCGGTCCGCCGCCAGCCGCGGGCCAAAGAGCGGATCGGTCCCCAGACTGGGGCCGCAGGTGAAGAGCGTGCGCCGCCGCGCCGGGATCCGCTGGCCCCAGGCCATCTGCTCCGCGGAGAACCGCAGTGTGTCCTGCCCGATCAGCTGCGCGCGGAACGGGCCGCCGGCCTGTTCTCCTCCTCCGGAGAGCCACGCCGCCATGCCAACCAGCACAACGGCCAGCGCCACCACGCTGAGGACGGGAGAACGGCGGACCGGCGGGACGGTGGCGGGCATGAGGGAAAGACGGGCAGGCTGGTTGTAGCAGAAAGCGGAACGCGGTGGTAGTGCTCGCTCACTCCTCCCCCGCCTTGCAGAGGTCATTGAGCGCCCGGCACGCCCGCTGCGCCAGCGCGGGGCTCCAGCCCAGTTCATCGGCCAGCTCATCCCACTGCTCCAGCACGGAAGCCAGGTTCTCCGCGGAGAGCGCTTCCTCATCCTCCTCTACAGCGTCCTGAAACACGCCCATGCGCTCCACCAGCAGATCGGCCAATTGGCGATCGATCTTCTCAAGGCGTTCCTGGAGATCAAGGGAGACCGGCATCGGCCGTATCTTCACCGTTCAGGAGGTGATTGCAACCGCTTTGACGTTGACAGGGAATGGTGAGGGACGCGGGATGGGAACAGCGCCAATGGTCTCAGGCGGAGACGCTGGCAATGCCGACCGGAAGCTCTCCGGCCGCACCTCTTCCCGGTAGATGGAACGGCCGCCGCGCAGTACGATACCCTCATGAACAAAGCTGCTGCTGCCGACCGCATCCTGAAGCTCCGCCAGGAGATCTGGCGCCTGAATAAGGCGTACTTCACGGAGGACCGGTCGGAAGTGTCAGAGGACGTACGGGATGCGCTCAAGCAGGAGCTGATCAGGCTTGAGATCGCATTCCCGGACCTCATCACGCCGGATTCCCCCACGCAGAGAGTGGGCGCGCCGCTGGATGGCCGCCTGCCCAAAGTCCCCCACCTGACGCCCAAGGAATCCCTGACTGACGCGTTCTCTCAGGAGGAGCTATCCGAGTGGATGGAGATGATGGCGCGGTTCATTGGGCGTGAGGAGCCGCCGTCTCCTTTCCTCTGCGAACTGAAGATCGACGGACTGAATATCTCGCTGGTGTATGCAATGGAGGACTCAAGGGACGGATCGCAGACGACGTATCGGTTGCTCAGAGCGGTGACGCGGGGGAACGGCATAGAGGGCGAGGACGTGACGCACAGCGTGCGGACGATCGAATCCCTTCCCCTGGCCTTCCGGGTTTCGGCCGATCGGGAGCACGCTCCTGCGTTTACGGAAATTTCCGGCGAGGTGTACATGACCAAGGCAGCACTGGAAAAGCTGAACGCAAACCTGTCCGACGGGGAGAAGTTTGCCAACCCCCGCAACGCCGCGGCCGGGACGGTGCGGCAGCTGGATCCCAAGGCGGCGGCATCCCGGGACCTGCGCATGTTCTGCTATGCCATGGATGTCGGCAGCGCGGACGCCTTTGGCGTGAAGACGCAGGCGGAGCTGCTGAGCTTTTTTGCCGAACACGACCTTCCCGTCCAGCGGGACCATCTGCTGACCCAGAACCAGGGGGAGATCCAGCGTTTCTACGATGGCATCCGCGAGCGGCGCGAGGACCTGCCGTTCGATATCGACGGCATCGTGGTGAAGGTGAACGACCGGCGGACGCAGCGCGAGCTGGGCTCCACCGCCAAGGCCCCGCGCTGGGCGCGGGCCTATAAGTTCCCCGCAGAGCAGAAAACGGCGCAGGTCCTGGACATCGTGCTGCAGGTGGGGCGGACGGGCGCCATCACGCCGGTGGCGCACCTGACGCCCACGCAGCTGGCCGGCACCACCGTCACGCGGGCCACGCTGCACAATGAGGATGAGATCGCGCGGCTCCATGTGCGCGTGGGGGACACGGTGGTGGTCCAGAAGGCCGGGGACATCATCCCGGAAGTAGTGGAAGTTCTCCCAAACCTGCGACCAAAGAAGACCAAGCCGTTCGTCTACCCTAAGAACTGCCCCAGCTGCGGAACGGCACTGCTGCGGCCGGAAGGCGAGGTGGTTACCCGCTGCCCCAACCCCAACTGCGGCGCCGTGCAGCATGAGCGCATCCGGCACTTTGCATCCCGCTACGCGTTCAACATTGAGGGCCTGGGGGATGAGACGATCGCAGACCTCATCAGCGGCGGCTTTGTGGACAGCCCGGCGGATCTCTTTGCACTGACGTTTGAAGACCTCATCCAGCTGCCGCTCTTCAAGGAGAAGAAGGCGGAGAACCTCCTTCAGGCGCTTACGCGCGCCAGGCTGATCCCCATTGACCGCTTCCTCTTTGCGCTGGGCATCCGGCACGTGGGGCGGGAGACAGCGGACATCCTGGCCCGCCGTCTCCCGTGGCCCACCCGCAGATTAACGATGGAGGAGAAGAAGGAACTTGGCGCCCAGACATCCCTCTTTGAAGAAGGGAGGGGCACCAGGGAGCTGGAAGCGATCACTGTAGACGACGTGCTGAAGACAGCGCTGGTGCTGCCGGCCGACCAGATCGATGCGCTCCACGGCATAGGGGAGACGAGCGCCCAGGCGTTCACGGAGTGGTTCTCCGATCCCGAGCACCAGGAGATGCTGGAGCAGCTTGCGGACGCCAACGTCCTCTGCCTGCTGCCCGAACAGTCCTCAGCTCCGCAGGTCTTTGCCGGCAAGACGTTCGTGCTGACGGGGACGTTGCCAACCTTAACACGCGAGGAAGCGCGGGCGATGATCAAAGACCGCGGCGGCAAGGTGAGCGGATCAGTCAGCAAAAAGACGGACTACGTCCTGGCCGGAGACGCACCTGGCTCCAAGCTGGAGGAAGCAAAGGCGCTAAACGTCCCGATCATTGATGAGGCAAAGTTCAAGACGATGATGGAACGCTGAGCAGGAGAACGGCGGGATACACGGGAACGGCGGCGGCACGGCTGTGAGCAGCCTTGCAGCCCTTTCCGGCATCTCCGCCCCTGTCACCCTCCCCAAACGGAAGCGGCCCCCGGATGGGAGCCGCTTCCTGTTCCGTGCTGGCAAACGGATCAATTGCCGCGTTGCGAGCGGGCGTTCCGGCGCTGCAGCATCCGCTGCTGTGCCGCGAGCCGAGCGGCCCTGCGGAGCGCCGCGCGCGTGGCGGGCGCCACGCTGTTGTTCGTTGCAGGCTTGGTCACCTGGCTATGGGTAGCCGATGGGACGTTTGGCACATGACCGGCCTGCACGGCCGCCGTGCGCCGGCTGCCGCCCCCGCTCCCTCCGCTACTGCCTCCGCCGCCGGAGCTGGCGGAGGACGTGGCAAACGTCCAGTTGGTGTTATTGCCGGAGTCCGTGCAAGTGTCCGTGCAAGTGATGGTCACGTAGGTGTTGTTGCTGTCCTTCACGTCCAGGTAGCCCACGGTGCGTGACTGCTGCGGCACGATGTTCCACGCCGTGCCCGCGGAAGTGGAACGCAGGGAGAGCAGGTTGCTGGAAGCTCCCTGTAGAGTGAGGGCATTGGTGGTCGTGGTGGTGGATCCGGCGCCAAAGGAGAGCGTGGCGCTGGAGGTGACCGTCTTGGACAGGTTGTAGAACGTAGTGGAACCCGTAAGCGTCTGGCTGCCGCCCTTCAGGATCACCGTGGAAGTCGCAGGCGTGAAGGTGGCCAAGGTACCCAGCGACCAGTTGCCGCCCACGTAGATGCTTTGCGCGCTGCCGGCGGTAAGGGTTGCTTGTGCCGCGCTGGCCACGGACACGTTGCCATCCACTACCAGCGTCTGGCTGTTG
Organism: uncultured Candidatus Peribacteria bacterium; assembly: GCA_964633955.1. Taxonomy (GTDB): domain Bacteria; phylum Patescibacteriota; class Gracilibacteria; order Peribacterales; family Peribacteraceae; genus JAQBQQ01. Next base: position 712 of record CAZWIA010000033.1, on the reverse strand, counting down.
GTGGCCATGTCTAGGTTGCCCAGAGTGATGGTGAGGGAGCCGGACAGGTTCAGGCCGCCGCTCACGTCTACCACAATGTCGTCACTGGTGTCGCCGCCGGAATTCTGGAGCACCAGGTTCTTGAGCGTCCTGGTCACGGTGCTGCCAATGGTCAAGTTCTGATCCGCCGAGCCATCCAGCGTGATGGTGCCCGTGGACGTGAACGTGGAGAACGGCGAACTGCTCCCCTTAGTGATGGAGATGCTGCCGGAGACGGTGAGATTGCTCTGCAGGCCGGTCACGATGCCGCCCGTCTGGGTGTATGACCCGGCGATGGCCACGGCGTTGCTGCCGCCAACGAGTCTGCCGCTGCCTACTCGCACGCCGGATGTTCCCACCGTGAGCGACCCGGTGCCCAGCACCACCGAGCCTGTGAAGATGGGCGCAATGATCAGCCCGGCCACGTTCACCGTGCTGCGGATACGGGCCGTGCTGCCGCTGCTGTTGAAGATAGCCACGTCGCTCGCGCCGGGAATGCTAGCTCCACCGGCGCCCTTAGGAACGGATGCCCAGTTGTTCGCGCCTTCCCAGTTGGTACTGGAACCGCCAGCCCAGTAGCGGTTTGCAGCCTCAGCGGGCAGGGCGGAGCAGAGGATGAGGAGGGCGAACACGGCACCCGGTCCGGCTCGCCAGCGTATGCTTGCCATAAAAAGGGAGTGAAAGGGAAAGAAAA
>CAZWIA010000032.1:0-12198 GCA_964633955.1 uncultured Candidatus Peribacteria bacterium | reverse complement strand
ATTCATACTTCACAACGTCAATCGCGCACGGTCCTTCCTTAGCCGCCATGGTGGAACGGTATACACGGGGGACTTAAAATCCCCTGCCCCACACCGGGGCTTGCTGGTTCAAGTCCAGCTGGCGGCACCACTTCAAAACGCGCGAAGCCGCTTATGACCGCACCCGTTCCTCGCCCGCGCGGAACGCCGTTCGTGTCTTCTACAACACAAAAACTCGTGCAGTGAGAAACGTTGTCATTTCGATCGGTTGCCCGGCCGCGTTGGCAGGAGCACTCATACGAGGAGGGGGAAGTCGTCAAAAGTGTGTCCAAGATATGGGGTACCTGCCACTCCTGATCGTTCCCGTAGATCCGGACACGGCCGGGGAAGCCCGGGCGCTCCTGGAAGTCAACCACGCGGCGCAGGTGCGGGACGTGCCCCTGAGCGAGCAGCAATACGCCGCGGTGGCGTAGGCGGCGGTGAAGACGAGAACAACGGACGTGCTGGACACGTCCGTTGTTTTGAGACAATACCGGTCCAGCTCACAACCCGTTCCCCACCTCATCCGTCCCCAGCTCCACGGGCACGGGTCCGCCGCAGGCGCGGCCCGCGCCGCCGTACGTTACCCAGATATCCGTGCGCGCCTCGAGCCAGTCCATGCGGGCAAGCCGGGCGCTGGTGCTAAAGGCCCGCCATGCCGCTGTCACCGCTTGATGGCGCTGCGATTGGTCCGTGAGGGCGTACGCCGCCAGGAGCGCCGTCTTGCGCGCCTGGTAAGCCGCAAGCAGCTTATCCGCCGCCGCCTTCTGCGCTGCGATCAGCGCGTCCTCCCGCGCGGTGATGGCCGCGAGCGCGCAGGGGATGTCCAGTGTCCGCTCAATTCCGCCGGAGCCGCGCTGCGTCCGCCCGCTCTTCAGGTGCCCCAAGCCCAGTCCCAGCCCGCGCCCGCGCGGCACAACGATGATCTTCACCCGCGGCACGCTGGAGCGCGAGGAACGGATGGAAGAGGAGCTGGATACCCTGTAAGAAGATGAAGACACCGCCGAGGAAGAGATGTCAGACGCCGATGAGACTGACGAGACTGAGGAGAGCGATGACTGTGAAGAGACGCTGCTCACGGAAGACGAGGAGGAGCTTTCTGAGGAGGAGCTGCTCTTCACGTCTTGCGCCAGGGCCGGGACTGCCAAGGCCAAGCTCAGCGCGGAGGAGAGAAGTGCAAGACGCACAGGACGCATGGAAGAGGGGGAATGATCCGTTCCATCCTATCCCGGCCGGCTCAAAACACACTTGCCAAAGTCATGAACCATGGGCTTGGCCAGCGAACGGAACGTAAGACCCGCCGTGCGGTCCCGTCAATAGCGGTGCTGGCGTCTCTCTCGGCTTCAATATCCCCTGTCCCCCCGTCACTACAGTGGCTGGAGATACCGGCGGACGAGTGACTCGGCCGGGAGAGACGACCAGCGCCAGTCGCCGCAGAACGTGCGGCGCATCGCCCGCTCTTCCATCCATTCCTCCATCACATGGCACTCAGTCCCCTCTCACCGCGCGATCCCTTCAGCCTGGAGCACCTGTCAACGTACTTCCTGATCGCGGGCGGGCTCCTGGTCCTCACCATGGCCTGGGGCTACCTGGCCGCCTACGCGGTCTAGTCGCTTTCCCATGCTCGACCAGCACCCGCAGGCGCGTCAGACGATCGGACAGCCGCTCACTTCCCCCTGCCCGCCGGCGGAGACAGTTCCGACGTGCAGGCGGGACACCGTACCGCCCGGACGTTCACGGAGCTGAGACAGAACGGGCACTCCCGCATGGTGGGCTCCTTGGCGCGCTTGGGAATGATGGTGCGCTTCAGACGGTTCACCTCCCGTACAAAGAGGAAGATGCAGAACGCGATGATGAGGAAGCTGATGATCTCATTGAGGAACTCCCCGTAGCGTACAGTCACCGCTCCCGCGGCCTGGGCCTCCGCGAGCGACCGGTAGCGCTCCCCGCTGAGGGTGATGAAGCGGTTACCTAGATCCACCCGGCCCGTGAGGAGGCTTAAGGGCGGCATGAGCACGTCCTCCACGAAGGAGGAGACAATTTTGCCGAACGCACCGCCCACTACCACCCCTACCGCCATGTCTATGACGTTTCCCCGCGCGGCGAATTCCTTGAACTCGTTCAGGATCTTCATGGCACGACCCTAGCCTCCTGGCTTGCGGGAAACAATTGCCGATCCCTTCCGCTCATCCTCCAAATATGATATAATAAAACAAATACACATGTTGTCATCCGTCCGTCCGATCGGCCTGCCGCGCACGCTCCTTCTTAGGTCCGCCTGGACAGGCCCCCAAGCCGACCGGTTGGGCTGGAGCGCCCTCACGATCTCCCTGCTCACGGGATCCACCTTCACCGCGTTCGCCAAGCAGCTGTCCCCGTACCTGTCCCCGCTCAGCCTGGTCTTTGTGAACCAGGCGCTCATCGCGCTCTTCACGCTGTTCACGTTCGGCCTGCTGCCCTCCATGCGGCGGCTCATCCGCACGTCCCGCGCGGAGGGCCCGTCGCTCTTGGCGGTAGCGCTGCTCGGCGGAGCGCTCGGCCCCATACTGGCCTTCACCGGCCTACTGCGGACCACCGCCGTGAACGCGGCGCTGTTCGGTCGCCTGCAGCTCCTGTTCATGATGGCGCTGGGCTTCCTCTTCCTGGGTGAACGCCCCACGCGGCATCACGCGGTGAGTGTTGCATTTGTGGTGTTGGGCGTGCTGCTGGTCGCCCTGCAGGGCTTCACGCAGCTGCAGCTCTCCCTCCGGACCGGCGACATCCTCATCATGCTCTCCTGCCTGGTGTACGCCGCCGCCAGCATCATCTTCCGCCTGCACCTGCAGCACGTGCCCATCCAGTCCGTCATCTTTGCGCGCTCCATCGCGGGAGTAGGGACGTTCTTCCTCCTCTCCCCGTTCATTGATCTCACCCTGGGCCGGGAGATCCAGGCGTTCCCGCTCGGCTCCGTGAGCGTCCTCATTGCCATGTGCCTGGTGGGCCAGTTCATCCCGCTCTTCACGTTCTACGAGGCGATGGAACGGCTGCCGGTGAGCCGCATCACCATGTTCCTCTCCCTGGAGGTCCTGACCAGCGCCGCGTTTGCCCACTGGTACCTGGGTGAGGCGCTCCTTTGGTACCACGTGCTGGGTGGCGCGTGCATCCTGCTTGGCACGCTGTGGCTGGAGCTGCGCGGCGGGCACGCCACGGAGGAGCACCTGCAGCACCACGTGATGCAGCAGCGGGCAGCGGTCAGCTAACGCTCGGTTACAGGTTGCGAGTTTCTGGTTTTTGGTTCGGTAGCTCCACCAGTTTTCAGAGCGGCTTCCATAACTAACAACCAAAAACCAGTAACCAAAAACTTCTACCGCACCCCGTACACCTGCAGCGCCAGGCTGATGATCTTGGCTACCTCCGCGCGGTTAATGGGATTGCCCGGTCCAAACCTGCCCGTGGGCTTGCCCTGCTGGTCGGCGTAGCCGGACACGATCTTGTCCGCCACCGCCCGGCCGATGGCCGCGGCGTTCGGCGTCTCTCCCGTCACATCCGTGAAACCTGCGCTCGCCGCGCGTTCAGCGATGCCTACCTTGAACGCTTCCAGCACCGTCACCACCACCTCCGCCCGCGTGGCGGGGCGCGTCACGGCCACCCGGCCATCCGCGTACACGGACCAGTTCCTCTCCTCCGCGCAGCCCACCACCCTGGCCGCCCACGTGCCCCGCGCGCTCGCGTTGCGGGGTACGGCGGCGCAGGCCGCGTCATCAATCCGCGCGGTGCGCGCGGCCATGGCCGCCAGCTCCGCTACCGTCACGGGATTACCCGGACCGTACTGACCAAGGGGCTTGCCAGCGGCATCACGGTAGCCGGACACAATGCCCCGCTCGGCTACATCACGCACGTACGGCGCAAACCACGCCTGCCGCGGCACATCCGCCAGCGTGATCACGTCATTCCCCTCCCGCACCGTCACGGCTCTCCCCTCCTCCGGCGGAGGGATGAGCGCGCCGCTCACCGCAAAGAGCTCGGGCGCCTGCTGCTCGGCGGCATCCGCCGCCGCCCACTGCTCGTCCGCAGCATCCCGCAGAAGTTCCTGCGGGAGCTTGGGAATCTGCTTCTGGAGCTCTGCAAACGGCTCTGCGGGCGCAACCGTAGCTGCGGATGTGAGGAGCGGGAAACCCAGGAAGGCCAGGAGCGTGAAGAGCAAGGTGCGGCTCATGGCCCATACTGTAGCACGGACAGTATCAATGAGGGGATGAAAACGCGTATTCCTTGGTGCTCGCCATCACTGGGACAATGTGATGCACAGCGTCAGAATACGAGGATGGCTTGATGGAAAGCCGGAAAAGGCCGCCTGGTGCACCTTGCCAATCCCGGCCTTTCCTCTACAATACGCGGGATTTCCCTCCTTTTTCCCATGACCGACGAGCTCCTGTACGACGATGAAGACCTGGCTTCCGCGAGCGGAGGCGGATCCGTGGGCGGCGACGATGAGCAGACCCTGGTCACCAAGGAGGGGCTCAAGAAACTTAAAGAAGAGCTGGATCACCTCAAGACCGCGCGCCGCCAGGAGGTGGCGCAGCGCCTGAAGGAAGCCATATCCTACGGCGACCTGTCCGAGAACTCCGAGTACGAGGAGGCCAAGAACGAGCAGGCCTTTGTAGAGGGCCGGATCATCGAGCTGGAGCTGAAGATCAAGAACGCCAAGATCATCACGGAGAAGAAGTCCCACGCCAAAGGGAAGATCGTGGACATCGGCTCCACGGTGAACGTCCAGAATGCCAAGGAGGGCAAGGAGCCGGAGCAGTACACCATCGTGGGTTCCACGGAGGCCAACCCGCTGGAGAACAAGATCAGCAACGAGTCCCCGCTGGGCAAGGCGCTCCTGGGCCGCCAGAAGGGAGATACCGTGGAGGTGGCCGCGCCTTCCGGGAAGATCCGGTATGAGATCCTGAAGGTAGCCTGAGGAAAGGATCAAGACGGCAAAAACGGTGAACAGGGCAAAAAGGATTTCTTGTCACCCTTGTGGCCGTTGTAACCCTTTTCACCTTTCAGTACGATCGCATTCATGGCCGACCCGACTCCCCCCCCGTCCAGCATCCAGGTCCCGGACGAGCTGCGCGCGCAGTACCCGGACCTGATTCCGCTGATCCTGGAATCCGAGAGCATGAACGACGAGGAGCGGCAGTACTGGATCACCATCCTCCCGCTCATGACGCCGGATCAGGTGGGCAACCTCCGCACCATCCTGGAGAACGAGCGCGCGCAGCTGAAGGCGATCGATGAGAAGTACGCCAGGGAGATGGAGAATCTGGGCCAGCCGGACGCGGTGAAAGCCATGGAAGAGCAGCGCCGCGCCCGGCGCCAGGAGCGATCGGCAAAGGAGCAGGCCGCGGAAACGGAAGAGAAGATCCACGCCCGGAAACTGCTGGATGAGATTGATCAGGCGAGCTGAATCCCCGGTCATCCGACTTCGTCATGTAGCGCCGACCTCCGCCATCCTTAGCGCCAGCATATCCACCAGGCTCAGGATCTCCTCCGGCGCCTCCTGGGTGGACCTGAGCGCGCCCGTCTTCAGATCCACATCCGCCTCCGCCGCCCAGCCGATGAGCGAGGCGAGCGCCGGCTGCTGCACGCGATCGGCGACGGCCAGAAGCGACTTGGCCGAGGGAAACGGCACGCCCGCTTCCTTGGCGATCGCGCCGGGACCACGGATGCCATCCTGCACGGCGGCCCACACGTTCCCCAGATTCTTGAGGGACCAGAGGAGGATGGACCACAGGCCGTAGGGATCTTCGCCCCGGTCCGTCATGCCGCGCGAAAACGCCAATGCCTCCCGCGCCTTGCCGGCCGCCGTGAGACTCGTGAGCGTCCACACCTCCTGCTCCGCGGAGGGCAAGGTGAGCGCCTCCACGTGCGTGAACCCGATCGGCCGGCCATCCGCCAGTAAGCTCAGCTTGGCAAGCTCATGAGCGATCGCATCCTGATCCGCCCCAAGGCGCTCATAGAGCAACTGCGCGACGCCGCGCTCAAGCCTGACGCCGGTCGCCGTTGCGTGCTGCTGCAGCCAGCTCATCGCCGCCGCTTCCGCCAGGACCGGAAACTCCCTCACGCGCGCCACGTCCAAGATGGCTTTGACTTCCGATTTCCGCTTGTCCGGCTTGGGATCCGTGATCAGGAGGATTACGTCCGGATGCACAGTGTCCGGCAGCGCCTGCACCTGCTCCTTGCTGAAGCCCGGCAGCCCCGTCACGACCAGGAGCCGCTTCTCCGCGATGAACGGGGCCGCCGCCACCTCGTCCAGAAGTTCGGCCACCTTGATGGCATGACCGTCCATCCTCACCAGGTTCTCCTGGCCATGCTTGGCAGTGAACTGCTGCTCCCAACGCTGGCGCTCGGTCCGGAGGGCGTACGCGTTCTCTCCGGTGAAGAGGTGGATCTGCGCTTGTGTCACGCCGCCATTCTATCAGCCTCCGCCGCCCGCACGAGCCGAAGCCTGTTTTTGAGAAGAAAACCGCCATTCCGCCTTCTGCAACTCCCTCCGCCTGTCAACGGGAGCCCATGGAGAGGATGGGCGTTTTGGGCTATAATACTCGGATATGCACACACACATCCCCTTCTCCCGCGCGGCGTTCATCCGGCTGGCGCATCTCATAGGCTTTAGCGCGCTGTGCGTTGCCGGCGCGTTCCTCATGGGCGTCCGGACCGCCGGTGAAACCGGCGTCCTGAGCGAACAGGTGGCTGCCGGCCGCTCTCCCGCGGAATTCCCCTACGGCCGCGTGCCGGACGGAATGTCCCAGACGGAGGTGACAGACGGCGGCGTGGACGCCCGGTCGGCCGCGCTCATTGCGCTCCGGCTCTCGCGCTGATCCTCCTTCTCATGCACACCCAGAGCACCCCCTTCCGGCTGCTTCCCGCCCTGCTGCTCGCCATGGGGACGATCGGCCTGGCCCTGCCCGGTCCGGCGGACGCCGTGACGGCCGGAAGCCAGCTGTTCCTGCGGCCGCATTGCGGCGCGGAACGCCAGGAGGACTGCCCCGGCTTTGCGGTGAAGGACCCGGCCTCCATGGTGACGCCCACGGTCCTGGTGGGCCAGGACGTGGATATGGACGTGGTCCTGCGGAACGAGGGCAACGCGGGTATTGAGCGTGTCCGGTTCTGGCTGGCGTACGATCCCAACGTGCTCCAGGGTCTGGAGATCACGCCCGCTGAAGCGTTCCCGGTCACCACGCCCGGCGAGACGGGGTTTGATTCCGGCTACGCCAAGTTCCAGGCGGAGACGCGCAGCGGCAAGGCCTCCGGTCCGCTGATTCCGCTGGCGCGGATCCGCTTCCGGCTGACCGCCGTGGCGCCGGCGTACGCCACCATCCTCTCCTTCAACGATGTCACGGAAGGCACGGACGGCCACACCTACGTCAGCATCGCGCGGACGGGCCAGGCGGACAATCTGCTCTCTCCGGCTCAGAGCGCACTCTTCATCCCCACGCAGCCCCTAGAGGCGCAGGCATCTTCCGCCGCGCCCATAGCCTCCTCCTCCAGCGCGACTGCCCAGGCCAGCTCCGCGCCACCCTCCTCTTCCGCTCCGTTTGAGCCGCCTCCGTCCTCCGCCGCCCCGGCGCCGGAGACCGCTGTCTTCACACTCATCCAGCCGCAAAACCTACGCGTGACCACCGAGGGCAGCACGGTGTACCTGGCCTGGGACGCCCTGCGCTCCGGTGCCCTTGGCGGCTACCACCTCTACTACGGCACGCGCAGCGGGGAGTACCTGCAGCGGCGCGCCATGCCCGCCGCGCAGACCACGCTGGTGCTGCGCAACCTGCCCGTGGACACCACCTACTACTTTGCCCTGCGCGGCGTGAGCGCCAACGCGGAGGAGACCGCCTTCAGCCAGGAAGTGGCCGTGAAGGTGGGCAGCCCCGCTACCTCCACCGTCCCGCTCCTTGGCACGGGCATGGGCGGCGGCAAGAACCCGGTGGGCGGACAAAAGCCGGGTCAGACTGTTCCCGGCGCAACGGGCTTCCCGGTCGGCGTCCTGCTCCTGGCGTTGGCCGGCGCGGGCCTCCTGACCTTCCGCGCCGCCCGCGGCCGCGCGGTCACCCACCCCTGATCATGGACTTGCATCCCCACTGGGACACCACCGAGCCCATCCCTGCCCCCGCAGCCGAAGCGACCCGCGCGGTGCCGGTCCGCGCCCGCGCGCGCGTGCCCATCTCCGCCACCGGCCGCTCGCGTCAGGCGGCGGCGGTGATCGGCATCGCGCTCGCGCTTGCTCTGGGACTGTGGCAGACGGACGGTTGGCAGGCGATTGGCCAGCTGCTGCCGGATTCTCTGCCCTCCCCGGACATGTCCACCCAGGACGCCGCGCCCGCAGCGGTCACCGTGCGCCTGTCCGATGACGGCGCAGAGCCGGCTTGGGTGACCGTGCGAGCCGGCGGGAACATCACGTTCCAGAACGCCTCCCAGATCCCCTACGTGCTGGAAGCAGACGGCGTACTGGGCGCGGAGGCCGGGTCCGCCACCGTGCCGTTCGTCTTCCCCGGCAGCGCGGAAACGTTCCAGCTGAGCGCCGACCAGCCCGCCGGCACCTACACCTTTCTCTCCGCCACGGACACCACGCTGCAGGTACAGGTGACGGTGGTACCCGGCACTCCCGGCCTGCCGGTGCCGGAGAGCGAGGAGATCCTGCCGGCGACCGAAACACCGCCGGACACCGCCCCTGCGCCGCCCGCCAGCATCCCGGCGGCGGACGTGCCCCTGCTCCCGCAGAATCCCTATACCGTAGGCGGAAGCGCGGAGCAGCCGTTCGATCCGCAGGGCAATCCCCTGCCCGACCACTTCAACCCAGACGGCACGCTGAGGCAATCGCAGACGCTCCACGGCGGCGCTCCGCGGACCACCGCGGCGACCGGACCGGCCGTGTGGTGGGCAATTGGCACAAGCGCCATGGCCATCCTGCTGCGCAAGACGATTGTGCAGCGCGCGTGAATGGCTACTTGATGTTCATGAGGATCTTCTGACGCCGGGCGTCAGTGACCGTGGATCTTCCCTGGGGAACCACCTTTTCCGGCATCCACCGGTCCACCAGCCATAGGAGGCTGAAAGACAAGTACCTCCCTACCGCCAGGAAGAGCAGGGACACCGGCACGCGTTCCATGATAACCTCCAATACCCGCTGCAGGCCCTTCCATGTTGCAGGAGCCTGATACCAGCCGGCGGGATCAGTGAAGAAGGGAAGGCCCAGGTGATCGATGAACAGGAGCCGCATGGCCATCCACAGCCACCGCCCCGTCTCCAGAAATCCGCGCAGCTGATAGAGCGTGATGACCAGGAAGAGCGTGATGCCCAAGTAGTGCGCGATCATGGCGACCCACTCTAGCGCGTACGCCAACTTCCCCCACCTCCGGGAAGTCCGTTCGGGAAACCGCATGCGCGTAGCGTACGGGCTCCATCCCGCCGGGGCAACTTCCCCAAGTCCGGAAGATGCTTCCAGATCACAGAACATCCGTGACGGCCAGAGACATCGCAGGACGAGGCAACCCGATCCGATAGAATGCGCGGGACGGTTCTCCGCTCCGCCCTGCCCGCCCGCCGCCCCTACGTTCGCTCCGGCTTCACGCTGATGGAACTCTTGATCGTCGTGGCGCTCATTGGCGCGCTGGTGAGCGTGGTGATGCAGGCCATCAACCCGCACCGGCAGCTTGCCCAGACGCGGGATGCGCAGCGCCGGTCGGACGTGCTCACTATCCTCATGGCGTTCTACCAGTACACGCTGGATAACGAGGGCGTGATGCCGCCCATCCCCTACGGCCAAGAGAACGCGCGGCCCATCTGCAAGGTGACGGCGGAGAGCTGCCAGAATGGCATCAACCTGCGGATCCTCTCCGGCACCTACCTGGCGGAGATCCCGTTCGATCCCCGCGAACCCTCCGCGTCAACCGGCACCAACTACTACATGTTCGCGCATGACAGCTCGCGCGTGACGGTCTTTGCTCCCGGCACGGAACAGGCAGACCAGGTCATCCGTGCCTCCCGCTAACCCCCTCCCATGACCACCCCCCTGCCCACCACCGCGTTCTTCCCCCTGCGCGACCCGGCCGTTCAGCGCGCGCTCCTGAGATCCGCCGCGCTGTACCTCCTCATTCTGGCCGTCTCCGTATCCGCCGGCAGTACGGTGCTGCTCGCACTGGGACTTACGGCTTACATCATCACCCCGCTGCTCCTGGGAAGCGCACTGGCACATTCACCCACCCTGACCATGGACCGGTCCGCCAAGGCGGCTGCCATACTGCGGTGGCTGGCCGCGACCGCGGTCTGCCTCACCGCCGCCCTCTACGTGGTGGCGGACGTGTGGAATCCGGACCGCTTCAGCTATCCCCTGGGCGAGCTGCCGTTCCTCCTCAAGCTCCTGCAACACCTGCAGTTCCAGCTCCCTTGGATCCTCCTGAGCATCCCGCTCGGGCTCCTGCCGCTCCTCCTCAAGCCGCGCAGACAAGAGACCTCCGCCACCGCGCAACGGCCATAGGAGAAAAGACGCTTCCCGCAAGCGCCTTTTCCTCCGCTCTTGTTGTCCATTCTCCTCCGCGCCCCGCGTACGGCGCACGGAAGTCTTTCAGGTGGTAAGTAGCAAAGGGGAAGCCCGCACCGTGCGCGGGACACCAAAATCCGCCTCCCAGCCTTGGCCCGCCGGCCGATCATCCTGCGCGCGTGAGACCAGGGCCGTCCGCACCGTCACGCGGCAGCCCAGAGACAGGAGACGGCTCTGGAGCCTCCGAGACAGGCGGTCTGCCACCGCGCTTCTCAGCACCACGTGGATGGCCGAGCGCCGGGGATACTCCTTCACCCACCGCACCAGGCGCTCCACCTCTCCATCTGCGCCGTCCGCGTGGGCGGAGACGGGGGTGGACGACCAGTCAATCACCACCGTCTTGGAGGGGAATTCCTGGCCGTGGATGGCTGTCCTGAGCGGCATGGGCGAAGTGTACACGCGTACACCTCCAGAACGCAAGTCTGCGCTCTTCGCGCAGTTGATCCATCTCTCTCCTCTCTCCTAAGCGGAGAAGTTCGATCGCTGATCCAGCGGTGTGTTCACGGAAGAACTTGCACGTGCAGTATTTATATTTCCTATTATCGTTTTCATGCACGGGCGTGGCAGGCGGATGCGCAAGAGCCGCACCTGTCTTCCGTCAGAAGGTGCATGATCACCGCATCGCACTCTCCCACACGCCCGGTACTCCCCATTGATGCGGACGCCGAACAGGCCGCCGCCGCGCGGGTGGTGGGGCTGATCGCGCTGCTCCTGGCCATGGCGATGGCGCTCCTGGGGGTCCGCATGGCCGCGCTCAATGCCAATCCCGCCAACGACCAGCCTGCGCTGGATGTCCGGTTGCCGGACATAGAGCCGCCGGCTGCGGTAGAGCGGGAGCCGGCGGCGCCCCGGCTGTGATAATAGCGAGCTTCTTCGCTCATGAGCTTTTGAGCTTGTCCTTCCACCTCATAGCCTGAAAAGGCTTTTGCATATGGAATGCGAGCCGTATACTGCGCCTGTTCCGGTGATCCGGGCGTGTTCTTAAGGTCGGCCAGCTGACTGGCCACTCGCCTGTTCCTTCCATCTCCTGACCGTTCCTCGGGTCGGCCCACCTCCGCGCTTTGGCGCTTCGGTGGGCGAGTAACTCAATCGTTGTTCATTCTGGTACCATTTGTGGCAGTAAAACTTGGGTCGGTAGCGAAGTAGTCAAACGCGCCTGACTGTAAATCAGGTGGCTCACGCCTTCGGGGGTGCAAGTCCCTCCCGGCCCACCATTCCCTACACACAGCATCAGTGGCACGTTCCCGGAACGGACTATTCAGCTTGCAGCTGAGCTTTCCGTCTGTCACAGAGTAGTTCGAACCTATGGCTGTGAGGCACATCTCCCTGGTACGGGCATTTCCGTAGATGATGGCTTCCCCAAGCAGTTTGAACAGGTCCAAGCTCTTGATCACTTCCTCCACCCACTCGCTTCCCGTCTCATGGGCGCTACTCAGACGTGTCTGGACGGTATCCCTACGCTGCTTGAGACCTTCCAAGTGATCCTTCACCTCCTGCTCAATCCCCAACTCCCTCGCCTCCCTAAGGCGGTTAAATCGAGCGCCTTGAAGCGTGCACTCGGGATCAAGCTCCCGAGATTTCCGCTGCGCGGGCTAAAATCTTGAAAACATAGTACACAT
>CAZWIA010000031.1:7884-12442 GCA_964633955.1 uncultured Candidatus Peribacteria bacterium | reverse complement strand
CGTGCCGGTTTGGAACAACGGCGCTCCTCAGCGTGACAGGGCGGGTGCCGTCCTTTTCAGGCTTCCAACCACCCATCCTTCTGTAGCTTCTCCAGTGATTTCTCGATCGACTGACGCACCTCCGTCTCCGCTCCGTAGTGCCGGATGATTTGCAGTACCGCGCGAAGAACGTGTTGCGCTTCGTTCGCCAGCTTCATCCGGTCCGGTTCTCCGTGTTTGGCTAACTTATTGGGCGCGCCTTCATGGTGATGCACCTCCTTTGCCAGCTCTCCAGCCTCCTCCAGGAGCCGCGTCATGATCTGGAACGGCCGGTTGTTGCCCGGATACTTCCGGTTCAGGCCCTGGTTGATCCGGTCGATCTTGTTCAGAAGGTCGCCTTCCGGCCAGGCGGAGGCAGAACTGGTCGAAGTCATGCATGTATGGTACACTATACGGAACACCCACCACACATGATTCTCCGCTTCTCCAGCCTCCCGCCGTTCGTCCGTCAGCTCATTGGCGCCGCAGGCGGCGCGATGATTGCGGTGCTCCTCTATACGGCGTTCCAGGAGGTTCCGGTATTCGATCTCCCGATCGGCTTGCATGGCGCGGCGGATCCGGAAGCGCAGCGCGAGGAGCGGCTCAATGCGGTCGCGGAACGCGCCCGGGAGATCCTGGCGGAATCAGACCGCACAATGCCGTAGCTCCTGTCCGCTCCCTCCCCTATGCTGCCCGCCGTGCCTGCGCTCGATACACAGCCGGAAGGATTCCTGACGGTGCTGTTTCTGGTCCTGGGACTGATTCTGGGAAGCTTTGGGAATGTGATCATCTTCCGGCTGCCGGAGAGCCGGACGCTCGGCGGACGCTCGCGGTGCATGGGCTGCAACCGCGTGCTGCGCGTAGTAGAGCTCATTCCGGTGCTCAGCTTCATCGGCCTGGGCGGGCGGTGCCGCACGTGCCGCGTGGAGCTCTCCTGGCAGTACCCGCTGGTGGAGCTGGGATCCGGCCTGCTCTTCGTCTTTGCGCTCCTGGGGAGCGGCTTCAGCATTCCGCAGGCGATCGTGCTGGCCGCGTGCCTGTGGCTCCTGTTCCTCATCGCGGTCATAGACGCGCGTACGTCGCTCATTCCGGACATGCTCTCCATGCCGCTCATCGTGCTGGCGGTCACGCTCCAGGTCTTCCGCGGCGGGTTTGATCCGTCCGGGCTCCTCACCGGCGCGCTCTTCTTTGCCGCACAATGGGCGGTCAGCCGCGGGCAGTGGGTGGGGAGCGGGGACATCCTGCTGGGTGCCGGGATTGGCGCGCTCATGGGGTCATGGCAGCGCGCGGCGGTATTCCTCTTCTGCGCGTACATCGCCGGCGCGCTGATCGCCACGTTCTTCCTGACACTGGGACGGAAGACCCTCAAAGACCAGCTGCCCTTTGGACCGTTCCTGGTCTTTGGCGCGTTTTTGACCCTGGTCTTTGGAGAGGCGATTGCGGCGCGGTTGCTTCCTGTATGAGGGAAATCCGAAGAACCACATCCGAAATCCGAAACGAATCCTGAATGACCAATCAGAAATCCATGAATGTTTTTCTCATTGGTGTTTTACAGCTTGGTGCTTCGTTTCGAGCTTCGGATTTCGATGTTGCAAAAAGAGAGGCTCGCGCGGGGCAAGCCTCTGTATATCGGTTATCAACCGGCATGTTCTCAGAAATCTGAGTCCCGCCGGTCGTTTCCTCTAGAGCCCGTGAGTTCCAGGGGGGACGACCGAGGGAAAGGTCGATTGACGCGCCCATTCTAGGAGGTAAACCATAGTTGTCAAGCACTTACCTGACGCAATTGACACTTTGCGTCAAATATCCGAACGGAACCCAAATTCGATCCTTCCCCGGTCTCAGCGGACGGCGCATACTGCCCCGCATGAAGACCGTGGCCCAGAACCGGCGCGCCAGGTACGACTACGAGATCCAGGACACCCTGGAGGCCGGCATCGTGCTCACGGGCGCGGAAGTGAAGTCCGTCCGCGGAGGCCACGTGCAGCTGCAGGGAGCGTACGTGTCCTTCCTGGGAGGCCGACCGGTACTCAAGAACGCGTCCATCGCCAAGTACGCCTTTGCGACCGACGACGGCTACGAGCCCAAGCGCGACCGTTTGCTCCTCCTGAAGAAATCCGAACTCGGCCGGTTGCAAGCGGCGAGCGCGGAGAAGGGCATCGCGATCATCCCGCTGGATATGAGGGCGGGCCGATACGCCAAGCTTACGCTCGGCATCGGGCGCGGGCGGAAGCGGGTGGATAAGCGGCAGCGGATCAAAGAGAGGGAGATAGGGCGGAAGTTGAGGGAAGGAGGGGATGTGTAACGAATCAAGAATCGCGAATTATGAATTATGCACGGATGTTTTCCTTGATTCGTGATTCATAATTCGTGATTCTGCTCCGGTGCCATTATTGCCTCCGCAAATCACCCGCGCCATTGAGGAGTTCAGTAAGCTCCCCGGAATCGGCGCCAAGTCCGCCGAGCGGCTCACGTTCCACCTGCTGAGGAGCTCCAAGGCATCGCCGGAGGGGCTGGGCCGCGCGCTCCTGGAGCTGAAGCAGCAGCTCCACTACTGCCGCACCTGCCAGATGGTCGCGGTAGCTGAGCTGTGTGCCATCTGCGCGGACGGCGGGCGGGACACGCGGATGGTGCTCGTCGTCGAGGATCCCCTTGATGTGGTCGCCTTTGAGAAATCCGGCTACAAGGGCGTGTACCACGTGCTGCACGGCGTGCTCTCGCCCATTGACGGCATGGGGCCGGAGCAGCTGAAGCTCCGCGAGCTTCTTGAGCGCGTGAGGGCGGGCGGGATTGATGAGGTGATCGTGGCTACCAATCCGGACGTGGAGGGAGAGGCGACCGCGACGTACATCCGCTCGCAGCTGCAGGGCACCGCGTGCCGGGTCACGCGCCTGGCGCACGGGCTGCCCATGGGCGCGGACATCGAGTTCGCCGATCAGACAACGCTGAGGGAGGCCATTGCAGGGCGTAGATCGCTGTAGCGATCGTTGTCGCAAGCGTTGTCCTGAGCCTGACGAAGGACGACACTGCGCGAGGCTATTGCGGGGAGAAGGTCGCTCTGAACAGGCGGCTCTAGGCTATGGTAAGCCCGCGGGCGTGCGCCGCACGAGCTCCAGCCACTGCGTCAGTTCTTCCCGGCATCCTCGCAGGTATGCTGCGGTCTTTGGTGAGGAGAACTCCTGGCGTACGTCTGCCTCAATATCACCAAGCGACGCGTCCCAATCCTGCACGCGCTTGCTCTGCAGGTGTTGGATGTAGCGCTCGCGCAGGGCATCGATCGATCGGCACACCCGTTCCGCCTCCACTTCCTCCCACAAGTACGCCAGCTTCTCCTGCCGCATCGGATCGAGCTGCCGGATGAGGTGCCGGGTTTGGTGGGACAGGGCGCGGAGCGTGTCAGGAGACTCGCCAAGCGTGAAGAGCTTGATCTGCAGCGCCCTCAGGGAGATGAACGCCTGTTCCGCCAGGAGATGCGGGGCCGGAGGATTATTGGGCGGCGCAGACGGGCGCCTGGCCCACAGTTTGAACATCGCTGTAAGGAAGATGTTGTCCCACCTTAATCTTCAATGGTCCATCGTCAATGCGGACGGCCTGCAGAGGCGGTAAATCGACAGTTTGCGCCATAGGGCGTTATCAGAACTGCCAGTGGGCGCCTGGCCGCGATCGATTGTCCGGCCCGGCCTTCTGTGCTACAATAGAGGGAATCCTTCGCCCTCATGGATAACGGAACTCCCATGCCCGCTCCGGCCGCGCCAGCTCCTCCGCCTCCGCAGCCTGTCACGGCCGCCACTCCGGTTCCCGCTGCGCCGGCTCCGGTGCCAGCGGTTCCCGCGCCGCAGACTGTCCCCGTTCCGGCTCCCGTCACGCCGCCTCCGCCTCCCGCACCGGAGCTCCATCCGCTCCAGACGCTGGTGCAGCCGGCTGCAACTCCGGCTGGGGCTTCCGCCGTTCCATCTGCTACACTCGCATCCGCTCCCGCCGTTGACATGACCAGGAAGGCTCCGGATTCCGGCAAGAAAAAGGTCCTCATCATTGAGGACGAGCGGCCGCTGGCCCACGCACTGGAGCTGAAGCTGAGCCATGAGGGCTACGAGCCCGCCGTGGCGCTGACCGGTTCCGAGGGGCTGCAAAAGGCCCTCACGGGAGAGTACGCGGTGATCCTGCTGGACCTCATCATGCCGGAGCTGGATGGGTTCAGTCTGCTCGAGCAGCTGCAGCAGAAGGGCATCAAGACGCCGGTGATCGTGCTCAGCAACCTGGGGCAGGAGGAGGACAAGGCCAAGGCCAAGAGCCTGGGCGCGATCGACTACTTCGTGAAGGCCAATACCCCCATCCTGGAGATCGTGAAGCGGATGAAGGGAGCCATGGCCTGAGTGATCAGAGGCCAGTGGCCAGTGACCAGAGCGCAAAAAAGACTAACCACTCACCACTGACCACTAGCCACTCGGCATTCACACCCAAAGCGACCCACATCTAAACACACCCACAATGCCCCTCAACGACGCTGACCTCGGCAAGATCCTGGTGGAGCAGAGCTACCTGA
>CAZWIA010000031.1:2589-7784 GCA_964633955.1 uncultured Candidatus Peribacteria bacterium | reverse complement strand
ATGCCCCTCAACGACGCTGACCTCGGCAAGATCCTGGTGGAGCAGAGCTACCTGAGCGAGACGGAGTACAACGCTGCCAAAGCGCAGGCGGATGAGCGGCACGTGCCGCTCAAGACCGTGCTGCTGGAGCAGGGCCTTCTCTCCAATGAGCTCTTTGAGAGCGCGCTGGCGGAGTACTACCAGCTGCCGTTCTTCAACACCCGTTCCACGCCGCCCACGCCGGAGCTGGTGGAGATGCTGCCGGAAGAGATCGCGCGCAGCTACAGCGCCATCGTGGTGGAGCGGCCGGCGGCCGACCAGGTGTCCATCGCCACGTCCGATCCGGGTAACCCCCTCCTGGAGGAGGCCGTGCGCCTGAACGTGGACCAGAAGATCCCGGAGTACCCGGCAGGGGAGGCTGAGGAGAAGAAGCACTTCAAGAAGGACAAGGAGAAGGACGGCAAGGACAGGGGATCGCGCTTTGGCTTTGGCTCAGGCAAGAAATCCGACCGGCAGAAGTACGCGGGCGCCATTCAGTTCATCTACGCGCCTAAAACCGTCATTGATTCCCTCTTCGTCCACTACCGCAAGCCGCTCGCAACCCGCTTCCAGGCGATCATCGACGAGCAGCGGAAGGTGGCACCGGAGATCATTGAGGAGATCTTCAACGACGCGATCGAGCTCCGCGCCTCCGACATCCACTTTGAGCCGCAGGACAAGATCGTCATCGTGCGGTTCCGCGTGGACGGCGTGATGCATGAGGCCGGTCGGATCCCCAAGGAGTACTACGAAGGCGTGGTGAACCGCATCAAGATTGCGGCCAACATGAAGATTGACGAGCACTTTGCCGCGCAGGACGGCGCCATCCGCTATGAGACGCCCTCCGGCGGGACCATGGACATCCGCGTGTCCATCGTGCCAGTGGTGGATGGGGAGAAGATCGTGCTGCGCCTCCTCTCCGAGTACGTCCGCAACCTGACGCTCCTGGACCTGGGATTCTCCGAGGAGTACCGCGAAATCCTGGAGCGCGCGGCCCACAAGCCGTTCGGCATGATGCTCACCTGCGGCCCCACGGGTTCCGGAAAGTCCACCACCCTCTACGCGCTCATCAAGCTGCGCAACCACCCGGACGTGAACATCTCCACCATTGAGGATCCGGTGGAATACAAGATCCCCGGCATCAACCACATCCAGGTGAACACGGAGACGGATCTCACGTTCGCCAACGGTCTCCGGGCCCTCATGCGCCAGGACCCCAACATCATCCTGGTGGGTGAGATCCGCGATGGCGAGACCGCCAGCATTGCCGTGAACGCGGCGCTCACCGGCCACCTGCTCTTCAGCACGCTCCACAGTAACGACTCCGCCACCGCCATCCCCCGTCTCCTGGAGATGGGTGTGGAGCCGTTCCTGCTGGCCTCCACGCTGGAAGTGATCATCGGCCAGCGCCTGGTGCGCCGCATCTGCTCCCAATGCCGGTTCAGCTACTCGCTCTCCGCCGCGGACGCAAGCAAGCTCTTCCCCGGCGCGGATACCTTCTTTAATACGCGGGAGATGGTGCGCCTCTACCGCGGCAAGGGCTGCGAGGCCTGCGGCGGCACCGGCTACCGCGGCCGCGTGGGCATCTACGAGCTCCTGGTGGTGACGCCGGAAATGCAGGAGCTGATCATCGCCCGGGCGTCCACCAACGACATCAACAACCTGGCTCGCAAGCAGGGCATGAAGTTCCTCTTTGATGACGGGTTTGAGAAGGTGAAGGCGGGCATGACCACCATTGAGGAGCTCATGCGCGTGGCCGCTCCGCCCGAACTCCTCTTCAAGCGTGACCAAAAGAAATAAGTCCCGATCGGCCAAGCCCGCTCTCCGGCCCCAGACGGGTTGGATGACGTTCATGCTGCCGTTCCTAAAGGACGCGCCCTCCGCCGCGTCCGCTCCGCGCCGCCGCCGGTCCCATGCCCGCCGGATGCGGACGGTGAGGCGGCCTGTGGCGCCGGAGCCGGTTTCTCTGCCTGATCGCACGCAGTTCCCCCACGCGCAGCTGGATCCGGAGGTGGAGGAGTTCCTGCAGGAGCTGCACCGGTCTCTAGCCGTGAAGGAGCGCGGGATCTTGGACGACCGGCCTGCGCGGCGCATGAAGCCGCTGCCCGCCGCCCAGCGGGCGCATGACCTGCGCCAGCGGCTCTCCGCCCTGCGGGCTCGCCGCAAGCAGGCCCGGGAGGAGGCCCTGCGCCACCGGGCGGAAGCGGCTCCTGTGCCGGAGGACCGTTTGGCGGATCCCTCTCCTGCGCTCGTCACCCCGGAACGTGCAGCTACAGAAACGATGGAAACGGCAGATGCTGCTCTGCAGGCACCGCTCCCCGCAGAGGAGCCTGTGCCCGTCCAGCCGGAAGCGGAACCGTCTCCGCAGACGTGGCAGAGCCTCTTCCCAGATTCCGCCGCCGAGCCGTCCGTGTCTCCGGCAGCTGAGCCCGTGATGGACGCGGCGGCTGCCGGGCCGGTAAAAAAGAAGAGGGGTTCATTCCTGCGGAGTCTCTTCCGCCGCCGTTCCAGACCGGAGACGCCGCCGTCCGCGGAGGACGTTTCCACGGGGGACGCACCGGCAATGGACGCTCTAACGGAGGCCACCATGCCCGCGCCCGCCGCCCCGGTGACGCCGGAGCCGCAGGTTGAGGAGCAGGCACCCCCGCAAGCCCAGGCGAACGTTGGCTCCTTCCTGCGCCGCCTCTTCCGCCGCCGCACGGCAACACCGGCCGCGGAGGCCCAGCCGGAAGCCGGCAATGACGTGGTGCGGATTCTGGAGATGCCGGTGGAGAGCACGCCCGGCGCGAAACCGGAGCCCATTCCCGCCCGCCGTCTGAATGCCGGCCGCCGCCGCAGCCGTCCCCGGCCCTCCGCGGCGCCGGTGGTGGACGTGGCGGCCCTGGCGCCCGCGGAGGCGGATAGTCCCGCCGGTCCGGCACAGGAGGGATCTGAGCCGCCCGTTCAGACGGAGCCGGCCGTGCCTGCCGAGTCGCGGCCATCGCTCCTCAGCCGCTTCTTCCGCCGCCGCTCCACCGCCGCGCCCGTGACGGAATCCCCGGAGCAGGTTTCGGCTGCGGGCCAAGCGGAGAACCTCTTCCCCGCGCAGTCGCCGTTCCAGGCCCCGCCGCGCCGGTCGATCGGCGCGTCCATCAGGAACACCTGGCGGGGCTTCCGCGCGCGCCTGGGACGCCGCCGCACACCGCCAAGCGCAGGCGAACTTGGCTCTCCTCCGGCGCCATCCGGCGCCGGCCGCATCCTGGGACCGCACGAGACGCCGCTCCCCGCCGCTCCCGCGGTTCCCTCTGCCGATGGCGCGGAAGCACCCGCGCCCGCCCGCCGCGGTCGTGCGACCAATACGGAGGAGCCGGAGGCTCCCACTGTAGCTCCGGAGGGAGGCAAGAAGTCCGGTCGGATGCTGAGCGCGCTTGACCGCGCGGAGAAGGATACCGCCGCCGGAGACGCCGTGGCTGAGGCGGCCAAGGACGCGGTGACGGTCAAAGCCCCGCACATCAAGCGTGACGGCGAGCCGGCCAAGGAGGAGCCCGTGGTGGTGGTGGAGGCGCCCAAGACGGACCAGCGCGTGAAACACAGCATGGACCGCCTGAAGAGTAGGAGCGGCGGGTTCCAGGATTTCCTGGGCGCCGTGAAGTACCTGGGGCTGGGGAAGGAGCGCACGGCCATTGTGCAGAACCTGGCCACCATGATGAACGCCGGCCTGCCGCTCATTGACGCGCTGCACACCCTCAAGAAGGAGAGCACCCACAAGCCCATCCGCAAGATGCTCCAGAGCGTGATTGACCTGGTGGAGAGCGGATCCGCGCTCTGGCGGGCCATGGAGGCGCAGCACTTCTTCTCCCCGCACGCCATCTCCCTCATCCGCATTGGCGAGGAGGCGGGGAACCTGGCGGAGAACTTAGAGCGCCTGGCGGTGCAGCAGGAGAAGGACGCGGCGCTGCGCGGCAAGATCAAGATGGCCATGATCTACCCCACCATCGTGATCACCCTCATGTTCATCATCGTGATGGGGCTGGGAATCTTCGTGCTGCCGCAGCTGATCGGCGTGCTCAAGTCGCTCGGCGGAGACCTGCCGCTCGTGACCAGGCTGGTCATGATGTTCTCAGACTTCATGAGCCAGAACGCGGTGGCCGTGGTCGCCGGATCGCTCGGCGGCGTGTTCACCATCATCGTCCTGGCCAAGTTCACGCGGATGAAGGTGGTGTTCCAGTGGATCTCCTTCCGCATTCCGGGCATCGGCGCGCTGGCCAAGCAGGCGACCATCGCGCGGTTTGGCATCATTCTGGGAAGTCTGCTTGAGGCGGGCGTCCCGCTCATTGAGGCGCTCAACTCCCTGGCGGAGGTGACCACTACCGTAGCCTACCGCAAGTTCTACGTCCGCCTGGCCGAGCACGTGAACCTGGGGGACTCCTTCAGCAAGAGCTTTGAGGCGATTAGGGGATCCAATAAGCTCCTGCCGGTGACGGTCCAGCAGCTCATCATGACCGGTGAGCGGTCCGGGTCGCTGGCCAAGGTGCTCATCAAGGTCTCGGAGATCTATGAGAAGAAGGCCAACGAGACCGCGGAGAAACTGCCGGTGATCCTGGAGCCGATGATCCTGCTCATGATCGGCGCGCTGGTGGGGACGATCGCCTTTGCCATCATCATCCCCATCTACTCCGTGGTGGGGAACGTGGGGAAAGCCTGAACGGAGAATGTACAATGAGCAATGTTCAATGGACAATGATCGATGGGCTTTGATAGACGTATTCATTGTCCATTGTCCATTTTCAATTCTACATTCGGCGCATGCGCCGTCCTGGTTTCTCCCTCACGGAACTGCTCGTCATCATCGGAATTCTGTTGACGCTCACGGCCATGTCCGTGCCGCTCCTCACGCAGTACCTGGTCCGGTCGGACCTCTCTCTGGCCGCCCAGCTCACGCGGCAGGGCCTGGCCCGGGCAAGGCTTTTGTCCCGGGCGGGAGAGCGGGGCAGCAGCTGGGGATACGCCGGCAGCGGCGTGGTGTTTTTGGGCACATCCTATGCCGACCGGGATCCGGCGCACGATGAACTCTTTCTGCTGCCCGCTTCCGTGACGGTGAGCGGGCTCTCCACAGTCTCCTTTCAGCAGATCACGGGGCTGCCCAGCCAGACCGGAGAATTCATCCTCACGTCCTACAGCGTGGTGCGGCGGGTGAG
>CAZWIA010000031.1:1309-2489 GCA_964633955.1 uncultured Candidatus Peribacteria bacterium | reverse complement strand
CCTGCTAGGATCTGCTCCGTGCACCCGCTCCGGGCCCTCCTCCAGCGTCGATCAGGCTTCCTCCTCTTAGAGGTCTTGGTCGGCATTGCCGTATTTGCGGTTGTCACCGGCGGCATCACGTGGGCGCTTCTGAGCGGACAGGACAGCACGGACGCGGCCTTGGACCGCCAGAAGGCGGCATACCTCACCGAGCGGGCGCTGGAAGGCGTGCGGACTATCCGGGACGCGGACTGGAACGCCGTGAGCACACTGGATCCGGCAGCGGACTACACGATCAGCGTGGACCCGGAGACCGGGCTCTGGTCGCTTGCGCCGCTTAATCCGCAGAACCCCGTCACTGTGGATGGGTTCACTACTCTCTTGCGGTTCTCCCCCGTGACGCCGGATCGCATCCGCGTGACGGCTACCACCACCTGGCAGTTTGGCATCAAGCGATCCGGGCGGGTGGAGCTCTTTACGGAGCTCACCAATTGGGGCCGCAGCCTCACCTTTGGCAACTGGGGCGGGCCGCTCATGGAGCGGGACAGCTGGACCGCCGGCGGGGACGGGGACGTTGCGGCCCGGACGGGGATTGTTCCTTCCGCCCTGGCCGCATCCAGCCCCAACTTCCAGCAGCTGGTGACGGACGGGCGGTACGCGTACGTGACCAGTCTCATTTCCCCCGGCCTCTTCCTCTTCCGCGTGGATGAGGACAACGCTCGGCGCGTCCGTAGTGACTTTGCTCTCCCCAGTAACCTTGTGGCCGGGGCCATTGCCACGGCTCCAGACGGATCCATCTACGTGGCCGCGCACGCATCCAATGATCCCGCCGCCCAGACTACCCTCCTGCGATGCACCGGCACGGTGGAGGCGCAGGCGCCCCTGCTGCCCACGTTCGGCTGCCAGACGGTCTTCAGCTTCAACGGCCTCTCCGCACACGTGAATGCCATCACGTTCGCCTACGCTGCCAATGGCACGCCGCTCATGGTGCTTGGCGGCGCGCATGATGCCCTGCTGGCTGGCCAGCCGGCCCCAGCCCCCATAGTCGCCTGGACGCCGGCGCCGGAGGGGTTTTTGCGGTCGCTCCTCGTTCCTAAAGCGGGGGCCGCCTTCACCTGCGTGGATGCGTGTGATACCTACAACGAGTGCGTTGGCGGCTGCCCCGGCTGTCCTGCCACATGCTATGACTGCGATGATCCGG
>CAZWIA010000031.1:0-1209 GCA_964633955.1 uncultured Candidatus Peribacteria bacterium | reverse complement strand
CCTCCTCCGTGAGCTCCTGCGCCTCCCCCACGCCTTGCGGCCCTGTCACCTGCTGTTCCGCCACCTGCGTGAATCCGGCTATTGGCCAGTGCCAGCCCGGTGATCCGTGCGTGGGGGATGGGCTGGCCTGCAACGCGGGCGAGCTGTGCTGCAACGGTTTTGCGGCGTGTCCGGCTTCCGGCATCTGCGGCGTGGCCGTGCCGGAGATCTGGGTCTTGGATATCAGCCAGGCCGCGCCCGTGCTCAAGGGGACGCTCAACTTAGATGGTTCCGTGCTGGATGTTTCCGGCTTTGGCACGGGTGCCGCGCTGGCAACCGACCGGGACGTGATGGAGTACGCCGCGCTGGATCTGGGCGATCCGGCCCAGCCGCGCTTTGTGCCGGATACCGGAATAGACCTGCCGGACATCCAGGACGGCCGGGCCGTCTCCTACGTTCCAGACACGGTGCTTCTGGGCCGGCAGTCCCTGCCGGATGAGGATGACCTGCTGCGCCTGATTCTGCGCGACCGCCGTACCATGGTGCCCCCGCAGAGCACGGAGGGCTTGGAGATGGGCGCTGGTGTCACCGCCGTCCACCGGGATCCTTACGGCTGCTACGCCTTTGCGGGAACGGAACGGGAGAACCAGGAGCTGCGGGTGATCAGCCTCAAGCCCACGCCTATGAGCGTCCGCGCTACGTTCGACATAGACAGCAACCCCCTCACCTCCGGCCCCGTGACGCGGGACCTGGCCTATGATCCCTTCTTAGACCGCGTCATCCTGCTATCCTCCAACCAGTACCTCCGCATCATCGCCCCTGGAGAAGGGAGCGATCCCTGCCTGTGATCCCGCCATCCGCCCGCGCCGGCTACGTGTTCCTGGTGACCACCATCGTCATAGGGTCCATTGCGGCGCTCACTACCGTCACGCTCCTCCTGCTGGGCTGGGCATCTGAGCAGAACGGCCAAGTGCACGTGCGCACCAACCAGGCCCTGGAGATGGCCAATACCTGCGTGGAGCGGGCGCTGGATTCCCTGCAGCGGAACATGCTCTACGCTGGAGGGAACACCTACATCTACCCGGAGGGCGAGTGCCGGGTGTACCTGGTGACCGGTGAGGGCAACGACCAGCGGGATCTCTGCATCCGTGGCGTGAGCGGACAGAGCACCCGCACCGTGCAGCTGCGCATCCGGAAGATCTTCCCCAAGATTGAGGTGGATTCCTGGTC
>CAZWIA010000030.1:0-13421 GCA_964633955.1 uncultured Candidatus Peribacteria bacterium | reverse complement strand
GCGGCCCCCAGCCGGCTCCCGATCTTCCGCGCCCCCTTCACGCTCACGGAGATCCGCCCCCGCTCGCGGGTGAGGAGAATGGCGTACCGGTCGGCCTCCCCCACGTCATAGGTGCGGAGGACCACGGCCTCAAGGGAGTGGGAACGGGACAAGATCCGAATGTGGAATAGGGAATATCGAATATCGACTGGACTGAAGGATAACAGTCCTATCGATATTCCACATTCGACATTCGATATTCCTCGCAGGCGCATCACAGCATCAAACAGCAACAAGCTTCCGGCTGGTCAGCTGCGGCCAGATGCCAAACGCCGCGCCCAGGACGCCCAGGACGGGAGCGAGCAGCAGCTGGATAGCCACAGTGACAGGCAGCATGCGGCGCAGAACGGGCTCCGCGGCCAGGCGCAGCGCGCCAAAGGCCCCGTCCGGCCGGAGCGCTGGGAGAAAGACAGGCAGGAACCAGAGGATGAGCAGCAGGCAGAGGAGGCTGAGAACTAAGGAGCAGCCAAGGAGTACCACGGATTCGGTCGCGAACGGGACCACGACCGAGAGGTTGCCGGCCCCAAAGAGCCGCTCGATGAAGACTTCCTCGCTCCGCATGAGCGCCCGCCGCCGCACCACCTCCATGAGGATGAAGAGGAGCACTACGGTAGTGAGGAACAGGAAGAGCAGCGCCGCCACGCGCCCGGCCCGGGTGACCCCCAGAAGCTCGTGAATGCGCCGCTCCTGATCCGTGGAATCGGACAGGAAGGAGGGGTTCACCACATCCTGCCACTCCGCGGATTCCAGGAACTCCCGGAACGCCCCGTAGCCGTCCAGCGTGCGCAGGGTGACGGCAATGGTATCCGGGAAAGGATTCTCCAGGTTGAACTGCTCCAGCCGGCCGATGAGCTCCGGATCGCGCCGGCGCTCCGCCTCATACGCCTCTTCCCGCGTCACGTACCGCGCCGCTTCCACGGAAGGATGCCCCTGCACCGCGGCGTAGAACTCGCGGTTGCGCTGGTCTGAGGACGCATCCAGGATCTCCAGCCGCAGATCCGCCCGCTCGCGGATGAGCCGGTCTAGGCCCCCCATCCCAATCACCACCACCACGAGCAGCTGCGCGATCAGCAAGATGCCCGTGAGGGCCGCGACCGTGGTGAGGAAACTCCGTTCGCGCGCCAGCGTGAGCACGCCGCGCCGGATGCCGCGCTCCAGGATGAGAGCCGTTGGCGAACTCTGAGCCATGGATGAAGTATACGATGGCAGGAAGCAGAGATGGCTAGACGATCAGGAATTAAGAATTGTAAATTATGAATGCCGTATGACCATGATTCATAATTCCTGATTCATGATTCTTCTTTACGAGATCTCCGCCCTGCTCCTGGTGCTCAATCGCTCCAGCATCTTCAGGCACTCGCGGGCGCGGGGGTTCTCCGGCTCAATCTCCAGCACGCGGCGGAAGAGGGACGCAGATTTGGCGAACGCATGGAGCTGCAGGTAGGCGACACCCAGATCGCACAGCGTGAGGGCGCTTACGGGATCCAGGTTCAAAGACCGCTCCAGCGTTACCACTCCTTGGGACCGCTGCCCGCCGCAGAAGAGCGCCCACCCCAGGCACCGCAGGATCTCCGGGTTGTTGGGCCTGAGCGCGTTGGCTCGCCTAAGCTGCGCCGCCGCCTCCTCCCACTGTTCGCGCTTGGATCGCAGGAACCCTAGAATATAGAACCCGGTGTAGCTGGCGTCATCCAGCCGCACGGCCTGGAGCGCCGCGCGCTCAGCGCGGTCTTCATGGTTCAGGCTGAGCTCGTTATCCGCAATCTCCTCCAGCACCGCCGAGCACTCCGGGTCCTCCAAGAGGAGGGATTCCAGAATTTCGATCGCTTCCGCGTGCCGCCCCTCAAACTTGAGGTGCTCCGCGTGCTCCAGTCGTTCCAGCGTGTCCTGCGGGATGGGATCTGCGGCCATGGGACAACCGAGTGTAGAGCGGAGCGCCGCTCCTTGGCCAGAGGAAGCCGGGGATTTCTCCTACACCCCCCGGTCGCGCACGCGCTCCTACAAGAGGATCCATAGGAGTGTCCGCAGGATGCCGTAGGATCCAAGCACCACCGAGAGCCCCAGGAGGGCATTGAGCATGATGGTCTTGGCCCGGTCCACGTTCTGCCCGCGGGAGAGGACCAACCGGAACGCGCCGTACGTGAAGGCCGCCACGGACACCGCGCCAATGGACACCGCCAGGAAGGAGATCAGGTTCTGGAGCGCCTCTAAGAACGTAATGTTGATCCCCGTGGTCACCGGGAGCCACCGCCCCTGCGCCAATGCAGGCACGGCCGTGACGGTCCCAAGGATGATCGTGATCGCACGGAGACGATCCCGGCGGGTCATGGGTCTCCTTATACCGGAAGTGCATGCGCCTGACCATGGATGCGCCAAGATCCAAAGAAGGTGGAACGCTCAGGGAAGCGTTCCACCTGTTCGGCCAATCCATTGGCCTGATAACGATCACCTCCTTTCTCGGGCTCGAGACCAAACGGTATGGTTCGAATTCTTCTTCATGAATGATCTCCTGCCCAAGGGAGGCGCGATCCTCCTTACCAATGAGGAGGCTGCCCGGATCGTATCGCGACCGGCGAGCGTGTCAATTTCCCCGCGCGCCACCGGCATGTTCACCGCACGCGCGAGCGGCGGAAGCAGGGTCAAACCGCTGGGCTTTTGCGCTCCCGGCTTGTAGACTGAGTTCCCCATGCCAGGCAACGGGTTTCAGCGTCGGTCCATGGCTAGCCGGCCCCGCAAGGAATTCCAGCCGGGGTGGGTACGGCCGCCGGTGCGCCTGAGGAAGGGCGCCGGCAAGAGCGCGCTCAAGAAGGGCGTGACGGCGGTGCGCGGCGGCAGCCGGTGGGTGGTGCGCAAGAAGAACGAACTGGGCTGGAAGCGCTTCCTCCTCCGCGCGGCGGGCATGGGCGCCAGTGCCATGTTCCTCTACCTCTTCATCCTGTGGCTTGGCCTGCCCAATATCCAGGATCCGCAGGCGCTCATTGCCACCCAGAGCACGGTGATCACGGACCGGGACGGCATTGAGCTCTACCGTCCGGGTGATACCGACCGCACGGTCATTGAGACGGAGAAGATCCCGGAGATCATGCGCCAGGCCATCGTGGCCATTGAGGATGAGCGCTTCTACCAGCATGG
The DNA here is from genome assembly GCA_964633955.1 of uncultured Candidatus Peribacteria bacterium. GTDB lineage: Bacteria > Patescibacteriota > Gracilibacteria > Peribacterales > Peribacteraceae > JAQBQQ01. The sequence continues at coordinate 10,253 of CAZWIA010000030.1, read as the reverse complement.
CTGCATTGATACCAAGGGCGTTGTCCGCGCGGTGCTCTCGCAGTTCCTACCGTTCCTCCAGCGGTCGGGCGGATCCACCATCACGCAGCAGCTGGCCCGCAACTCCGTCATCACCAGCGAACGCACGCTCACGCGCAAGCTGCGGGAGATGATGCTGGCGTGTGAGATCGAGCGCGTCTATGACAAGGACGAGGTGCTGGGCCTGTACCTCAACTGGGTGCCGTTCGGGCCCACGGTGTACGGCGTGGAGCAAGCCAGCCGGCAGTACTTTGGCAAGTCCGTGGAGCAGATCAGCCTGGCGGAGGCGGCGGTACTGGCCTCACTGCCCCAGCGCCCCAGTTACCTGAACCCCTATGGTCCCAACGTGCGCACATCCCTCACGGAATCCGGACGGGCGCGGCTCACGTCCGGCCGCGTGGAGACGCGGGAGGATCTCCGGGACGCGGACATCAAATTGGGCTTGCTTGGCAACACCTTTGGCTCCGGCGCCAATGCCATCTACGTGGGCGGAAGATCCGACCAGGTGCTCCAGAACATGGAGGACCAGGGATTCATCACGGATGACCAGCGCCTGGAGGCGCTGGGGAAACTGAGCGCGCTGGCGTTTCAGCCGGCGCGGGAGAGCATCCAGGCCCCGCATTTCACCCTGTGGGTGAAGAGCCGGCTGGAGAAGCAGTTCCAGACCGCCGGAGACGAACGGCTGCTGGAGGACGGCGGCCTCACCATCCGGACCACGCTCAGCTGGCCGCTGCAGAAGATTGCGGAGGAGGTGGTGAAGAAGCGCGCGCCAGAAACTCTAGAGCGCTACGGCGCGCACAACATCGCGCTGGTGGCGCTCAACCCCCGTACGCGGGAGATCCTGGCGTACGTGGGCAATACGGACTACCGGGACACGGAGCACGGCGGGAAGATCGACATGGCGCGCGTGCCCCGCCAGCCAGGCAGCACCTTCAAGCCGCTCGTGTACGCGGCGGCCTTTGAGAACGGCGGCTACGGACCGGCCACCATCCTGTACGACGTGCCCACCAAGTTCGGCGGCAACTCCCCCCAGAACTTTGACGGCGGCTTCTGGGGACTGACGAACGCCCGGCGGGCACTGGGCGGCTCCCGTAACATCCCGGCCATCAAGGCGTTCTACCTGGCGGGCGGAGAGGACCGGGTCCTGCGCTTTGTGGAGAAGCTGGGCGCCCGCACGCCGCGGACGCAGGTGCAATCCGGCCGTGTGAAGGACTACGGATACACGCTGGCCATTGGTGCCGGGGAGACGCCGCTCTTGGAGATGGCGGAAGCCTACGCCACGCTAGCGGATGGCGGCATCCACAAGCCGCCGGTGAGCATCCTGCAGATTACCGATCGGAACAAGGCGCTGCGCTTCAAGGCGGATCTGGAAAAGGCCGGCGAGGAAGAGCTGGATCCGCGCATCGCCTACCAGATCACGAGCATCCTGAGCGATACCGCCGCCCGGCCCGGCGGCTTCTGGCAGGCGGCGCTGGACGTGCCGGGGACGGTGGAAGCCGCCAAGACGGGCACATCCAATAAGTGCGAGGAGACGGATGCCCGCGGCGTGAACTGCATCAAGCGGAAGCCGCTGGATCTCTGGACCATGGGCTACACACCGGACTTGGTGGTAGGCGTGTGGGTAGGCAACGCGGACAGCAGCAGTCTGCCGGACCGCGCGGAGAGCCTCTCTGTTGCCGCACCCATCTGGCGGGAGTTCCTCACCCGCGCGTACCGGGAGAAGGCCGTCACGCCCACGCGGGATGGCTTCCCCGTCCCAAGTGGTATTGTGCAGCCGCAGGTCTCACTACTCTCCGGGGAACTCCCCACAGACTGCACGCCGGTGGAGATGCGCCGGTCGGATGTCTTCCTGAAGGAGCATGCCCCCACCCTCCAGGACCCCGCCTGCGTCCAGCTGGAAGTGGACCGCGTGACGGGCCTTTTGGCCTCAGACAGTTGCCCGGCGGAAGCACGGGAGACGAGGAGCTTCCTCAAGCCGGCGTCCGGCAATTTCACCGGCCTCTCCGCTCAGCTCCGGGCGGATTGGGAAGCGGGGGTCCAGGCATGGGCCAAGGGTCTCAAGAGCGGTACCGGCGGCCTCCTGCCCATTGCCCCCACGGAGCAGTGCGACATTTCCAAGACACCTGGCCGCCTCACCCAGCCGCGCCTCACCGTCCGCTTCCCGGTGGACGGCGGCACCGCCACCTATCCCGCCTTCACGCCGGAAGTGGATGTCTCCTCCGGCACCGGTGTGCTCTCCGTCACCTACGCGCTGGATGGCCGGGAACTGCTCATCGTCACCCGCGCGCCGTGGGCGGAACCCCTCCGCATACCGCGCTCCATCAGTGAGTCCGGCCGCCACACCCTGAAAGTCACCGTCACGGACCGGTACTACAATCAGGCGTCTGAAGAACTGAACATCACGTTTGAGGAAGATGACGCTTCCCCGCAGGTGACGTTCCTGACACCCGCAGACGGCACCGGCTTCCGCCGGAGCGGCAGCCTCAGGATGCAAGCCCGCGCCACGGATGACTCCGGCATCAAGTACGTGGAGCTCTACCTGGATGCAACACTGGTGGCCCGCCCGCTGGCGCCGCCCTTTGAGGCCACGTACGCGCTGAGCGGCCTTGATCCCGGTCCTCACCGCCTCCGCGCTGTCGCGACCGACTTCAGCGGCAACACGGCGGAGGAGACGATCGAGATCACAGTGGAGGAGTAATTCGATCTTCGGCGAACTGGACAATTTTCTGGGCTGAAACACGGCTCAACTCGCCTGTAGGAACTCCTCGATCATCGGCTGCTTCTGGTGCATTCTCAGCCCTCCATGTAACCGCATGTTCTTCTTAATGTGCGTAAAGAGGCCTTCCAGGGAATTGGTGGTATTCGGAATCTGCAGCTCAGGGTGCCGGAGGTACGTGAAGAGAAACGGCAGGTTCCTTTTCACGCTGTAGTAGGCACTCCGCACTCTGCTATGCGTGTAGTGCCAGCTCCTGGTCTTCTCATCGATCGTCCGCTCTCTGATGAACATCCCCCACTTGTCGTACCACAGCTCCAGCCAGAGCATGAACTGCAGTTCATCCGCCTGTGGGAGATGCCGAATCAGCGCCTGCAAATCTTTCCCGGCATCCAGCTTCGGCTGCCGTGTGACGTACCGCGTGACGATGGCAGCCTGGTGGAAGTGGCACATCTGCACGGGCATGGAGAAGCCCTGCAGCAAGCCACGTCTGCCGTCACAGACGACCGCTCTCACCGTCCATCCCCGATCAGTCAATCGCTCGACGCCGCGCTTGTACGCATCGATGGTCTCGTACGGAACGAACTGCCACAAGAGATTGCGCTTACGGTGGGCACACCGCCAGACCATGACGCCGAAGAGGCGGCGGAAGTACGTCGTGTCCATGACGATGATTACCTCGTCAGGTGCCAACTCCGCTCTCCCCACGACAATCCCTCTCAACTGCCGCTGTACCAACTTGGTGCTGCGGCCGTACTTCTCAGCGATCTGGGCGTGGGTCTGCTTTCCGTGGGTGAAGGCATGCCAGATGTCCTTCTGTTTCGATGGAGGCTTCTGGCTGAACTGCTTCCGGCAAGCCTTGCACCGCCAGAGCTGGCGATGGTTGTAGGTTCCATCTCGCTTTATGGAGCGCGAAGTACAATGAGGACATATTTTTCATGATGGTTTTGGAAAGATCGGAGGATACCTTGGCTTACACAAAAGGAAAGGTGCTCATTTCAGCCCAGAAATTTGTCCACTAGCCCAAAACGCGTGTTACAGAAGAATCTGGATTTCCCGTCACGAATACGGTCTGGACCATGGCAATTCCGCGGATTCCTAGAACTCCGTGTTGGTATGCACTTGGCTCACGTCATCGTCCTCCTCCAGTTTCTCCAGGAAATTCAGCACCTTCTGCGCCGTATCGTCGTCCACCGGCACGCGCTGCTGCGGCACGTAGGCGAGTCCGGATTCGGAGACATCGATGCCTTTCGCCTTCAGTAAATCACGCACTTTGGACCAGTCCGAAACACCGGTGATGATCTCCACGGATTCGTCCGCTGCGCGGATGTCCTCCGCGCCCGCATCGATCAGCTCAAGCTCCATAGCATCTGACCACTGACCATTGACCACTGACCACTGTCCCACCACCCGCCCCTTTCTGGCAAAGAGGTAGGAAACCGCTCCGCTGTCCGCCATCCGGCCACCCGCCTTCCCCACGATGGACCGGACGCTGGCCGCGGTCCGGTTGCGGTTATCAGACAGGCATTCGATGAGATACGCCGTTCCGCCCGGTCCGTACGCCTCATAGAGTATCTCCTCCATCCTGTCGCCTTTCAGTTCACCGGTGCCCTTCTTGATCGCCCGGTCGATGTTGGCGTTGGGCACGCTGTCGGCCTTGGCGTTCTCGATCGCCGTGCGCAGACCCGGGTTCCCGGCTGGATCCCCGCCGCCCATCCGCGCCGCGATCTCAATCAACCTGGCATGGCGCGTGTAGATCTTCCCGCGCTTGGCGTCCTGCGCGCCCTTCCGGACGCGGATGTTGGCCCATTTAGAGTGACCGGACATGGAGGAAGTATAGGGAAGTGCGCAAAAGTTTTTAGTTATTAGTTTTTGGTTTTTGGTTCGGAACAGGATGCTTGAGCGTACGCGTTTGGCCTTTATCCGCTGATTGCAAATAATGAACTAGGCCGGCAATCATGCGACAGATTTTCCTGGTAAGCATGGCCAAATCATCAAATTCCTGCTCGGTGACATATGCCTCATCCAATGCATCGTAAAGATGAGATCGCACTTCGCCCGCGGAACGCTTCGCGTAACCGAGAAAAGTGATGAATTCAGGAATCGTAAGGCATTCGAATCCCTCGGCGATATTCGCGGATACCGAGCGAGCTGAACGAGTGATCTGGTCGACGAACGGAAAGTCCTTCTTCACTATTTCGCGCTTGCAGATCTGTCGAATAGTCCGAACCAGCGTTCGGCTCTCCTTCCAAGCCTCGATTTCCTCGAAAGACGTGAAAGTGGCCACAACTAAAAACCATAAACCAAAAACCTACTTCCTATACGCCAGCATCCCCATGAACCTGGCCCGTTCAATGGCGGTCCTCAGCATCTTCTGGTGCTTGAGGCACACGCCGGTGTAGTAGCGGGCGCGCGTGTTGCCAAAGTAGTCCGTGTACGGCTTGATGGCGGGGTAGTCCTTGTAGTCGATGTACGGCGTGGACTTGGCGCAGAAGGGACACTTCTTGGTGCGGGGGTCTGGCCGGCGCTGCTGGGTCTGTGCCATAGGATCAGATGTCGAGGGAATCGTCAGAGATGAGCTTCTCTAATTGCTGGCTGATCTGCTCCTCCGTGACCGCCTCCTTGGGTTTGTCCTCCGCCTTGCGGCGACCGGTCGCCTTGGCGGCCTGGCGCTTGGCCTTCTCCGCCACCTGGGCCTGCAGTTTCTCCTCCCGCTCGCGGGCGCGCACCTCCTCCACGGATTCACGGGTCTTCTGCCACTCCTGGTACGTGTCACTGAACTTCACCACCTGGTAGCCCTTGGGCGGCTTGATGATGAGGTGCCTAAGCACCCGGCGGTTGATCTGCAGAGCGTGGTCCACCTCCTGGAGCTTCCCGGGGTCCATCTCCCAGTAGGTGATGACGTAGCTGCCCTCCGCAGACCCGCCAATGGAGTAGGCCAGCCCCCGGCGGCCCCACACGTCCTTGGCGATGAGCTTGGCGTCCGCCTCCGCAAAGATCTCCTCCACTTCCTTCAAGAGCTCGGCTTCTTCCTTCTGGGAGAGCGGATAGGGGTACAGGATGGCACACTCATAGACGCGCGTGTCCTCTGATGTGGGGATCAGACTGGGCATGATTCGTGGGTAAACCCAGCTCCACGGAGGGGCTGAGGAATCAATGGGAGGCGAAATTACAGGGAGACCGGGCGGAACGTCAAGTCAACGGTTTGAAAATCGAAAGGGCAGGAATGGCACAGAAGGCAGAGAGGGCACGTTTCTGCCCTTCTTGCCCTCTTTGCCCTTCATCCGACATTGAGCTCTCGATCGGTCGTCGACTATGCGGCTGAGGAACCTTCCTGCCCTCTCTGCCCTCTGCGTAGCCAAAAACACCCAAATCCGCTATACTATCCCGAAGCCCCACATGCAAAACCCCCTCGCCCGCTTCAGCCGCTCCATCGGCCCCGGTATGATCACAGGGGCCGCGGATGATGATCCGTCCGGGATCCTGACCTACCTGCAGACGGGCGCGCAGTTCGGCTACCTGCAGCTGTGGACCATGCTCCTCAGCTTTCCGTTCATGGTGGCCGTGCAGGAGATGTGCGGCCGGCTGGGGCTGGTGACCGGCCGCGGCATCGCCGCCGTGCTCAAGGAGCGATCCTCCCGCGGAGCCCTCTCCGTCATCGTGACGCTCCTCCTGATGGCCAATACCGTGAACATCGGCGCCAACCTAGGCGCCATGGCATCGGTCGCGGAGCTCCTGACCGGTTACCGGTCCGGCTTCTGGCTCCTAAACATCACGCTCGTCACCGTGGTGCTGGAGGTGCTGGTGCCGTACGTCACGTACGCCAAGTTCCTCAAGTGGCTCACGCTCTCACTGGTCGCGTACGCGCTCTCCGTCCTGGTGGTGGATCAGGACTGGACCGCCATCGCGTACCACACCCTGGTGCCGCACCTGGAGCTCAGCCGGGACTTCCTCCTGAACATCGTGGCCGTCTTTGGCACTACCATCTCCCCCTACCTCTTCTTCTGGCAGGCAAGCGAGGAAGTGGAAGAGGCAGTGGCGCATAAGCTGCTCCGCGCGATTGGCCGCGGCATTCCCAAGGTGAAGGCCGCTCACCTCCGCGCCATGCGGCTGGATACGGTGGCCGGCATGGCGGTCAGCAACGTGGTGGCGTTCCTCATCATGGTCACCGCCGCCTCCACGCTCCACCAGAGCGGCATCACGGATGTAGACACGGCCGCAAAGGCCGTGGAAGCGCTGCGCCCGGCCCTGGGCGCGTCGGCCACGCTCGTCTTCTCACTCGGCATCATCGGCACGGGGCTCCTGTCTATCCCCATCCTGGCCGGGTCCGCCTCCTACGCGGTGGCGGAGACGCTCAGCCTGCCGGAGGGCCTCTCCAAGCAGTACCAGCAGGCCAAGGGTTTCTACGCCGTCATCATGATCGCCACGGGCGTGGGGGCGCTCGTGAACCTAGCCGGGATCCCGCCGTTCAGGATGCTCTACTACACCGCGGTCTTGAACGGCCTGTGCGCCCCGGTGGTGCTTTTGGCCATCGTGCGCGCCTGCGGCGACCATACCGTGATGAACGGCTACAGCAACGGACGGCTCTCTAATGCACTCGGCTGGACCATTGCGGCACTCATGGGGATCGCGGGCCTGGCACTCCTGGCCTGGCAAGAGTGACGCTCACGGCTGAGTGCTCCCGGGTCCGCTGGGTGGCGGGCCACCCATGGACGTAGCGGCGCCGCCGGGTGGTCCGCCCCCGGGCGGGGATGAGGGCGGCCCGGCGCCGGGCCCGCCGGGTGGCGGGGGTGGCGGCGGACTGGACGTGAAGCCCGGCGCGCTGGATGTGATGCCCGGCACAACGAACGTACACTGGCTCCGCTCCGGGGACGCCGAGCGGTCCGGCCGCAGCTGGCAGGCGGACAGAGGTTCGATCGCGCAGCTCACACTGCAGCCGTCGCCGCTGTGCACCGCGCAAGCCGTGCCGGGCTGGGAGGCACAATCCGCATCCGTAGTACACCACCGGCCGTCCCCGGTGGGACTGCCGCTGCCGTCCGTGCCAAGACAGGTCCGGCCGTCATCGCAGGCTTCTGTTCCCACGTTCACGATCCCGTCGCCGCAGACGTTGGCCGTGCAATCCGTCAAACAGCTGTCCGTGTTGGACGCGTTGCCGTCATCGCACTGTTCCGTCCCCTCCTGCCGGCCGTTGCCGCAGACGGGGTTACTGGCTGTGAGCTCGCACGTGCTGGGCGTACCGGAACAGGAGTAGCCCGCCTCCGCCTGACAGGCGGCACTGCAACCGTCGCCGGCAGCGGTATTGCCGTCATCACAGGCTTCTCCGGGGTTCACCACGCCATTGCCACAGGGGCTCGGCAGCTGGGTCTGGCACGTATTGGTGCAACCGTCCGCGTTCACCTGGTTGCCATCGTCGCACTCCTCGGCCGGATCCTGCGCGCCGTCCCCGCAGCGGGCGCGCAGGCAATTGGACCGGCACGCGCCGGGAGCGCTGTTGGAATTCCCCGGGCCGTCATCGCACTGCTCCGGGCCGTCTATGAAGCTGTCCCCGCAGACGGCAGCAGCCGGCACGCGGCAGCGCACGGCGTAGCGGCTGCCTGGCGGCGGGTCCGCCGTGGCAAAGAAGAGTCCGCCGTCCGCGTCATCAGCCGCCACGGTGAGTGACCGGGCGGCGTCCACAAAGGGGAAGCCCGACGCCCGGCCCATGAAGCGCGTGAGCGGGAAGACGTTCTCGGGCGGATCCCCACGCGCGATCCGGTCGGCCTCATCCCCCTGGTACGGCCCCCACACCCACTGGTTCCGGCCGTCCCCAAAGCGGGAGAGGGCCTGGGAGACCGGGATGGACGTGCCCGCCGGGCACGTGAAGATGACGGCATCCTCCGGCTGGGCGGCGCCGATCAACGGGGACTCATGCGGGAAGTAATAGGTGAGGAACGTGCCCGGCAGGTTGTAGATGGGCCGGATCATGGTGGCTAAGATCCCCGGCGCCCGTCCGGTCCGCGCGGATACGCTGCCGCCACTCAGGGCCGGGATGACCACGCTGGTGCGGTACGCCTGCACCAGCTCGGAGGCGACCGGAATGATAACGGCAATCACGATACCCAGGAGGACGAGCTTGCGGCTTCTACGCATGGCGTTTGGAGAGGAAGGAGACGAAGAAGAGCACGCCGCCCGCGGCGGCAATGGCGATCAATGCAAGGCCGCTCGCCGGTCCCGTGGGTGCCAGGTCCGCCCCCGCGTGCAGCGGCTCATCCAGCGTGGCGCCGGGGACGCCGGGTGCCGCGCTCTTGGGTGCCGCGGATGACACCGCCGTGATCGTCACGGGGTACGTGGGTGCCGCGGCGGCATCCCAGGACGGAGGGATCACCGGCTGCACCGCCCCCGCCGGCACGTTGGAAGCGGAGGAGAAATGGCGAACGGAGGAAGATGAGCATCCCACGCCAATCGCCTGGCAGGGATCGATGTACGCCAGAGCACCCAACGGCGCAGTCAGGCAGACAACGAGGAAGCCCGCGATGGTCAGGCAGCGGGAGAGCAGGGCGGATGCCATGGTACACCACCGGCACGACCGGGAGACGCGCTCCGGGAATTTTCCGGCCAATCCTCCTTGACCCCCTCAATTTCTCTAGTACCATTGCTCGGCCTGACTTCTGCAGTGCGTACGTAGCGCAGGGCGGAGGCGGGTTTTGATTCGGTACTTCGGCCTTTCACAGCATCGTGTAGTAGAGAAGCCGTCGGCCAAAGCCCGTAAGGGCGGAGGCTGACAACCCATCAATTCCTTTGGAATTCACGATCGTTGATCACCCGATCGCAAATAATGTGATCATCAACGTCTAGCGATCTTTGATCCTGGACATCAAACTTGTCATGCTGAGTCGTCCGCCCTAGGCGGACGTATCAAAGCATTTTCGAAGAGTTTGATCCTAGCTCAGAGTGAACGCTGGCGGTGCGCCTAACACATGCAAGTCGAGCGCTCCCTCACTTTTGGTTTCAGGAAAAGCCGGTGTCAGCATTCCAGTCCGGTACAAGTGATGAGTGGGTAGTGGTCAGTGATCAGTTTCGTACTCATCACTAGCCACTCACCACTGACCACTTCTTACGGACGAGGATGATGACCATCCGGCTACCCGAAGCTAAAAGCGAGGGAGAGCGGCGAACGGCTGCGTAACACGTTGGTACCTGCCCCGGACTCAGGGATAACCCGCCGAAAGGCGGGCTAATACCGGATGCCCTCGCGAGAGGAAAGATTTTTCGGTCCGGGAGGGGCCTGCGGCCTATCAGCTTGTTGGTGAGGTAACGGCTCACCAAGGCTATGACGGGTAGCTGGTCTGAGAGGACGACCAGCCAGAATGGAACTGAGACACGGTCCATACTCCTACGGGAGGCAGCAGTGAGGAATCTTCCGCAATGGGCGAAAGCCTGACGGAGCGACACCGCGTGGTGGATGAAGGCCTTTTTGGTCGTAAACACCTGTTCTGAGGGACGAAATTTTTGACGGTACCTCAGGAGAAAGCATCGGCTAACC
>CAZWIA010000029.1:6152-13817 GCA_964633955.1 uncultured Candidatus Peribacteria bacterium | reverse complement strand
TGGAGCCGCCTCGGGGATTTGAACCCCGGACCCACGGTTTACGATACCGTTGCTCTACCACTGAGCTAAGGCGGCGAAAGATCTCAAAGGAATAACGATAGCGATCGGGCTCAGATGAGGAGGACCGGAGGACGGGAGCGGAGTATAGACCACCATCTCCGCGCGGGGGAAGACAAATTGTACTCAGCGTTCCGCGGCGGCGCGGAACGCCGGATGTGGCGTGCGGCAGCCAAGAGCCCGTTTCCTGCCGGTGTTTGTGCAAACGGATGCCGCGGCGCCGGTTACGCTGCCGGGGATGACGGATTCTGCCTCTCTTGCGTGGTGGCACCTGGGCATCCTGAACGCGCGCCGGCGGGAAGCCCTGCTGCAGGTGTATCCGGATCTTCCGTCGGCGCTGGCAGCGATGGACGAGTCCATGCTGACAGCACTCCGTTGCCGGCCGGAGACGGTGCGCTCGGCGCTCGATCGGCGCAGCGCGCTGGATCTCTCCGCGCTGGAAGCGACCCTCCGCGCGCGGGGGATCACGGTGATCGCACTGGGGGAGGCGGCGTACCCGCCAAGGCTGGCCCAGGTGGCGGACCCGCCGGTGTTCCTCTCCGTGCGCGGCGATCCCGCCGTGCTCCAGGAACCGAGCATCGCGCTCGTGGGCACCCGCGCGGTCTCCGCCTACGGCAAGCGCGTGACGGAGAGGCTGGTGCCGGACATGGCGGCCGCGGGTGCGGTGACGGTTTCCGGCCTGGCCTTGGGCGTGGACGCGCTAGTGGCGGAGGAGACGCTGAAAGCCGGCGGCCGGACGGTGGCGGTCTTGGGCCATGGGCTGGGATCTATCTACCCGCGCAGCCATGCAGCGCTCGCGGAGCGCATCGTGGCTGCAGGCGGCGCGCTGGTGAGTGAGTTCCCGTTGGATCAACGCCCCGATACCTATACGTTCCCGGCCCGGAACCGCATCGTGGCCGGGCTGACCTTGGGGACTGTGGTCCTGGAGGCGCCGCAGAAGAGCGGCAGCCTCATCACCGCGGAGATCGCCACCGGGTACGGCCGGGAGGTGTTCGCGGTGCCCGGCGCGGTCTTTGATCCCCATTACGCCGGCTGCCACCGCCTCATCCGCTCGGGACAGGCACAGCTCATCACGTCCGCGGGGGAGGTGCTCGCGTCGCTGGGATTCGCCGGCGCGGCGGAGGCCCCGGCCGGTCCGGCATTCATCCCGCAGGACCCGGAGCAGGCCAGGATCCACGCGCTCCTCACCGCCATGCCGCAGCCGCTGGATGACCTGGTGGCCAGGTCCGGCATGGAGACCGGCGCGCTCAACGCGCTCCTCACGGTCCTGGAGCTCCAGGGCGGCGCCCGGAACCTGGGCGGCGGGCAGTGGGTGAGGGGATAGGGCGGTTACGAGGGTCGGACGTTAAAGCGGATGGCTACTCCGGCGTCTTCACGTCCACGTCCGTGTCCGTGGCGTCTTCCACGGCGTTGCTCATGTCCACATCCATGCCGGTCGCTTGCTCCAGCTCATTATCCGGATCATAGCTGCGGCTCTCAGGCCCGCCCATGGTGGTGTGCTCTTCCATAGGAAAAGGGGGAAAGGGTTGGGACTCTGATGACGTGATGGCTGGCCGGTCATGACGGAAATCCCGCAGGCGCTTGCAAGAGGGCGGGGAAGGCAGGAAGGGCAGAGAGGATGCGCCTCTCTGTCGTTCCTGCCATATCTGTCGTAACGGCTACTTCTTCACCAGTCCTTCCAACGCCCGCAGTGCTTCCACGGGAACCATCCAGACGGTGGTGTTGGATTGGTCGGAGGAGATGTCATTGATGCTCTGGAGCGTGCGCAGGTGGAGCGCGCCGGGGGTCTTGGCCAGCATCTCCGCTGCCTTGGCCACGTTCTCGGATGCGGCCAGCTCGCCTTCCGAGCTGATGATCACCGCCTGCTTCTCCCGCTCCGCCTCCGCCACCTTGGCAATGGTTCGCTTAAGGCTCTCCGGCAGCACGATGTCCTTAAGTTCCAGCGCCTGCACGTCAATGCCCCAGGGGTCCGATGCCAGGTCCACCTGCTGCTTGATGCTCTCCGACACCTCTTTCTTCTTGGAGAGGAGATCGTTGAGCGTCACCTCGCCCACGGCGTTGCGCATGGTGGTCTGCGCCAGCTGGGAGACGGCGTAGAAGAAGTTCTCCACCTCAATGACCGCCTTGGCCGCGTCCCGCACGCGGAAGTAGATGACGGCATTGATGCGGACGGGGATGTTATCCCGCGTGATGGCTTCCTGGTCCGGCACGTCCACCGCCTTCACGCGGATGTCCACCTTCTTCAGTGTCTGGAACACGGGGATGAGGATGTGCCACCCCGGATCCCATATGCGGCTGTACTTCCCCATGGTGAAGACGATTCCACGCTCGTACTGGTCCACTTGGCGGATGAAGGAGAGGATCAGGAAGAGGAGGATGACTCCCGGAAACAGGTACACGCCGAATGGCATAAGGGGGGGGGAACTCCTGTGCACTCTAGAACGCAGCGGTTATGGCTGCAATCGTTCGGCTAGGCAGGTCGCGAGGTCACAACGTTACAAGGTTCGGATGGAGTCTTGGAACGTTGTTGCCCTGTCACAAGCGCTATGCCGATCCAATGGCCGCCTTGATGATGCTGGCGAACTCCTGCGGGTTGAGGGAGGCCGAGCCCACCAGCGCCCCATCCACGTCCGGCTGATCCAGCAGCGTCCTGGCATTGGCGGCGTTCACGGAGCCGCCGTAGAGGATGCGCGTCTGGTCTTGTGCGTCCGGGGGCAGGAGCGACCGGATGAAGGCGTGCATCTCCTGCGCCTGCTCCGGCGTAGCCGTGATGCCGGTGCCGATGGCCCACACCGGCTCATAGGCGATGGTGATGCCCAAGGGCAGCCGCTTCAGCTGTTCCTTCACTACCTCCTGCTGACGGCCCTGGTCCCGCTCCGTCTGCGTCTCCCCTACGCACACCACGGGGTGCAGGCCCAGATCCAGCGCCGCGTCCGCCTGCGCCGCCACCTGCTCGTCCGTCTCCGCATGATGCTTGCGCCGTTCGCTGTGGCCGCAGAGGACGGCCGTGCAGCCGGCGTCTTTCAGCATCTTCAGGCTCACGTCCCCGGTGAAGGCGCCCTTCTCCTCCACCCGTCCCCACTGCCCGCCGCACGGGAGCCCTGCCGCCACGCACGCGCGGATGTCCAGGAAAGATGGGAAGAAGAGTACCTCCACGCGGGCCAGAGCCTCCGGCGGGACGGGTGCCTCGCTCCAGCCGGTGGGCGGCGGGTTCATCTTCCAGTTGGCCGCAATGAGAGGGGTTCTGGGCATGGGGATGTGGCGAAGGAAACAGAAGACATCACACGCACGCAGAACCTACCCGGACGGACCTATCCGGGCAACTGGCCTGGTCAGGCGTACTACCGCTTGCGGCCAAAGATGCCGCCCAGTACGGCCAAGCCTGTGCCCACCTGTTGTCGCACGTTGCGGAGGAATCCTCTGCGGGAAGCGGCAACCGGTATGATTGCTGGGCGCTCATCGCCATAGATCACATGCTTGGTGCCGGAGATCACTGGGACCCGTACGCGGGTGCCATTGGGGTTCACCTCGAACTCCTCAAACCCATGACTATGATCCATGACGGGGGACGTCACGACGCGTGAGGTGATCCGTGGGAGGTCTGCATTCTCGGAGACGGTATGCTGCGTTTCCAGACACGGAGCGTCCGATGCACCAATGTTCCCATCCTGGTCTGCGGGTGTGGCCGGCGCTACCCGTTCGTGGGTCTCTTTCTGGGTTTGTGCAACGGGGTCCTGCTTGAGTTCAAGCTCCGCGGCGTACTGCGCGAATTTCTCCCGCATGATGCGTCGGATCTCGGGATTATCGGACTTCAGTCTGGCATGCTGGCCGTACGTCTCAGGCTGGAAGAGGCGGTAAATAGTTCGGTAGAACTGGTCTGCTCCGGCCTCGTCTTCAGCTTCAAAAAAGCCGTCGAGGGAATCGATGTGCACGGTGCGATGGCTATTGCGCTGCTTCGTCTCTTCCAAGACGGCGGCCAACTGGCTCAGGTACACGTCCCTGATCGGCTTCACTGCGGTCTCTGCCGCCTGCTTTTCCGGCGGGGATGCATCCTGCGGGTCGTGTTCGCGTGTCAGATGTTCCATATGTGCATACTAATAATAATACATGACAGGTGTCAAGCTCTTTCCGGAGTTCGTGGGGTTAGAGGAGGCACCCTACCCAGGCTAGAGTGGAGCCGTGCGGGTGTCTCGCGTCGCGATCGGCTCCGACCATGCCGGGTACGCCTTAAAGGAAGCGCTCGCAGAGCACTTGCGCGAGCGGGGGCTGGAGGTGCAGGACTTAGGCACGGACGCGCCGGAGCCGCCGTCGGACTACCCGGCCATCGTGCGGTCGGTGTGCGGGTGCGTGCTCAGAGAGCGGATTCCGGGCGTGGTTCTGGGCGGCAGCGGGCAGGGGGAGGCCATTGCGGCCAACAAGGTGCCGGGCATCCGCGCGGGGCGCTGCCTCACTACGGAGGACGCCCGGCTCGCCCGGTCGCATAATGATTGCAACGTGCTGGCGCTGGGAGGCCGCATGACGGACGCGGAGACGGCCGCGCGGATCCTGGACGCGTTCCTCACTACGGACTTTGACGGCGGAAGGCACACCGCGCGGGTGGAGAATATTGAGCCGGGGGCGGCAGTGCCATTCTTCGAGTAACCGAATGTGGAATGTTGAATATCGAATATCGATCGATATTCCATATTCGATATTCGATAGTCGGACCCGGTGCTAGCATGAACGTATGAGCGCGCGTCAGATTCTCGTCGCCCCTTCCATCCTGGCTTGCGACCTGGCGCGCTTGCAGGCGGAGGTGGACACGGTGGAGCAGCACGCGGACTGGCTGCAGGTGGACGTGATGGACGGTCACTTTGTGCCAAACCTCACCTTTGGCGCGCCGGTGATCCGCTGTCTAAAGACCGCGCTGCCCCTGGACATCCACCTGATGGTGGAGAATCCATCCGACCGGATAGAGGAGTTCCTGGCTGCCGGCGCTGCCAGCATCACGTTTCATGCGGAGGCAGTGACGGATACGGCGGAGCGCCGCGAGCTCATCCGGCGGATCAAGGATGCGGACGCTCTGGCTGGCATTGCGATCAGTCCGGCAACTCCCCTGCGGGCCATTGAGGACGTGGCGGCGGAGGTGGACCTGGTGCTGGTGATGACGGTGGAGCCCGGCTTTGGCGGACAGGAGTTCCTGGCGGAGATGCTGGAGAAGGTGCGGCAGCTCCGTCGCCGGCTGCCCGATCGGTTCATTCAGGTAGACGGCGGCGTGAACGCGGAGACAGCCGCGCTCTGCCGGGCGGCCGGAGCGGACGTGCTGGTGGCGGGGGGAGCGGTCTTCCGCGCGGAGGACCGCGCGGCCGCCATAGCCTCCCTGCGCGGCGCATGAGGATCGCGCGTGCCGCGATCGGCATGAGCCTGCTCCTCACCGCGTGCGCCTGGTCACCCCCGCCTGCCGCGCAGCCGGACGATGACCATGTCACGGTCACGCTCCGCGGGCCGGAGGGGCAGTCCGTCACCGTTCGGGCAGAGCTGGCGGATGAACCCGCGGAGTGGGAGCGTGGGCTCATGGGCCGAGCGGAACTGCCCGATGGATCCGGCATGCTCTTCATCTTTCCGGAGGAGCGCGAGCGCACGTTCTGGATGAAAGACACGCTGGTTCCGTTAGATGTGATCTTCTTCAGCGCGTCCGGCTGGTTCGTCTCCATAGCCACCATGCAACCCTGCGCGGCGGACCCGTGTCCTACGTACCTGTCCGCCGCACCAGCGTCCATGGCATTAGAAGTATCTGCTGGGGCAGCAGAGTCCTGGGGGGTAGGGGAAGGGTGGGGAATCCAGCTAGAGGGAGGAGGGAGATGAGGAAGGAGGCAAAAAGGCGACAACGGTAACGACGGTCGCGAGGGTTCGTCTCCGTTGTCACTCTCTTCGCCCTCATCACCCCCGTCTTCGTCTCATCCAGGCGTATCCTGCGGCAGCCCCAGCCGCCATGGCAGCCACGACACCCGGTCCGGTGTTCTGGAGCGGGCCGCTTGGCACGGTGATGGGCAGATCAAAGACGCTCGATCCGCTCCCGCCTGCCCCCGGCGTGCGCTGGCAGAGCTTGCTGCAGCCGTCGCCTTCCACGCGGTTCCCGTCATCGCACGTCTCCAGGCTGTCTTGGATCCCGTCTCCGCAGCGCGGCCGGGAGCAGTCCGTGCGGCAGTCCTGGAACGGATTTTGGGACGGCTGGTCGGCGTTCCGGTCGCCCAAGTCACACTGCTCACCGGGGTTCACCTTGCCGTTCCCGCAGAAGCGGGAGGCAAAGCGGCACGTCTTGGGATCGCAGCGGAAAGGCAGGGTGGGGTCGTGCAGGCTCGGCTCGCACTGCTCGTCCAGCAGCGCTTCCACGATACCGTCCCCGCAGCTCCCGGTCTCCCGCCGGCAGACCGCGCTGCAGCCGTCTATGTCCCGGCGGTTGCCGTCATCGCACTCCTCCCCGCCGTTGAGCTGTCCGTTGCCGCAGAGGAGGGTATCCGCGCAGCGGCCGTCCCGGCAGAAGCCGGTTCCGCACTGCTCGTCCGCCGTACACTCCTGGTTCTGGCCCAGGCGGCAGTCCGTACTGCACGCATCCGTCTGGATGCTGTTGCCGTCATCGCATGCTTCCGTCCCTTCCCGGACGCCGTTACCGCAGAAGCCCGTGCCGCCGGAGACGGGCACGCACGCGCCATTCACGCAGCGTTCGGTGGAGAGGCAATCGCCGTCTTGGGTGCAGGCGGGCAGGCAGCGGCCGTTTTGGCACTGGCCGCTTGGACACTGCGTACCGGACACGCACTCCGCGCGGCGGCTGGAGGAGGCGAGCCATGGCGGCAAGGAGCTTGTGCCTGACCGGCTGGAGCCGGATGATCGGAACGAACTGAGGGACCGTACGGAGCTGGACCGTGATGCGCTCCGGCTGCTTGAGGACCGTGAGGAGGATGACCGTACGGAGTTCGACCGCGACGAGCCGGAGGACCGCACGGAACTCGCGCGGGAGGAGGACCGGGAGCTGCTTGACCGTGAGGAGGATGACCGTACGGAGTTCGACCGCGACGAGCCGGAGGACCGCACGGAACTCGCGCGGGAGGAGGACCGGGAGCTGCTTGACCGTGAGGAGGATGACCGCACGGAGTTCGACCGCGACGAGCCGGAGGACCGCACGGAACTCGATCGTAACGAGCTGGACCGGCTGGAACTGCTCTGGTCATAGCACTGGAAGCAGATGGGGGATGGGACGTTGCGGCAAGCCAGCCCCTCCCGTACGCAGACCTGGCGGTTGGTGGGCGTGGTGCCATCCTCAAACTCAAAGGGCGACGGGTCATCGCACCGGAAGCCCAGGCACGGATCCGCGCTGCTGGAGGATGCCCGCCGGGAGCTGGAGGACCGGGAGGAAGAGGAGAACCGGCTGCTCGATCGCGATGAGCCGGACCGGCTGGAGCTGCTCTGGTCATAGCACTGAAAGCAGAGCGGCGCACCCATATTGCGGCATGCCGTTCCGGAAAAGCCGCAGGCTTCCCGGTTGGTGGGCGTGGTGCCGTCCGCGAGCTCGAACGGCGATGGGTCATCACACCGGAAGCCCAGGCACGGATCCGCGCTGGAACCGCTGCG
>CAZWIA010000029.1:2665-6052 GCA_964633955.1 uncultured Candidatus Peribacteria bacterium | reverse complement strand
CCGCCGCTGCCCGGGGAACCGGAGCGGACGCTGGATTGACCGCTGCTCCCGCTTCGCCCGCTGCCGCCTGACCCTCCGCTTCCGCCGGAGCTCCCGCTTCCGCCCCCTCCGCCGGATCCCTGGCTGCCACCACTTCCACCGCCCCCGCTCCCTCCCCCTCCCCCTCCTCCACCTCCACCTCCACCCCCACCGCCCCCTCCTCCGCCTCCGCCCGATCCGCCACTGCTCCCTCTGCTACTGCTGGTTGTGCCATCCGGACAGGACCAGCCGCAGTTTCTGGGGCATCCGGGTGGGGGTTGCGCGTTGGTGCACCTGAGATTGCACTGGGGTGACGGCTGTGGAGGAATGGGGGGGAAGGGGCAGGATCCGGCTGATGAAGCGCTGCCCCCGGCGGATGATGCCCCGCCCGAGCTCACGCTTGCGCCCCCTCCGCCGGACCCCGCGGTTCCGCCGATGCAAACCGGCCGGCAGGACTGGGTATTGAGGACGCAGCCGACACCGCCATTCTGGCGGCACTGCATGTTGCACCGCAGGACATCGCCCGTGGTGACGTTTGGGCAGCTCGACCGGCACCGGGGGTCAGCCAGATTGCACGTGGGCACACCTACCACGCCTCCGCCACCACCACCTCCGCCACCACCACCTCCGCCGCCTCCACCACCTCCGCCACCACCACCTCCGCCGCCTCCACCTCCGCCGCCTCCACCACCTCCGCCTCCACCACCCCCTCCGGGCCAAGGATCGCCCGGCGGCACAGGCACTGGCGGCATACCATTGCCGCACTGTCCGCCAGGAGCCACGCATGTCTTGGAATTGGCGCAGAAGTAACCGGAGCAGCAGCCCACATGGTCAGAGCGTTCGTCGTCAGTGGGATCTTCCCGGGGCGGAATCTGGCCGTTGGGCGTGCAGCAGATCTCATCCTTCGCCATGCAATGGCCAACCACCGCGCTCCCCACGCAGATCTCATTATCACTTCCACAGTCTGCGTCCTTGCAGCACTGGCCCTCCTTTCTGATGGGGCAGTTGGGGTAGGCAGCAGTCGCCAAGAAGGGAGAGCGACGGGGCTGAATGGCAGTTTGCGCCAAGCGGGTGGAAGACTGAGGGGTGACTCCAACGGGCACAGGAGGAGCTGGTGCGCAGAAATCTCTAATGCACTGTAATCCTGGACAGCATGTACCCCACGGACGCGGAGGCTCTCCCGGTTCTTGAGTGGTACACCGATGGTTTCGACCCCAGCACGCTGCGCTGCTTGCAGATGAAGATTGGCACTGCTTTACCGCCACGCACTTGCGCCGGAGGCACATGCGACCCGTACCGCAATCTTTATGCGTATTGCAGGAAGTGCCCTCATCGCCGGGATCTGGGTTCTCTGGGGCTGGGGGAGGCGCTGGCGGTTGCCCTCCTCCATCTTCTTCGCTATCCAGACTGCCGTAGCAACTGGGGCATTCCCAGGCTTGCGTGGTGTGACAGAGCTGGTTCTGAGCGGCGCAGAACTGTCGGTAGGTAAAACCAAGCATGTAGTGGTCATCACAGGTGGTCATGAAACATCCGCTGCCAAGATCGCTCTGTAACCTGCTTCGCCCGCCGCGCAGGGCAAAGATCAGAATGGCAGACAAGATCGCCAGGCCAATGACCCCCAGCCGCAGAAGGAGCTTGCGCCTGCGCATGAGCGGGCATCACTGTACCACCCTCCGTCCTGTGTGCGGAAGGGCTCAGCGCTTGCGCCGCCGCATCCACGCGTAGCCCGCCGCGGCGCCCGCGGCCATGGCCGCCACCACGCCCGGACCCGTGCGGGCGGTCTCCCCCGGCCGGCCCGGCGGGTCTAATTCAAAGACTTCCCGGCCGGGACCGCCAATGGTTCCCGCGCTCTTCTCCTGCTTGCAGAAGCGGTCACAGCCGTCCAGGGACACGCGGTTCCCGTCATCGCACGTTTCCAGGACGTCCACCGCGCCGTCCCCGCAGCGCGGGCGGGAGCAATCCTCCCGGCAGTCCGTCTGCGGGGATTTGGACGGGGCGTTGCTGTTCCGCGGGCCGGCATCGCATGCCTCAACAGCGTCCACGGTGCCGTTGCCGCAGGTAGCCGGGCGGAAGCGGCAGGTGCCGGGATCACACGGGACGGCGGGTGACTGGGGGACGGACTGCAGGCCTGGATCGCACTGCTCATCCAGGAGCGTCTGCACGATGCCGTCCCCGCAGGTGCCCCGCTCCAGGAGACAATCCGCCGCGCAGCCGTCGCCGTCGCGGGCGTTCCGGTCGTCACACTCCTCCCGGCCTTCCCTGACGCCGTTGCCGCACAGGCGGCCGCCTGTGCACCGCCCGTCCTGGCACAGGCCGCCGCCGCACTGGCCGTCTTCCACGCACGGCCGACAGGTGCCGTCCCGGCAGACGCCGCTCGCGCACTGGTCATCCAATGTACACTCCGCGCCGTCCGTGCGGCGGCAGTCCCGGGAGCAGCCATCGGTCTCTAGGGAGTTGCCGTCATCGCACACCTCCGCGCCCTCCCGGATGCCGTTGCCGCAGACGCTGCCCGCGCAGACGCCGTCTATGCACAGCCGTCCCGGGCCGCACTGGACATGGCTCTGGCAAGGGGCGCAGCGGCCGTTCAGGCACAGGCCGGCGGCGCACTCGTCGTTCACGGTGCACCGGTCGTCCTCCCGCCTGCCGCAGACGCCCCGCACGCACTGGCCGCCGGGGCAGTCGCGGTCAGACGCGCAGGTGGCGCGGCAGCGGTTGTTGCGGCAGAACTCGCCTGGGTCGCAGTCCTGATCGCCCTGGCACTCCGGGTCCGTGCACCGGCCGCCTTGGCACATGCCGGATGCGCAGTCGCTGTCCGTATCGCACGCGGGGTCACGGCAGACGCCGTTCTCACATAGCTCTCCCGTGGGGCATTGCGCGTCCGTCCGGCACGGCGTGACACAGTCTCCGTTCCGGCACTGCTGGTTGATGCCGCACTGGCCGTCTTGGGTGCAGCGGGGGACGCAGCGGTTATTCCGGCACAGCAGGTTTCCTGGACAGTCTTCATCGTACGTGCACTCCGGGGGCCGGCAGATGCCGCCCCCGCAGGTGCCGTCCGGACAGTCCGTATCGGCATTGCACCGTTCCAGGCGGCACTGCGCGCTGCAGCCGTCGCCGTCCTGGCGCCGGCCGTCGTCACATTCCTCCGGCGGCGTCAGGCGGCCATCCCCGCACACGGGCTCCTGGCAGATGCCGTTCTGGCAGCTCTGCCCCGCCGGGCAGTCCCCGGTGAAGACGCAGGGCCTGGGCCGGCACTGGCCGTCCACGCACATCTGCTCCAGGGGGCAATCCAGATCGCTCCGACACTGGATGCTGCTGGTAGAGGAGGAGGAAGACCGTGATGACGAAGACGACGACGGGCACGTGCCGCTC
>CAZWIA010000029.1:0-2565 GCA_964633955.1 uncultured Candidatus Peribacteria bacterium | reverse complement strand
GATGACGAAGACGACGACGGGCAGACACCAAACTCTTCGCAATCCTCCGGCGGGACGCACCGGGTGCACGATGTCCGGGTGAAATCCGCCACGCAGTAGTCACCCGTCTCCGCGCACCGGACATCTCCGCCCTCCTCGCACTCAAAGCCGGTGCATTCCGGCCGGGAGGAAGAAGAGGAAGACGGACAAGTTTGCCACAGGTCGCACGGATCCTCGCAGACTTCCTGGCAGCGGCGGCAGTTGCCCGTCTCCTCGCACACCCACTCACAGTCCGTAAGCGGCGGCGGGAGCTCTTCATCGCAGTCGCTTGTGGAGGAAGAAGAGGATGAGGGCGAAGATGATGAGGAGGACGGGCAGGTACCAAAATCCTCGCAGGTATCAGACGGAGGCACGCACTGGTAGCACGGCGGCGCGCCAGGCGCGGGGAAGTACGGCCGGCACTCCTTCTCCTGCAGCAGGCAGGCTGCCACGCCCTCCGTGAAGCACTCGGTGCCGTAGCAGCGGTCCGGCGGCAGGCTGGAAGAGCTGGAGGAGCTAGAGGAGCTAGATGGCGGCGGGGCGATCGCCTTGCACGCGGCGTCGCACACCGCTCGGTCGGTTGACTGCGGGAGTTGAGGATTGCAGATGCCGAAAGCGTAGGGGAACGGTCCGGAGCAGTTGGCGCCAGGGACTACGCAGCAGTACGTATCCGGTCCGCGGCTGAGGGAGGAGGCGGCGGATGACGGGCAGACCAGGCGGTACTGCGGGCAGGGGTTGCCCCTGGGGCCCGGCCCGGTTGGAAGACAGCGGGGATCTTTGGGATCGGTACAGGATGGCGTGCCTGGACAGCCGGGATCTCCGGCAATGCACGGCACCCATAGGCAGGCATCCGACGACCGGCTGCTGGGCGGCGAGCAGGAGATGGCGCTGCTCGCCTCGCTGGACGGGCTTCCGGAGCTGGCGGAAGAGGGAGGTGCGCTGCTATTCGCGGACGTGCTGCTGGAAGCGGAGGAGGATGCACAAACCCAGAAACCGCAGGTTGCGGGATTGAAGGGAGAGACGTAGTAGCAATTGGGCCCGGGAGCGCTGGCGGGGGACGGGCAGGAGGAGGACGCTCCGGATGACGCGGACGAGGGCGGAGCGCTGCTGCAGTTGATGCACACGCTCTCGCTGGAACCGGCTGATGACTGGTCGCTGCTCCCGCCGGAGGAACCCGGCGCGCTGCTATCGGCAGACGCGCTTTGATCGCCGCTCTGGGAGCCGCCGCTAGCGCTAGTGGATCCCGGGGGATTGAACGGATCGCAGTAGATGTTGCAGCCGGAAACCATGATGCAGTAGGGCGGCAGGTTTGCCGGCGGAATGCACGTACTGAACTCCCCGCGGAGCGGGCCGCTCTGCAGGATCCGCAGGGCGGCAGCCGCCCCCACGGCCGCCAACGCAGAGGCAAGAATGAGGAACGCCGCTGTCCTGCGCCCGAGCATGCGGAAATGGTACAGGCCGCGCGCGCCCGGCGCGAGGGACACGCCTTGCCGGAGCCGCATGCGCTCTGTACCATGCCTTCTGGCCATGGCCGACCGCATGCCCGCTTCCCGGCACGGATCGCTCGCGGGCGCGCTCACGCTCCTCCTCATCGCGGTCCTGGTTCTGCTCCTGCTCCTCCAGGAGATGCGACGCCGGGAGGCGCTCTTAGAGCTCGCCCGTCTCTCTCAGTCCCTCGCCCAGGTGGCGGACCTTGCCAACCGTGAGGGGCAAGGCGCAGCCGACCGGATCATTGATCGCGTGAGCCGCATCTATGCCCTACCGGCCCGGGTGCAGCCGAGCGTGGCCACCATCACGCGCGTGGAGATACTAGCGCCGGGCAACCCCTTCTACGGGCGCGCTAAGAACGGGGATCACCTGATCATCACGCCGGACCGCGCCATCCTCTACGATCCGGCGGCGAACAAGGTGGTGGACGTGGTGCCGGTGGATATCACACCGCCGGAACAGGCGAATCAGGCACCATGAACGGGAATCAAGAATGATGAATCAGGAATTATGGCAGTTGTCATGCATGAGCCGTCTGCATAATTCTTGATTCATCATTCATAATTCTTGGTTTGTGTTATGCTCCCGCCCTTGCCGCCTTCTCCCATGCGCTTCCAGCGCGCACTGCCGATTGCCGCCGTTCTCCTCCTCATGGTCTTCTCCGCCCTGGCCGGCCGGGTGCACGCGCTTGCGCGGCTGCCGGAGACGCTGCCTGTGACCCTTGTGCCGGACGCACGGCCGCGGACGGCAGTGGTGTCTGTGACCGGCGTGCGGGGCGGCGTGCTCCGGGGGAGCATTGCGGGGGACGCGCGCGTGCTGTCTGATCGCGCCAGCGCGGACACCGCGGCGGACGGCAGCTTCCGCCTGGCGGTGCCGGTCACGGCGCGGGAGGAAGTGGTGATCCCGCTCCCGCCCGGCGCGCGGTTCTTTGCCTCCCGCCAGGGCCGCGTCTACTACCCCGTGACGGGCCGGTCGGGGAACACCATCAAGCCGCAGAACCGCGTGTACTTCCCTACGTCCGCGGAGGCGGAGAAGGCGGGGTACCGGGCGGCGCGGTGA
>CAZWIA010000028.1:4469-14420 GCA_964633955.1 uncultured Candidatus Peribacteria bacterium | reverse complement strand
CTACTCCCGCCCCGTCGCCTGCATGGCCTGGTAGATGGCGATGATGGCACTGGAGCGATTGGCTACTTTGAGCGGGGAGAACCGCTCCGGATCCCCCGGGAAGAGCTGGTGCGCCAGCGCGGTCTTCACCGGTGCGTCGTACCACTGGCCGGTGCGCGCGTCCAGCGGGATGATGGGTGCCGCCATGTGCGTCCCGTCCACGGACAGGTTGAAAGCCCGGACCACCATGGCAGCCAACTCCGCGCGGCCAACCGGCCGCTCAGGCTTGAACGTCCCGTCATCGTAGCCGGTTACAATACCGTGCGTCTGCGCGGCGGAAACCGCCGGCGCGTACCACGCATCCGGCGGCACGTCCGGGAAGGATACCCCTGTCCGGACCCCCGGCTGCAATTCCAGCGCCCGCACGATGATCATGGCCGCCTGGGCGCGGTTGAGGGTCTCCCCCGGCGCCATGCGGCCGGCGGCGATACCCGTCACAACCCCCCGATCGCAGAGCCAGAGAGCGGCATTCTGCTCCAGCGTGCCGGGGAGAAGATCCGTAAAGCTGCAGGAGCGCTCAGCCACCGGCACCACCGGATCGGCGATGGGGGCCTCCGGCCACGCGGTCTCCCACGGAGTACCCGCGGCGGAAGAGACAGACGCCGTATCGCCAAAGATCTCATCCCAGGATGGCTCCGTACCGGTATCCCAGTCGCTCGTCCAAGAGGATGGAGCGGCGGAAGAAGCGGCAGATGACGTGACGGGCACTGCCCAGGGGTCCTCTCCGCCATCCCACTGCTGGAGAAGCTCCTCCAGTTCCGCGTCCGTGAAGGTGCCGTCATCGTCTTCCCAGACCGGGAAGTCCGTAGCGGGCACAGATGACACAGCAGCGGTGCTGCTGCTTGCTCCGGCGTAGTGCAGGTTGAACCACTCCTGGTAGCCAAAGTCCCCCGCCTGCCCCCGCAGGGAAGACGGCACGCTCACGGTCACCACCAGCGTGGCAACGCCCAGGGAAACCAGGGACTGGCGGACAGGATCGGAGATGTTCATAGAGTGGGTGTGGATGTGAGTTTTCTAGATAGTATAGCGGAACAAGCTACGCCCCCCAAGATATCGGCGAGTTACAAGGTCACAAAGTCACAAGGTTGGCAAAGCTGTTGGCCGCCCCAATGTGTTCCATGCTTTACATTGTAATAGTTTTAAACTCTAACTTCAATCTTCGGTCAAGACCCCTGCCTCCTCCCCTTCCGCTTTTGGCTTCTTGAGCGGCCGCTCCCCCGTGAGCAGCTTGCTCGGGGGTGGGATGCCGCCGGTCGCTGTGAGCTTCGTTTCAAGCTCTGCCCAGCGGGTGATATCCGCCTCGTTGAGGGGTTCTGAACCGGTCGATTCATGGAGGAACTTCTTCTTGCGCAGCTGGTTATACTCATTGATCCACATCTCCCGGTCGCGCCAGGCGCGGTACTGCTCCAGGGGCATCTTCTTGGCTCTGGCCTTCTTCTTCTCCTCTTCCTCCTTCTCCGCCGCCTTGGCGGAGCTCTTGGCGGCCACCACGGCCGTCTTAGCCGTATCCAGCCACCGGCTGATCTTCTCCTCCACCTCCGCGCGCGGGTGGCTGTAACGCTCGCGGGAGAGGCGGCGGATGGTCATTACGCGCTCCGGGTCATCCGGCACCTCAGGTGGCGGCAGCGCGGCCACGGAGAAGGGCTTAGAGGGCACGCCCTTGATCATGAGGCGCATGTACGCGTGGTACTTGGGCAGGCTGACGATGTCCTTGGCGCTCACGATCTCCTCAAACTGCTGGCTCAACGGCTCGGCATCGTCCGATCCCACCTGGAAGGAGCAGATGGAACCCACGTTCCCAAAGACCGCGTCCTGCAGCGCCGTGGAACCGTTGGCCAGGATCAGCTGGCCGATGTACTGGTGCGCCATGGTGAGACTCAGGCGGTACTTGCGCGCCTCAGACAGGATGGTGGCAAAGGACTCTGTGGCAAAGTTCTGAAACTCATCCACGTACAGGTAGAACTCCCGCCGCTCGTGCTCCGGGATATCCGCGCGGCTCATGGCGTCCAGCTGGAACTTGGTGACCAGCATGGAACCCAGGAACGCGGCGTTGTCCTCGCCCAGCTTGCCCTTGCTCAGGTTGCACAGGATGATCTTGCCCGTGTCCATGGCATGACGGATATCCAGCGTGGATTGGACCTGGCCCACAATGTTCCGCAGAAGGGGGGTGGAGAGCAGCTGCCCGATCTTGTTCTGGATGGCCGCGATCGCTTCCGTCCGGTACTTGTCCGACCAGGACGTATACTCCACCTCCCAGAACGTCTTCACCATGTGGTCCGTGGTGTGCTCTAAGACCTTCTTCCTGAAGGCGTCATCGGAGAAGAGCCGCATGATGCCCAGCATGGAATTCCCGTCCGCCTCCAAGAGCGCCAGGAGAGCGTTCCGCAGGATGTACTCCATGCGGCCGGAGAACGCCTCCGGCCACAGTTTCTTGAAGATGCTCATGAGGCCGGAGGCCACCAGCCCCCGCTGGTCCGGATTGGGGCACGCCAGCATGTTGAACGCCACCGGGAAGTCCCGGTCGGCGGGCTCAAAGAGCACCACGTCATTGGTCCGGTGCGCCGGGATGAACCGCAGGCAGGATTCAATGAGATCCCCGTGCGGATCGATCACCGCCAGCCCCTTCCCGGTCTGCACGTCCGAGTACACCATGTTGAGGAGCAGCGTAGATTTCCCCATGCCCGTCTTCCCGATCGCATAGAAGTGGCGGAAGCGGTCATCCGGCCGGATGCCAAAGACCGTCTTCTGGCCACGGAAGACCGCCTGGCCCAGCACGGTCAGCTGGTCTGCGTCCGGCGCCCGGCTTGGCCCCTCCGCCACGGGCAGGTCCACCGGCGGGCCCACCTGTTTGCTCGTGACCCAATCAAAGTTGGGCGTCTGCATGATGACGTTCGGCACGTGCCAGACGGTTGCCACCTCCTCCGCGGACAGGATGTAGGCCTGCGTGCGGAAGGACTCCGGCAGCTGCTCCGCTATCCGCACGGGCTGCATCACGAACCCGTTGCTGGTGGGCAGGCTGAACTGGCGGAAAGACCCCGCGATCTCCTCCACCTTGGCTTCCGCCTCCTCCAGCGCCTCCGCCGGTGTGATGACGCTCACGCGGATATGCACCAGGAAGAGGAGCCTGTTCACCTTGTCCACCGCGCCCATCACCTTGGTCTCGCGCTCATGACTGCGGGCGCTGAGATCGTCATCCACCTTGTCCTCCCTGGGCGCCGGCTTATCCGGCGTGCCCATGGGGCCCGCGCTCATGAGCGCCCTAAACCCGCCCATGAGCAGATCCAGCGGCCAGTACGCCCACGCCCGCCAGCCTCTGGCCAAGTGCGCCCGGGCAAAGAGGGCGCCATACGCGCCCCACCTGCTGGGGAGCCCCCTGGTGAGGAGCGGCAGGAACTTGAGCGCGCGCCTGCGGTAGCCCCCGCCGATCGGCGTGATCTCCACCCGCACGTGGCCGCGCATGCCCAGGGTCTGGTAGCGGACCAGCGCGGACGTGATGCCGGCCAGGGGATCGATGGTCTGCCGGCTGGCGATGTCGATGAACTGCGGGTGGCGGCGGATCGGGAACACCTCCGGGTGATCCAGCGTCAGTTCCGTAGTGACCACCGCCTCCCCCGCCTTGGGCTGGAAGGGATCCTGCTTCATGGGTTCAATCTCCGCATCCCCGTACTGGGAGTACAGCTGGCTCTCCAGGAGCGGCGCGCTGCGCTTGGACGCACGGGCAAAGAGGCTGATCTTCCCATCGGCGCAGCCGATCTCCAGGCACACCTTGGCATGGCTCCCCTTGAGGGAGTGGAGCGCGGCAAGCACGGACTCCATGGCCATCGGGCCCTTGGCCGCGGACTTCTCCTCCGGGTCGGGCATGGCCGGCCGGATCTTCAGCAGCACCGGGGCGGATTCACGGGACATGGGCGGAAAATGGATCTTACGAACGGGAATTCAGCAAGTCGGCCACCAGATCCAGGGCCACCGCATTGTACCCGTAATCCATACGCATCGGTCCAAGGATTCCGAGCACTCCTCTGTTGCCGCGCAGGCGGTACTGTCGCACGATCAAACTGCAGCTCTGCAGCTGCGGGAAGACGTGCTCCTCGCCAATGTAGAACCGGACCTTGTCCTCCACCTCCACCGCGTCCAGGAGGCCGGTCAGGCGCTCTTCCAAGACCTCCACCACGCTGCTGGCCATGAGCGGGTTACTCTGGAACTCCGGCTGGCGCAGGACGTTAGCCAGTCCCAGGTAGTACACGCGGTCCTTGTGCGGCACGGTGGCAAAGGCGATGTTGGGCGTCATCTGCGCCAGGAGCGCCACCGCCTCATACGCGGCCTCCTGGTCCTTGCGGCGGAAGTACTGCTCCTTTAGGGACGTAAACCGCTGCTGCACCTCCCGGAGATGCCTGCTCGGCTCCACGTGCTGCTGCACGTACGCGCGGTAGCCCTTGGCGGTGGGCACGCGCCCCGCGGAGATGTGAGGCTGCTCCAGGTAACCCAAGTCTTCCAGCACCCGCATTTCATTCCGGATCGTTGCCCCGGAGACCTCAAACTCCTCGCTGCATTCCAGGAGCCGCTTGGACCCCACCGGCAGCGCGGTCTGGATGAACTGGTCGATGATGGCCATGAGAAGCTTGCTCTGGCGCTCGTTCATACGGGCGGGAGTATAGCACTCATGGTGAGGGAGTGCTGAAATTCTCTGTATTCGAAAAAAGCGTTAGAATAGGCGCAAGCGATGTCTGTTTGGCACCCCTCGCCACTGGTCCATGGACGGATGTGGTGCCACGACTCCTTGGAAGCCATCCCACGGAACTGCCAGATTCGCTTGCGCAGCAAACGAACCGTGCCGAAGGCTGGGTCCCCCAGCCTGGAGGCACACCTTGAAGGAGGGGGCCGGTGGGGGAACCTTGGTTACCCCACCCTGCAAAAAGACCGATTGCTCGGTCTTTTTGTCTGTGTGTCTGCTCTCCGCGCTATCAATCGTATCAGGGGTATGAGGGACGACTGAGCGTATCTGTGGAGAGAGAACGGTGGCGGATGGTCGCCGATCTCATGCCCTGCTGCGGTCTCTTGTTTCTCCTCGCGACCGGACGAGGTCCCCGGACCGGTTCACCGAGACAGGAGACATGCTCCTGGGGAACACTGGGGAGTAGGGGGGTGCGCGGTCCGTTGGGCTCCATCCCTCCACGGACGCGTCATGGCAGAGCAGAGAGGAGGGTGACCGAGACGGAAGAGACGAGGGCAAGGGTATTTCCCAAATCCGGTGTCGTTCCGTCCTTGTGCAAGAGGGTGTGGGTTGGGCAAGGGGAACGAGAATGGCGGGAAACGGTCGCAGACCTTGGAAGTCTCCGAGGAATCTCCTGTTTGAGTGAGTATGAGAGGGCCGTTCGGCCACTCTTCTCTCTGCGGAACGGTGGTGTGAAAGAAAGGTGGGTTGTTTGTCTTTGTTCTGTGTGGATTTGTCTGTGCGGGGATCTCCCGAACGGGCAAATCAGAGCATCGTAATCAGGGAGGCGCGGCAGAGCAACCATCACGGGTCGCCCGGAACGGGAGAGTGTTGTTGAATAGGTTTTGTGTTCGTCTTATTGGCTTTCTTAAGCCAAATAGTATTATTGATCACCAATTGTATTCGTAAAGGGGAAGACCTGCTTGCCGAGCGCGACCGCTCAAAAACGCAGGGGAACGCCCTGGACGGTTTCCGATCGAACTCAGGCCTTCTTCCCCTTGGCCATCCGCTGGCGGAACCGGTCGATCCGCCCGCCGCGCATCTCCTTCTGCTGCTTGCCGGTGTAGACCGGATGACAGTTCCGACAGACTTCCACGCTGAACTCCTGGAGCGTGGAGGGGATCTGGAACACGGAATTGCACGTGGAGCACGTGACTTTGGCGTCTTTGTGGACCTCTGGGTGGATTCCGGCCTTCATGGTGGGGAGAGTGTACAGAACGGGCAATTTGACGCAAGAGATTAGCAACGGTTGCCGGTTACGAGTGACAAGGTACGAGTTTGAGGCGTTTATCAGGGGTTTAGCCCAACTTGTAACCCGTAACTTCAAACTTGTAACTCTCGTCAGGAAACGACCTTTGCGGCCTTCTTCGCCTTGCGCTCGGCCTTCTTCGCCTCTTTCTCAATCTGCTCGATCTCCCCCATGATCTCCCCCACCTCCCCCTCCCGCTGGTCCTCCGCCGCCTTGGCAATGGCCTCTTCCGCCTCCTTGTCCTCCATGATCACGCTGGTGGTGGCCACCTTGTCCCCGGCGTTGAGCCGCATGACGATCACGCCCTGCGTGGCGCGGCCGCGGGACGGGATCTCAGAGAGCTTCATGCGGATAGCCTGACCCTCCTTGCTCACGCAGATGAGATCCCCCTCCGCGCCTTCTTCCAGCACGGCGGCGCCCACAATGTCCCCGGTCTTGGGCGTGAGATTGGCCGCCTTCACGCCGGTGCCGCCTCTTCCCTGGAAGCGGTACTCGTCCACCGGCGTCATCTTGCCGAGTCCGTTCTCCATCACCACCAAGAGCTGGCTGACCTTGGGGTTGGCGATCCGGGCCGCCTCCACCACCTCGTCTCCGTCCGCCACCTTCATCCCCCGCACGCCGGCGGCGGCGCGGCCCATGGGGCGCACGTCGTCCTCGGGAAAGCGGATGGCTTTCCCCTTGCGCGTGAGCAGGAAGATCTGGTCCTTGCCGGACGTGGCCAGCACCCACCGGAGCTCCTCCCCTTCCGGCAGCTTCTGGGCAATGAGCCCGGAGCGGCGGATATGTTCAAACTCGCTCACTTCCGTGCGCTTGATGGTCCCAAGGCTGGTGGCCATGAAGAGGTGCGTGGTGTCCTTCAGGTCCGCCTTTAGCATGGCCGTAATGCGCTCGCCCGGCTGCAGTTGCAGCACGTTCACAATAGCCGAACCCTTGGCCGTGCGGGAACCCTGCGGCAGCTCGTACGCCGGCGCCTTGAAGACCCGGCCGGTGTTGGTGAAGAACAGGAGGTCATCGTGGTTCATGACGTAGAGCATCGCCATGGGCTCGTCATCGTCCTTGGTACTCACGCCCATCACGCCCTTGCCTCCCCGGTTCTGCGCGCGGAACTGGGACGGACTCAGGCGCTTCACGTACCCGCTCCGCGTGAGCGTCACAATCATGGGGGCGTTGGGGATGGTGTCCTTGGCGGAGAACTCCCCCACCGCGTACGGCACCACCGTGGTCCGGCGGCCGTCCTCGTACTTGGCTTTGAGCGCCTGGATTTCCCCCCTGATCCGTAGATCCATCTTGGCCTGGTCGGCCAGGAGCGCTTCACATTCCGCAATGAACGCCTTTTTCTCCTTCAGTTCTTCCTCAATCCGTTTGCGCTCCAGCCCGGCCAAGGTCTGCAGGCGCATCTGGAGGATGGCCTCCGCCTGGATCTCACTGAGCTTGAACTGCTTCACCAGCTGCTCCTTGGCGATGTCCCGTGTCTCCGATCCACGGATAGTCTCAATGACGGCATCAATGTCATCCAGCGCGATTTTCAGGCCTTCAAGGATGTGCGCTCGCTCCTTGGCCCGGTCCCGATCAAACGTGATGCTGCGGCGCGTGACCTCCCGGCGGTGATTGACAAAGATCGTCACCAGCTCCTGCAGATTGAGCAGCCTGGGCTGCAGACCGTCCGCCAGCGCGATCATGTTGTAGCCAAAGCTGGTCTGCAGGTCCGTCAGCTTGAAGAGCTGGTTTAAGACCTTCTGCGGATAGGCGTCCTTCTTGAGCTCAATGATCACGCGGATCCCTTCCCGGTCGGATTCATCCCGGATATCGCTGACCCCCTGGATGATCTTCTCCGTCACCAGTTCGGCCATGCGCGTAATCATGGCGGATTTGTTCACCTGGTAGGGAATCTCACTGATCCGGATCTGGTAGCGTCCGGCCGCCACCTCCTCTATCTCCGCCTTCCCCCGCACCATCACCGTGCCGCGGCCCGTGAGGTACGCCTGCTTGATCGCCTCTTTATTGTAGACAATGCCTCCGGTAGGAAAGTCCGGCCCCTGCACGAACTTCAGGAGATCCTCCACGGTCGCATCCGGATGGTCGATCACGTAGCAAATGGCATCGGCCACTTCTCCCAAGTTGTGCGGCGGCATGTTGGTCGCCATACCCACGGCAATCCCCACCGTGCCGTTCACGAGCAAGTTGGGGAAAGCACCGGGCAGCACGACCGGCTCTTTCCGGCTTGCATCATAGTTCAGCTGGTAATCCACCGTGTTCTTATCCAGATCCTGCAGCAGTTCCTGCGCGAAACGGGACATCTTGGCCTCCGTGTAGCGCATGGCGGCGGGCGCATCGCCGTCAATGGATCCAAAGTTCCCCTGTCCGATCGCCAGCGGGTGCCGCAGAGAGAATTCCTGCACCAGGCGCGCCAGCGCCGGGTAGATGTTCGCCTCGCCATGCGGGTGGTAGTTACCGCTCACATCTCCGCAGATCTTGGCGCACTTGCGGAACTTGGCACCGGGGCTCAGGCCCAGATCATTGAGCGTCACCAGGATGCGGCGGTGCACGGGCTTGAGACCGTCCCGCGCGTCCGGCAGCGCCCGGGAGACAATGACGCTCATGGCGTAGTTCAGGTAGCTCTCCTCCATCTCCGCCACGATGGGCCGGGGCTTGATGCGCCCCAGCGTGGAGAGGCCGTCCAGCTCCGGCTGCTCACTGCCAAGAGGGTTACGCTGTTCAGACATAGGAAAAACAGGTGATCGACCGGATCATACCGCAAATTCCGCGCATTCAAAGACTGCAGGATCAATTTTGTGTGCTGCAAAGCAGCATACTCATCACGTATGTCAATCCCCTCCCCTCGCCGCGCCTCTCGGCAGGGGCTACGGTGTCAATGCGCTCGCTATTGTCCGTAGCAGCGAGTCATGACTCGCTGCTACCTGTACATGCTCTCCATCGTCTCCACTCCCATCGGCAATCTTGGCGACATCACCCTGCGGGCTAAGGAGGTGCTGGAAGCGTGCGACACGATCGTCTGCGAGGATACGCGGGTGACGGGGACGCTCCTGAAACTGCTCGAACTCCCCAAGAAGCCGCTCCTCTCCTTCCATGGGTATTCAGACAAGACGCGGCTGGGGCAGATCCTCAAAAAACTGGAGGCCGGCGAACACCTGGTCCTGGTGTCCGACGCCGGCACACCGGGCATTTCCGATCCGGGCTACGCCCTGGTCTCTGAAGCCGTGAAGATGGCCCAGAAGATCCAGGTGATCCCCGGGCCCGCCGCGTTCCTGGCGGCGCTGTGCCTCAGCGGTCTGCCCATCAACCAGTTCGTCTACCTGGGGTTCCTCCCGCTCAAGAAAGGCCGCAAGACGCTGATCTCCCGCTTTGCGACCGAGGAGCGGACACTGGTGTTCTATGAGTCCGTCCATCGGATCGATAAGACGCTCGGTGAGATAGAGGAAGCCCTGCGCTCCCAGCCGGACCGCCCCGTGGTGATCGCTCGCGAGTTAACGAAAATGCATGAGGATGTGATCCGCACTACCGTGGCCGAACTGAGCGGCATCGTGAGTAGGCTGGTGAAGAAGGGCGAGTTCGTCATCATCATCGGCGGAGCGGATGGCGCCGGCACCCAAGGCGAGGAGTGAGCGTTCCACAGGACCGCGGAACGCCAATTACCGCTTGCATAAGGCCCAAACAGCGTCCGGTCGGTTTTTTCTGCACCCTGTTCCCTTCCGGCGTACACTCCGGTCTCTAGACTGCTTGCATGACCACCGCAGATCCCACAGCACCGGCCACCAAGCAGGATATCCAGATCGTCCTGGAAGCAATCCGTACGCAAGGCGAATCCCTGCACGGGGAGATGGTCGGGATGCGAGACGAGTTGCGAATGGAAATCGCAGCATCAAAGGAAGAACTGCGCGGGGAGATGGTCGGGATGCGAGACGAGTTGCGAATGGAAATCGCAGCATCAAAG
>CAZWIA010000028.1:0-4369 GCA_964633955.1 uncultured Candidatus Peribacteria bacterium | reverse complement strand
CGGGGAGATGGCGGAACTGGCCAACCACATCATCAACGTGACGGAAACCCGCATCAGGGAATCGGAAGACCGCATGAAAGAGCACTTTGACCTGGTCGCGGAGAACCTGCATTATGACATGGTAGGCGTGCACAAGGACAAGATTCAGACCCACCAGGACCGGCTGGAGAACCACGAGCAACGCATTCGTCATCTCGAACGCCATGCCAAAGTGCCAACATCGTAATCTCGTAACATTCTCACCGCGTCACGGCAGGACTCCCAGCGGATCCACGAACGCGCCGTTCTTGGTGACCTGGAAATGGAGGTGCGCGCCGGTGGTGTAGGGTCCCGCCCCGCGCGTGCCGGGCTGGCCGCCGGAAAGCCCGATCGCCTCTCCCCGCTTCACCGCCTGCCCGGCGCGGACGTGGAGATCTGAGAGGTGGCCGTAGAGCGTGGTGTACCCACCGCCGTGGCCAATGAGGACGTAGGAGAAGCCCCTAGCGCCACCGTCCCGGACCACAAAGACCACGCCGTCCCCGGCGCTCCGCACCGGCGTCCCCTGCCGCACCACGATATCCACGGCGTTGTGAGGGAAGCCAAAGTACCGGCGGTACCGCGCGTCCCGGAAGCCAGCGGAAATTGGCCCCGTGACCGGCCACTGGAACTCGCCCGCTTCCCCGGGGAGCTCCTCCGGCGCCTCCGGCGTGTACTCGCCGGGCTTGGGGTCCAGGAGGCGCAGGCGGATGAGATCCCGCTCCACCTTGCGCGTGACGCGCACATCAATGCGCTTGAGCTGGCCCTGAACACTGCGCACATGCGCCGCCACTTCCCGCATGGTGGCTGCTTCTTCCGCCTTCTGCTCGTCGCTTATCGGCACCTCGTTCCGCGCAATGGCAATCCGCCGCTGCGTCTCCCGGTACTCTTTGGATGCTTGCTCATAGAGGGCTTCTGCCTCCATCAACCGCTCCACGTAGCCGCGCGTGTTACGGTCCAGACCGGCTATCCGCCCGCGGAGTTCCTCCTGCGTCCGGCCCAGGGCTGAAAGAAGCTCCTCACGGATCCGCCGGAGCGCCACCGCGCGCAGGCCTCCGTCCACCTCCTGCCCCAAGCTGTCCCCTACAAGCTGCAGAACGGTCAGCCGGATGCCCGCCGCCTGGGCGGATGGCAGGGTCACCGCGCGCAGGTGGGTCAGGCGCAGGAGACTCACGAGCGCCTCTTTCTCCTGCGCGGCCAGCACGCGGATGCGCTCAAGATCCAGAACAGCACCGGAGGACCGCCGCTCTATCCGCGCAAGCTCCCGCCGCAGATGCGCCACTCTCAGGCGCGCCTCCCGCCGCTGCTCGCCCACCTGGCGCAGGTGCTTCTCCGCCTCCTGGATCATGGCCTGGTTGAGGAGCTGCGCCTCCTTGATCCCGTCACGCAGCACGTACTCACCACGCGCACGTTTGAGAGAATCCGCAATGCGCACCTGGTCACCCGGCGCACTGCCGGTTCCCGTGGGCTCCACCGCCCGCGTGACGAGCGGGACGAGCAGGACGCTCATCACGCACCAGACCAGGAACCGGTTGAGGGTGTGCATTTCCTATAATTATATCACAACACGTAAGTCTTTACTATGCAAATATTAGACTATGGGACGGTAAAAACGGTGAAATGACAGAAAGGATAAAAAGGATCAATCCTCTCCTTGTAACCATTGTCACCCTTTTCACCGTTTTCACCCTGCATCCGTCAAACCACTATCTCGCCCTCACCGCACCTCTCTGTTACCCTCCCCCCATGATCGCCACGCTACGCGGCTCCATCCACCGCCTTGATCCAGGAGAGATCGTGGTAGACGTGCAGGGAACGGGCTACGGCGTGAGCGTGCCGGCGTCGTTCTGGGATGAAGTCCAGGAGGGCCAGATCACCCTGCTCTGGACGCACACTTACGTGCGGGAAGACCGGTTGGAGCTGTTTGGCTTTCCCGACCGGGCGGGCGTCACGCTGTTTGAAGAATTCCTGAAGATGCCCGGCATCGGACCCAAGACGGCGCTGGAACTCTGCGCCGTACCGCGCCCGCTCCTCCAGCAGGCCGTGGCCGAACAGGATGAGCGGCTGCTGCGCACGGTGAAGGGCATTGGTCAGAAGTCCGCGGAGAAGCTGCTTTTAGAACTCAAGTCGCTCTTTGAGAAGCGACCGGACCTCTTTGGCAGTCCGGCCGGCCAGGCAGACGCGCCCGCGCGTCATGAGTTCGACCAAGACGCCGTCGCCGCGCTGGCCTCGCTCGGCTACGATCGCCAGACGATCCTCCGCGCGCTCCGGGATCTGCCGCCGGACGTGGCCACCACGGAGGAGCGGGTTGCCACAGCCCTGCGATCGCTCTAGCCCCTTCCACTCCGCGCCATGCTGCACCTGGATATCACCGCCGCCCTGGCCAAGGCCATCACTCCGTCCCTGGGCATACCGGACCAGGAGGTCACGGCCCTGCGCACCACCATGAAGCGCCATCTGGAGGACTGGCTCAAGGAGCGCGCCCGCGGCGAGCACGGCTGGTCCATGGCCCCGTACGACCGCACCGCCGTGGACCGCGTGAAGGAAGCGGCGCTGCACATGAAGGGGGAAGGCATTGAGACCATCCTGTGGATCGGCATCGGCGGGTCCGCGCTGGGACCGCAGGTGGTGCAGGAAGTCTTCCAGGAACCGGAGAGCACCGCGTTCATCATCTTGGACACGTTGGATCCCGCCGCCCTGCAGAGGGTATTCCGCACGGTGGACTGGCGGACCACGCTCGTGATCATTGTGAGCAAATCCGGGGAGACCCTGGAATCCATGAGCGTCTTCTTCAGCTGCTACGACCAGCTCAAGCAGGTGCGCCGCGGCAAGGCGTACGAACGGGTCATAGCCGTGACGGATCCGGAAGCGGGTTTCCTGCACGATTTCTGCGTGGATGAAGGGATCCCCATGCTACCCATCCCGCCGGACGTGGGCGGCCGCTACTCCATCTTCACGCCCGTGGGCCTCCTGCCGCTGGCGCTCCTTGGCGGGGATGTGGACGCGTTTGTGCGCGGCGCCAAGGAGATGGACACCCTCTGCCAGGAGCCCATCCTGGATGAGAATCCCGCGTGCCTGCTCTCCACCATCCAGTTCCTCCTGGATACCAAGCGGAACTACCCCGTGCGCGTCATCATGCCCTACTCCCAGCGGCTGCAGTCTATCGCCCGCTGGAACCAGCAGCTCATCGCGGAGAGCCTGGGCAAGGTGGAGACGGATAATCCCATCCCGCTGGCCGCGATCGGCACCCAGGACCAGCACTCCCTGCTCCAGCAGTGGATGCAGGGACCCCGCCGCATGTGGCACCTATTTATCACGGAGGCGGAGAAGCCACGCCTCACGCTGCCAACCGACCTGCCGGAGCCGTACCGCTACCTGGCCGGCAAGAGCTTTGGACAGCTCATGGACGCCTGCTACCTGGGTACCAGCCAAGCCCTCACGCAGGTCAAGCGGCCGTCCGTGACCGTCACCCTGCCTACCTTGGATTCCTATCACCTGGGCCAGCTCTTCTTCCTGCTGCTCACGGAGGTGGTCTTCCTGGGACGCCTGTACCGCATTGATCCCTACGGCCAGCCGGGAGTCGAATTAGGGAAGCAGCTGACCAAGAGCATCCTGACACGCGGGCGGGAGGACTAGATCAGACAGGTCACCAGCGTGGAGCCGCAAGTTGCGCGCTTCCTCCCCAACTCGTAACTCGTAACTTGTAACTCGTCACTATTCTACGTTCTTCCGCCTGGCACCGTCTTCAACCGGACCTTATACTCGGCCTGAATTCCCCCTCCGCCCATGCCCCACGTTGATGTCACAGACGCCACCTTTGAGACGGAAGTCCTGAAGTCCGATCTGCCCGTGATGGTGGATTTCTGGGCGCCCTGGTGCGGGCCGTGCAAGATGGTAGCGCCGTTCATCGAGCAACTGGGACAGGAGATGCAGGGACAGATCAAAATGGCCAAGATGAACGTGGATGAGAACATGGAGGTGCCGGGCCGGTTCGGCATCATGAGCATCCCCACCTTCATCATCTTCAAGGGCGGACAGCCCGTGCGCACCTGGGTGGGCGCCCGCACCAAAGACGACATGCAGCAGGAGATCAACGCCGCTCTGGCCGCCTAGCATGCAGCGCCTCATCCTCAGCCTGATCGGCATCTACTTCTCCTACCTCCTGGTCCGCTACCGCCAGAAGGCCGGGGACTTCCTGGGTGAAGCCGAGTGGATGAACGCCGTGGGCGGCGTCTACAACTTCATCGTCATCCTGGCTGCGTTCCTCTTCTTCTGGTCCATCGCCTACCTGACCAATACCACCACGCTGCTCCTCACGCCCATCCTCTGGCTCATCCCGCGGGCGGCGGTGTGA
>CAZWIA010000027.1:0-14534 GCA_964633955.1 uncultured Candidatus Peribacteria bacterium | reverse complement strand
TTTAAACCCCCGGTTAACCAGTTGCCGTGGTATCACTTCCTCCTCACCACCAGCATCACCCGCTTGCCGCGCTCGATGTCCTCTTTGACCGTGTTCCAGTCGTGGATGTTCCGGTAGATCGTGTCATACGGAAACTTATAGCGTTCTCCCCGGCGCGTGCCCACGTCGTTGGTGATGAAGTGCTTCTCGTCATACCCCGTGATCACCAGCGCGTGGTACCACGGGCCTTCCCCGCTGTAGTAAGGGTTGCCCAGTCTCCGGCCGGCCAATGGGACGATGATCGGGTGACCCTGCGCCAGGAACCGCTTCATGTCGTCAGTGGTGAAATCCTCGAACAGCTCCGCGTCATGCCCGTACATCTTCCGCGCCACTTCCGCCAGCTCCGCCATGGTGATGTCCGCGCCAAAGCCCAGTTCCTCTTCCTCAAACCGCACCATCTCCAGGATCTCCCGGTCCATCTGGTCGGGATCGATCGGCTTCCCCTGCAGGTAGTGGTGGACCAGGATCAAGGAAGCTTCCTCACACGCCTCCTGGTACGGCATGTCCCAGTTGCCGTGCGGCGCCTGGCTCATGAATGGCACCTGGATGCGGACGGAGGGCGGCAGCGCCGGCTCCTTCGCTCCTTCGGTCGCGCTATCCGGCGGTTGCGATGCCGAGGAGGTGCCAGCCGTCAGTGGAAAATCGTACGCCACGGGCTCTGCGTACGGGTGCCGATCAACAAAGGCGTACGCCCCGCCCGCGGCCACAAGCAGAAGAACTAAGACGAACGGCCAGAGGCGGATCTTGCGGTAAAGGAGACGCATGGAACCGTATGACGTGAGGATCGCATGCATGATACGCCATTGAGCGCGGCCGGTGCGAGGCTTAGAATCACGTTCGATGAACCAATCGAATCCTCACTTTATCCGACGCGACGCATGACCCACCTTGGTCTCATCGGCCTTGGCACCATGGGCGCCAACCTGGCGCGGAACGCCGCGCGCAACGGGCACGCGGTGTCCGTCTTCAACCGGACCGCGGAGAAGATGGACGCGTTCATGAAGGACTACGGGCGTGAAGGAAAGTTCGTACCGACCAGGACGCTCCGGGAGTTCGTAGGATCGCTCCCGGTTCCGCGCGTCATCCTCCTGATGGTGAAGGCCGGAGACGCGGTGGATGGCATGATCGCGGAGCTGAAGCCGCTGCTTGCGAGTGGCGACATCCTGATGGACGCCGGCAACAGCCACTTCCGGGACACGGAGCGGCGCCAGGGGGAATTGGCGCTCTTGGGCATCAATTTCATTGGCATGGGCGTGAGTGGCGGGGAAGAGGGCGCACTGAATGGCCCCAGCATCATGCCGGGCGGGGACAGGGAGGCGTGCATGACGCTCATGCCGCTCCTCACTTCCATGGCCGCGAGCGACAGAGAGGGCGGTGCGTGCGTGACGTACGTGGGGCCGGGCGGCGCGGGCCACTACGTGAAGATGGTGCATAACGGGATCGAGTACGGCGTGATGCAGCTGATCGCGGAGGTCTACCACTTGCTGCGCGCGGCGGGGGAGACGCCCGCATCGCTCGCGCGGGTGTTCGATCGGTGGGCACAAGAACAGCAGTCCTTCCTGCTGGAGATCACGGCGGAGATCCTCAAGACCGCGGATCCGGAGACCGGCCAGCCGATCGTCGATGTCATTCGTGACATTGCAGGCCAGAAGGGGACCGGGCGCTGGGCGGTGGAAGAGGCACTGCTCGCCGGCGTCGCGATTCCCACCATCGACGCAGCCGTGCAGCAGCGTGTGCTCTCGGCGGACGCCGAGCTCCGGTCGCGCCTGGCGGGAGGATTGCCTCATCCCGGCGCTCAGAAGATCGAACTGAACGCGGACGACGCGCGTGACGCACTGGAGCTTGCCACTGCCGTCTGCGCGGAGCAGGGGTTTGTGATGATGCGGAGAATGAGTGAGGAGAAAGGCTGGAACCTCGATCTGGCGGAGATCGCCCGCATTTGGCGGGGCGGCTGCATCATCCGCATGCGGCTCCTCAAGGACATCCAGGATGCGATCCAGCAGAAACATGCGACCGCCGCCAAGCTCAGTGAGCGTTTCACGCCGGAGCGCCAGGTCCGCTGGCGGTACGCGGTGACACAGGCCGTCTCCGCCGGCATTCCCGTCCCGGCGCTGGCCTCCACCGTCGCGTACTACGATTCCCTCGCAATCGGCTCACTGCCCATCAACTTGATCCAGGCCCAGCGGGACTTCTTTGGCGCACACGGGTTTATCAGGGTCGACCGGGAAGGGGAGAGCCACGGGCCGTGGCATCAGCATTGATCAGGACGACCGCGCCTAGAAAAGGCACTCAGGCTTCACAGAAACTCCTGAAACCGGAGCAGGCTTTCTGCCTGCGTTGCCGATCATCACCTCATTCCAACGCGGTCAGCAGCGCCGCCCCGGTGGTCCCCGGATGCTCCAGTTCCCTGAGCGCGAGTGTTGGCAGCGGCATCCCGGGCAGGCTCCACTGCCGCATCTCCGATTCGATTGCCAGGAGGTGCGGGCCGAGCGCGGACCCCGCGCTGCCGCCAAAGACGATGATAGACGGATTCAGCACGCACGTGAGGTTCACGCAGAACCAGGCGAGCTCCCGGATGATATCCGGCCGCAGAGACGCGCACGCATCCCCGCTCAGGTAGTCATCCGGATTATCTGCCAACGGACACCGCTTCTTGAGCGCCGTGCCGGAGAGGCGCTGCTCCACCGTGCCCCGCGCATCGGTCGATTCATACGGCACAGAACCCGGCGTGAGCAGCATGTGCCCAAACTCCGCGGCTAGGCCCACCGAACCCTGGAAGAGCCGGCCGTTCACCGCGATGCCGCCGCCCACGCCCGTGCCCACGGTGACGCCAAGGACAACCGGCAGTCCGCGCCCGGCACCCAGGTTGGCTTCCGCCAGAGTGAAGCACGCGGCATCGTTCTCCACGGCAACCGGCAGGCCAATGCCTTCCTGCAGCACGGCGCGGAGGGGTACATTCTGGGAGCCGGGGATGTTGGGAGCGTTTAGGAGCACGCCGTCTTCCGATCGGACCAGTCCCGGCACCCCCACGCCCACCGCCACCGTACTCTGGTCCGACCAGTCCCGTACGGTCGCAATAATGCCATCACACACCGCTTTGAACCCCCTGCCCGCGCGGGTGGGGAAGCGCTCATAGCGGAGCAGCTGCCACGTCTCCGCGTCAAACCGGCCAATGGCGCTCTTGGTCCCGCCCATATCCACTCCAATGACCGTGCTGCTCATGTGTAAGAAAGAGGGAGGAAATGCGTCATCGGGATCGTACCGCGGCGGCTCCGCGGGCGAAAGGCTTGTGCTTCTCGCGGCGCTCCGGCGATACTCCCCCGACTCCATGACTGAGCCACGTTCCGCCGACCCGAAGACGGATGACATCGAAGCGATCTTTGAAGAAGCGTACGCGGAGTACAGCGACGCCATCTACCGTCACTGCCACTTCCGGGTGTTCGATCGGGAGAAAGGCAAGGAGCTGATGCAGGAGACCTACATGCGCGTGTGGACG
Source organism: uncultured Candidatus Peribacteria bacterium (assembly GCA_964633955.1). Classification (GTDB taxonomy): domain Bacteria; phylum Patescibacteriota; class Gracilibacteria; order Peribacterales; family Peribacteraceae; genus JAQBQQ01. The sequence continues at coordinate 10,999 of CAZWIA010000027.1, read as the reverse complement.
TACCTGTCCGATGGCAAGAAGATCGATAACATCCGCGCGTTCCTCTACCGGATTGCCAATAACCTCATCATTGACCACGTGCGGAAGAAGAAGGAGGTGTCTTTGGATGACCTGCGGGAGAAGGGCCTGGACCCGGGGTATGACGGCACGCAGGAAATGCAGCGCCGGGTGGATGAGTCCACCATCATGAACTCCCTGGGAGAGCTGGATAAGAGCTACCGCGACGTGGTGGTGATGCGCTACATCGACGGACTCACCCCCGCGGAGATCGCGGAGATCGTGGGGCAGTCCGCCAACACCGTCTCCGTCCGGCTGCACCGCGGCCTCAAGCAGCTGCGCACCCATCTGCAGCGGCGCGACCGCGCCCAGAGCCTGCCGCCGGTGACGTACTAGGCGCGCCCGGTCGCGCGACCGGAACGCCTAAACCCCCTGGTGCTAGCCGAGAGATGCCGTATACTGCGCCGCGGCAATGGAGAGGTGGCTGAGTGGTCGAAAGCGCCTCACTGCTAATGAGGTATACGGGATTAAACCCGTATCGGGGGTTCAAATCCCCCCCTCTCCGCCACGTAAACACACTCGCGGTGCGCGCTCGCGTTCACATGGCGCCGCCAAACGCCGTGTCCGGCCAGCCGCGCATCCGCTAGGATCCGGTCATGGCAGCTGCCGAGCCTCCGCACGTCTCCGTCCTGCTCACGGAAATCCTCTCCGTCCTGGCACCGCAGCCCGGTGAGGCTGTTCTGGACTGCACGCTTGGGGCGGGCGGGCACGCGGCCGCGCTGCTCACACGCACGGCGCCGGACGGGCGGCTCACCGGACTGGATGCGGATACGGAGAACCTGGCAATCGCCAAGCAGCGCCTGGCGCCCTACGGCGACCGGGTGACGTGCATCCATGCGAATTTCCGGGAAATCGCCGCGCTCGGCCTGGCACCGACGGACATCATCCTGGCGGACCTGGGTCTCAGCTCCATGCACGTGGATGAACCCGATCGCGGATTCAGCTTCCGGACAGACGCGCCGCTAGACCTGCGGTTTGACCGGACGAGCGGCCGGCCGGCCGCGGAGACGCTCGCGCACATGCGCGAGGAGGACATCCGGTTCATGCTGGGAAAACTGGGCGAGCTGCGCGAAGCGCCCAAGCTGGCCGCGGCGATCTACCGGTCGATACACCGGGACCAGGGATCACTGCGGACAACAGGCGACCTGCGGGCCCTCTGCGAGCGCGTGCTGGGCTACCGCGCAAGCGCCCTGCTCCCCCAGGTCTTCCAGGCGCTGCGCATGCAGGTGAACGATGAGCTTGGCGCACTCAAGGCTCTCCTGGATACCGCCCCGCGCCTCCTTGCACCCGGCGGCCGGTTGGGGATCATCGCGTTCCACTCCCTGGAAGACCGCATGGTGAAAGAAACCTTCCGCGCCTGGAGCACGCCGGAACGCGATCCGCTCACCGGTCAGGACCGCCGCACCGCCCCTTTCACGCCGCTCACGCGCAAGCCGCTCCAGCCGGGAGCGGAAGAAACGCATGAAAATCCCCGCGCCCGCAGCGCCAAGTTCCGGGCGGTCCGCCGGACTGCTACACTCTAAGCCGTGGGCACCGCCTCTTCCTCCGCCGGACGCATCCCGCGGCGCACGCCGCTGGGACGGATGGTGAACCAGAGCACCAGGCTGCTCATGGCGGTCATCGGCACGCTGATCCTGGTTCTGGCCCTCCTCATCCTGTTCCATGAGAACCGCAACGCCACCAAAGGGTACCGCTTGCGCAAGCTGGAGGCGGACCGGTCGGCCAGCCTCTTGGAGCAGGAAATCCTTAATATGCAGATTGCCGAGGCGCAAGCCCTGGAAACGCTCCGCACTGATCCGCGCGTGGCCAACATGGTGCCGGTGAAGACCGCGCGCTACGTGAAGCCGGCGCCGGCGCGGGCAGAGGAAACCGCACGGCCTGGAGAACATACTGCGAAAACCCCATAACGTTCAAAATCCCGCGAGCGATGGCAAAACCCCTGCTTCTCGCTTCCCCTGAAGCCTGAATGCGGTCGCATGCCTTCCGGTGGCGGATCATGGCAACGCACCTCATCACCCTTGTGCCCCAAGGATTTTTCCGGTAGAATATCCGGATTTCACACACCCACATTCACATCCATTCCCACATTCCCATGGACATCGTGTTCGTTCTCCTGCCGGCAATCATCCTGCTCAACGCCGCGTGCCTAGGCAGCGTGCTGCACACGCTGTGGATCCATCGCCTCAGCCGGCCGGTCCTCCTGGATTTGCCGGAGTAAGCCGGGCGGGAGATCCTCCGTCACGGGGGAACCGGCAACGCGCCAGTGACTTCGCCTGACGGCCGCGCGGCGATGTGCTTCAATGGGCGGGTTTCCGCTCCCGCCGTGAGACGCTCCGCCGCGATCCCTATCCTCATCGCCGCCCTGGGCCTGGGCATCTTTGCCCGCGTGGCCGTGGAACAGCGGGGCCAGGCGCTCCTGGGGGCCGTGGGGCCGTCCCTCCGCTGCGGCAATCGCACGTGTGACGCCGGAGAGCGCTGCGATACCTGCCCGCGTGACTGCGGCGCTTGCAAGCTACTCTGCGGCGACGGGGTGTGCGCCAAAGGAGAGACGTGCGAGACGTGTAACGCGGACTGCGGGGCCTGCAAGCCCCGGTGCGGCGACGGCGCGTGCACGGAGGGCGCGGAATCTTGTGAGACGTGCCAGGAGGACTGCGGCACATGCCCGGCCGTCTGCGGCGATCGCTCCTGCGAGCAGAACGAGACCTGCCAGAACTGTCCCTACGACTGCGGCCAGTGCTCGCCCGCGGTGTGCGGGGACGGCGTGTGCATCCAGAACGTGGAGACTTGCGAGTTCTGCCAGGAGGACTGCGGGGCCTGCGGGGCGCCACCCAGCCGCTGCTTCGGCTGCACCGGGTCCGGCTGCTTGGGCTGCCCCGATGTCTGCGGGGATCTCACGTGCCGCAACACCGAGACATGCCGGAATTGCGCGGTTGACTGCGGGCTCTGCCCGGTGACCTGCGGGGACGGCGCGTGCATGAAGGGGGAAACATGCGGCAGCTGCGCCGCGGATTGCGGCACGTGCCAGGAAACGTGCGGCAATGGAACGTGCGGCGACGCGGAAACATGCCAGAACTGCGCCAGCGATTGCGGGGCATGCCCCTACTGCGGGGACAACAGTTGCAACGGCGGAGAGACCTGCAAGGCGTGTCAGGCGGATTGCGGTGAATGCTCTGTCATCTTTTGCGCGGGTGGCGGATGCAGCGAAGAGCTGGGAGAAACCTGCGTGACCTGTCCCGGGGACTGCGGCATCTGCAAGCCCCGCTGCGGCGACGGCGCGTGCAGCGGCACGGAGACGTGCGGCAGTTGCCGGCGGGATTGCGGCAGCTGCAGCGGAGAGTCGGATCCCTCCTCTTCTTCTGTAGCGCCGGATCCAGCTCCGCAGCCACGGCCCGTTGCCCCAAGACCACCCCCGCCGCCACCGCCTCCCGTGGAACCTGCGGAAGAGTCTGCCTCCTTCCTGGCGTTCTGGACGGACGGCATCCGGCCGGCATTGCTGTGGGCCTGGCGCACGGTTCACTTCTTCCTGCTGCGGATTGTGGTGATCGTGACGGACGCCATCTCTCTGGTGACCGGGGTGGTAGCCTGGCTACTGCGGCTGTGATGTCCGTCCACGGCGGTCCTACCGGCGCGGCCGCTCATGGCGGTCGTCGCAGTAGTCCACGTAGTTTTGGCGCAGGTAGGCGTTGTAGTACGTGCAGGTATCTCCGGAGCCGCCGGAGCCATCCACCCGCGTGGTTTCCGTATCCCGCGCATCACGCGTCTCCGCACGGAAATACAGGTTGGTGCCGCTCGTGACGCCGGAGCGCACGCGCGCATCCAGCGTGATGGTCTCCCGTTCATCGCCGTACACGCGGAAGTTCCGCCACTCCACGCGGTTGGCGCCGTAGGACGTTCCGCCATCGGATGCAGAGATAAACGTGGTGTTGGTATCCAGATACCCGATCAGGTCCACCGTCCGGGTGGAGCCCGCGTGATTGCGCAGGTCGATCGTATAGCGGACGGTATCGTCCGCGCGGACGGGATCCCGGTCGTCTGTGACAGTCACCTCCACGTCGCCGTCGTAGTCGCTGTCGTCGTCATCGTCACAGTAGCGGCCGCGGCACACGGAGCGGTCGTCCACCTCCGTCTCTTCCTCGTCCTCCAGATCTCCGGCCTCCACGGTGACCGTGACGGCATCGCCCTCATCCGCGCCGGATGCCAAGCGCGCCTTCAGCGTGAGCGTCTTGGTCTTCTTGGCGCTAACGGACACGTCCTCCCATAGCACCTCGTCATCGTCCTCATCGCCGTCTCCGGAAGCGGAGACAAAGCGCAGGTCATCATCCAGCGCGGCCACCACGTCCGTGGTGATCTTCTGGCTGGTGCGGTTCTTGAGCGTGATGGTGTAGGTGATGGTCTCACCCACGCGGGCGGGATCCCGGTCGTCCTTGATGCTAAGCGTCATGTTCTTCTTGGTCACTCCCGTGGACCCAGCCGAACTGGTAGACCCGGAGGACTGGCGACAGATCATGTCGTAACAGATGCCGTTCCGGTACAAGTTGCAACTGCAGACTTCCGCAGCCAGCGCCTGCGTGGCGATCAGAAACGAGCCGATAACGGCCACGGGGGCCAGGAGGAGGGTTTTGCGCATGCTCGGGATACTACCCCTATAAAACACCATGTCAAGATGTTTGTCAAGGATGCGGGTGCCAAACGACGGGACGCCTGTCCATGGAAAACGGCTGCGGATCGCGCTATGCTGCGGACCAATGCGCCCGTCGCCCGCACTGCGATCAACGGACCGCGGCCTCCGCCGGGGGTTCTCCACGATGGAGGTGATCCTGGCCGTGGGGCTCCTGGCCGTCCTGACGCTCCTGGTCCTGTGGGCTGTTCGCCGCAGCATCAGCAAGGCTGTCTTTGACCGCGCCCGGGCGGAGATGACTCAAGTGAAGAATGCGGCCGACCAGTACATCATCACGCACGAGGGGGACCTGCCGCCGGACGTGAACCGCGGGCTGCCCGCCGGCTTTGAGCAGTATCTTGGCGATGGCTCCTGGCCCACCGGTCCGTGGCCCGGCAGCATCTACGACTGGGATGTCTATCCTGATCCCAACTTTGGCCCCAACGCGCAGGTCTCCATCCGCTTCTGTCCGCTGGGCCAGCCCTCCCGGTGCCGCTTCCCGGATGAACCGTGGGCCAAGGACTTCACCTATTACAGCAGCGTCTACCTGTGCATCCGCGGCCAGTGTAAGGCACACCCGGACCGTCCGCCTACGGAGCCCGGCTACTGCGTCAACTGCGGCGAGTCACCGTGATCGGCGCACGGGAATCCGTACCGGCTCCAGCGGCACCGCATCTTCGTCTCGCGTGCCGGTGAGTTCGATCAGGAACGCATCAGGCCCGTCCTCCGGCAGCGCCAGTGTCACCTGGAACGCGCCGTAGTCTCCGCGGGCGGGCGGTTCGGTGAACACCTCCGCATCCGTGACCGCAACACCGTCCTGGATCAGCCGGACCGTGATGGGATGCTCGTACAAGCGGGCGAACCCCCGCACTTGCACCCGCGACCGGACGGCCTCTCCGGCCACGGGGCGCGTGACCAGGAGCCGCGGATCTTCCGCGGCGAGCGCGGCCATGTCCGCCGGCGCCTGCACCAGAACCTGTCCGTCCGGCGCGTGGCAGCGGCGGATCTCACCATCATCTTCGATCGGGAAGCCGCGCGCCACGCAGTCCTCAAAACCACCCAGCTTCAGCGGGCTATCAGCCAACCGGATCCCGCCACCGGCGGAGGGAGAGCCAAGGACAGCTTGCGTCGCCAAGACCCCCAGCGCGTAACTGCCCCCCAGCACGGCAACCGCCGCCGCCGGCAGCGCCGCGCGGGCAAGGACGGCGCGCCACGGAAATCCCGCAGGGCGGGGCGGCGGCGTGCGCGGAAGTTCCGGCACGACAGATGGTTGCACGGACGGTTGTTGAGCCGGCGCCAGCGCGGTGTCCGCGCTGATGGGCGGCCGGAACCCGCCCGTGTGGGAGCCAAAGTAGGTTTTTGGCGGCATCACGCCAAAGCCTTCCGCCGGCTCAGCCGGCTTTGGAGCGCGCTTCTTCCGGACGGGCGTACGGCGCGTGGTGCTCTTCTTTACTGCGGCGTGCGAGGTAGAGCTCCGACGCTTCTTGGTGGGCATGGCGGCTATCGTACGCAGCGGAAGCGGATGGCTTCAATCAGCTGTGATGGCCTGTCTCAGAAATTATGATCGAACGCGGGCCTGAGCCGTGCGCTGATCGGACAGTGCGCGAGGCGAACAATCGGCGTAGAATGCCCACCGCGAGCCCCCGTAGCTCAGTTGGATAGAGCAAGACCCTTCTAAGGTCGAGGTCGCAGGTTCGACTCCTGCCGGGGGTACCATTCGACTCGGCCCTAACGGGCCTCGCTCATGGTCTGCGCGCCTGCGGCGCCTTGACCATCGATTCGCGTAGCCACTCTCCCTGCTACACTCCCGCCATGCCAGAGCAGCCAGCTGCGCCAAGGATGCCGGAGGTGACAAACGTGCGTGCCGTCTCCCAGCGGGAGAGGGATGCGGCGGCGCTCAGCTACGTGCCCGTCCTGTCCGTCATCCTCCTTTTCCTGGAACGGCATACGCCGTTCATCCGCTTCCATGCGCGGCAGGGGACGCTCCTGACCGTGATGGCCGTGATCCTCTGGTTCATCCCGTACGCGGGGAAGCCGCTGCTCTTGGTCGCGCTCGCGGCGGTCGTGAAAGGGTTCCTGAACGCCTCCGCCGGAGACTGGCGGGAACTGCCACTGATCGGTCCGCTCTCGCGCGGGAGCGTGCGCCTGCTGACAAGGCTCTGACCGGTCGCGGACAACAGCGAAAGGCGATCGGCAAGCGGCCACGGAGAGCTTCCCAAGCACATTCCGGTATGAGAAGATCGCCCTGAGCCGCTTTTCTCCCCAATCCCATGAACCCTCCGCACATTACCGCCTTCAAGACGGAAGCCGATAAGGTCCTGACGCACCTCCACGCGGAGTACGCCAAGCTCCAGACCGGGCGAGCGCAGTCCGCGCTGGTGGAGAACGTGGAAGTGGAAGCCTACGGCAGCCGACAGCCGCTCAAGACGGTGGCCGGCATCTCCGTTCCGGAGGCCCGCACCATCATGGTGCAGCCGTGGGACCGGTCCATCATGCAGGCGGTGGAGAAGGCGCTCACTCAGGCGGATCTGGGCGCCAACCCGGTCAATGACGGCGTGGCCATCCGCCTGAACTTCCCGCCCATGACGGAGGAGCGGAGGAGCCAGCTCACCAAGGTGGTAGGGAAGCTGGCGGAGGAAGCGCGCATCGCAGTCCGCAAGCACCGTCAGGAAGCCCATGACGCTATTAAACAGGAGAAGGAGGAGGATGTGCGGGAGACGCTCCTGGAGCAGCTGCAGAAGGCGGTGGATGAGATGAACGCCAGGATCGCGGATGCGGCGGAGAAGAAGGAGAATGAAGTGATGACTGTGTAACAAAGTGAGTAGTGGATAGCTGGTAGTGAGTAGTTTTATGCAATGTTATAGGCGCATCCTCCTCCTGGCCCACAACGTCCGCTCGCTCTGGAACGTGGGCGCGTTCTTCCGCACGTGTGACGCGTTCGCGATCGAGAAGCTCTATCTCACCGGCTACACCGGCCATCCGCCCCGGAAGGAGATCAGTAAGACAGCGCTGGGAGCGGAGGAGACCGTTCCGTGGGAACACCATTTCGATCCGTTCGGCGTCATTGAGCAGCTGAAACAGGACGGCTGGTCCGTCGTCTCGCTCGAGTTGTCCGCGAACGCCAAGCCCGTCACTGGCTTCCATCCGCCGGAGAAGGTCTGCCTAGTAGTTGGCCACGAACTCACGGGCGTGCCGGAGGAACTGCTCCAGATTTCAGACGCTACAGTCATGATCCCGATGCTGGGGAAGAAGGAATCCCTCAATGTTGCGGTGGCTACGGGCATCGCGCTGCATCACCTGCGGCTCGCCAGTTAGCACTGCGCCTGCACAATGACCACAAGGAAACCGGAGGCTTACCCCCCGGTTCACCCCAAGAGCAAGGGCGTATCAGCTGACCGTCTTGAGCTCCCGTTCGTGCAGCCACCGGTACACCCACGCGCCAATAAGCCCGCCGGCAACGGGTCCGATCGCGTAGAGCCAGGTGAGTTCCCCCAGCGCCAAAGATACCGCCGGATTCAGGATGCCATGGGAAAGTGCGGACGCGGAAACCGCGCCTACGGTGAGTGCCCCGCCGATTGCAAGGCCGGAAGCGGATGCCTCCACCCGCTTGTGGATCACGGCGGAGACGGCCAGGAGGAGGATCACGGCGCCGCAGAGTTCCCCAAAGAGCGGCCCCGCTGCGTAGACCGTAGCAGGCGAGGCGCCCAGATCTACTGCATTCCCAAGCAGCAGCCGGAACTTCCACAGCACGGCAGCGCCGCCCAGCATCTGGGCCATCACGTACACCAGGGCATCTTGTATGGAAATTCGCTTGAGGGATGCCAGCGCGATGGTGACGGCCGGGTTCAAGTGCGCACCGCTGATGGGCCCAAGCACGTAGACCAGTACGCCCAACGTGAGTCCGGCCGCCAGTGCCGGGGCTACCGCGCCGGATGTCACGGCCATGGCCACGGCTTGGGCAAGGAGGTACGTACCAAGGAGCTCCGCCGCGTACCGGTGAAAGGGGGAGGGGGACATGGAGATGGAGGGAGAAAGATAGCGACCAGTGTAGCACGGCCACCCATCCGTCATCACACCGTCTCCAGCGGATCCACATCCACAATGCCGTCCGGCAGCGGCACCTCGTCCAGGAGCTGCTTGATGCGCTCGCCGCGCAGGAGGATGTGCCATTCCCGCCCGCCGCCAAAGAACGTGGGCGCGCACTTGGCGGTGATGGGCAGGGCCAGGTCATCTATCCGCCGCTGCAGCCGCGCGCACGCGTCCCTGGACCGGCGCGCCGGGTCCTCATCCCGGAAGAGGACGCGCGCCATCTCCTTCACCGGCGGATAGCCGGCGTGGGCGCGGAGCTTGAGTTCGTTATCCAGGAATTCCTCCGTGCGGTGACTGGCGGCCGCGGCGATCTCCGGGGCGCTGGGCCGGAACGTCTGGATGATCACCTGGCCGGGCTTGGCGCGCCCGCTGCGGCCGGTGAGCTGCGTGAGCAGCTGGAAGACGCGCTCGCCGGCGCGGAAATGCGGCAGGGACAGCCCCACGTCGGCCAGCAGCACGGCGGCTAAAGTCACCTCCGGCAGGTCCAGGCCTTTCACCACGGACTGCGTGCCAAGGAGGATATCGGCTTCCCGATCGCGCATCTTGCGCAGCATCTCCCGCATCTCCTCCGGGGAGGAGAGCGTGTCCGCATCCGCCCGCAGGAGCCGCGCGGCAGGAAACTGGCGCGCCAGGATCTGCTCCACCCGCTGCGTGCCGGCGCCCACCGCGTGCAGCCGCGTGCTGCCGCAGGAGGGGCAGGCGGCGGGCACATCCACCATTAGACCGGAGGTGTGATCCAGCAGGTACGGCTTGCCCTGAGCGGTGGTGTGCAGAGTGAAGGGCAGCAGGGACTCCGGGGACACCACGCGCCGCCGGCAGTCCAGGCACAGGAGGCTGGTTGCCACCCCGCGGCGGTTGAGGAACAGCACGGACTGCTCGCCTTTCTTCAGCCGGTCGCCAATGGCGGCCAGCAGGTCCGGGGAGAACGGATAGAGGGAGCCGAACTTCACCTGCGCCAGGTCCACCACCGCCACTTCCGGCATGGCCTGGTCGCGGTAGCGTTCCCGCAGGCGCTCCAGGTGATACCGCCCCTCCCGCGCCCGCAGCCACGCTTCCAGGGATGGTGTTGCGGTACCCAGCACCAGCTTGGCCCCCGCGGCCCGGGCCAGTTCCTCCGCCGTCTCCCGGGCGTGGTAGCGCGGCGTCTGCTCGTTCTTGAACGTCCACTCATGCTCCTCATCCAGGATGATGAGACCCGGGCTTGGCAGCGGAGCAAAGAGCGCGCTCCGGGATCCCAGTACCAAGGCGATCTCCCCGGCGCGCACGCGCCGCCAGATGTCCCGGCGCTTGGCCGCCGTGAGGCGGCTGTGCAGCACGGCAATGGCCGACCGGTCCAGGAGCGACGTGTACCGGATGACGCTGTGCTCCGTGAGGAGGATTTCCGGCACTAGGACGATCGCCTGGCGGCCGGCTTTGATGGTATCCGCGATCAGCTGGGCGTAGATCTCCGTCTTGCCGCTGCCCGTCACGCCAAAGAGGAGGGACGGACGGGGGTCCGACCGGATCTCCCGCTCCACGCGCGCCTGGGACGTGGTGAGCACGGGAAGCCCCCGCAGCGCGAGCGCATGGTCCGTGAGGATCGCTCCGCCATCCGGTCGCCGCACGCGCGCCTCTATGACGCCCTTCTCCGTGAGCGCCTTCATCACCGCCGGTCCCGCGCCCGTCTCCCGCCGCACCTCCAGGAGCGGCACCCAGTCCTTCCCGCGCAGCAGGTCCGCCACCATCACCTGCTTCTTGCCCTTCACCGCCGCGGAGGGGTTCTTGATCCGCACTTCCGCCACCTCCTTAGGCAGCAGGGAAGTCCACGGCGGCGGAGGCAGCCACACGGCCAGCGCCTGGCGGAGCGTGCAGCGGTACGCGTGCGCCATCCAGCGCGCCGTCTGCACCTGGGCAGCGGTGAGGAGCGGGGTGGGGGAGAGGAGCTCCCGCACCTCCTTCACATCCCGGATCTGCGCGTTCAGCTCCGCAGACACCTCCATGACCAGAGCATCCGTGAGCTTTCCCCGCAGCGGCACCCGCACCAGCGCGCCGGGCTCCAGCGCCATGCCCGCGGGCACCGCGTACGTGAGACCGTTCCCAATCCCCCCCGAGCGCGATGCAGTCACAACAGTGCAGTACACGCCGGCAGCATACAGGTGGACGGATGTACACTCAAGCTTCCTGCAAGTTAATAGGCACGCGATTGTGAGAGTGAAC
>CAZWIA010000026.1:0-14902 GCA_964633955.1 uncultured Candidatus Peribacteria bacterium | reverse complement strand
CGTAACTCGTAACTCGTAACTCGTAACTCGTAACTCGTAACTCGTAACTCGTAACCCTTCACTCTCACCCTCTCAGCCTGGTAAACCCATCCGCCGCCAGAAAGAGCCAGAACAGCACCGCGGTGAGGAACCCGGCAGCCAGATCGTCACTGAGCACGCTGAACGCGGTACCGGACCGTTCCAACGACCGGATGCCAAACGGCTTCCGGATATCCAGCAGCCGGAAGAGGAGGAGCGCCACGAGTGCGAAGAACGGATGCGCCGGGCGGAACGCCAGCGGGATCAGTGAAACGTACATGCCCAGGAACTCATCGATCACCACCCACCGCCGGTCCCGGTGCGGCTCCTCCGTGGCGGTATGCACCGCCCACAGGCCCAAGATCCACAGCAGAATGAACACGAGGGACAGAACGCCCGCCCGCCCCAGGACGCCTGCCGGCAGGCGGGACTGGAAGAGCAAGACGAGCGGTACGGCCAGCACGCTCCCCACGGTGCCGGGCATCACGCGCGCGTGGCCGATCCCGCCGAGCGTGGCGATCAGATGCGCGACGGTGCCCTTCAGGCGCCTCATGTGCTACCGATCATACCGTAAGACTCACCACTCACCACTCACCACCACACTTCCTTCCACCCCACCCAGTACGCTCCCACGTTGGCGACCCAACTGGCGAGCGGTCCCAGGGCGCACAGGAAGACCCAATCCCACAGCGTGAGCGGCAGGAAGAGTGCCGCAACCGTGAGCGCGCCGATCATGTAGTCCACGCCGTCAAAGACCGGCCACGCATGTCCGGGCGCGATGCCTATCCGCCGTTTGGCGAAGCTCTTCACCGCGTCCCCCAGGAGCGCGCCAAACCCCAGGAGCGCCCCCCACGCCAGGGACGGCAGGATCACACCGGAATGGTCCCGCACCCATGCACTCCAGAGTCCCTGCAGCAGACCCGTGAGCGCTCCGGTCGCCAGACCGGAGAGAAACCCGCGCCACGTTTTATTCTGTCCTAACCACGCGGGTGCGATCGGCCGCTTCCACTCCTTCAGTCCCGGAATATTCCGCACCACCACCGGCGCCGCGTTCGCTACGAACGCCGGGAGGAACAGCCAGAAGAGGGAGAGGAAATGCACGCCCCGAGCGTAGCAGCGAGCCATGGCTCGCTGCTACAGCTCCGTCATTACCCTCCAAACACCTGCCCCAGGATACTGCCCGCCCCCTGCCCCTTCTGACGATCGGGCAGGAAGGGGTTCAGCGTCTCCGTGAAGGTCTTGAGGTTGCGCGTCTGGAGATACACCGTGCCCGGGCCCGTGAACGCGTAGGCGAGTCCTTCCCCAGTGGTGATGAAGCCGAATCCCTCCCCCACCTGGTCCACGTGGTACGGCATGTCCGCGGGGAAGGCCACGATGTGCCCGTTGTCCACCACGAACTTCTCTCCCGGCTTCAGCGTCTTTTCCAGGATCCCGCCAAAACTGGAAACGAACAGATGACCCGTGCCGGATGCCTTGATCATGAAGAGTCCCTCCCCGCCCACAAGCCCCTTCCAGCCGCTGAACTTGGCGCTGGATTCGATCTCGCCGACCGAAGCCAGGAACGATCCGCCCTGCACGATGTACTCCTGGTTCTTGAGTTCAATGGTGGTGATATCCCCCGGCGCGCGCGGCGCCAGGTAGACCTCCGTATCGGCTTGGGACGCGGTGATCCGCGTGACGAAGAAGCTCTCGCTCGTCAGGAAGGCTCGACTGAGCGCCTTGAGCGCCCCGCCCTCCATCTTGGCGTCGATCGACGCCGTGGCATCCATAGCCAGCATGGCTCCGGATTCCGCCCGGATGCCCTCATTGGCGTCCAGCACGCACTTGAGGACCGAGTAGGAGGGACGGAGGAGGATCTCGTACTGCATAGGGGATAAGAGAAGGAAGAGCCATGGCGATGGTACTCCGGCCGGTCGCCATGGCGAGGCAAATAAGACCCTAAATCCGCAGTGAGGCAACGCCGGACGTACCAATGCCCCGGCCTGATCGCCTACACTTCGTTCGATGTCCCGCGCTCAACCCAAACGCACGCATATGCCGCCATCCGCTCAGCCAGGCCTCCGCCCGTCGGACATCGACCGCCTCCGTGCAGAGCACGGCTGGAACGAACTTCCCGCCGCCAAGCGGTCGCTGCTGCTCCTCTTCCTGCGGCAGTTCCAGAACGTGCTGGTGTACATCCTCCTGGCCGCGCTGGCGATTTCTATTGCGCTGCGGGTGCTGGAGGGCGAGACGAGCGGCGAGAGCTGGGTGGAGGCCGGCGTGATCCTGGCCATCCTCATCCTGAACGCGCTGCTAGGCTTCCTGCAGGAGTACAAGGCGGAGGAAGCGATCGCGGCGCTGCAAGAGCTCACCTCGCCCACCGCGCGGGTGCGGCGGGACGGGGCGGAGCGGATGATCCCCTCGCGGGAGCTGCTCCCCGGTGACATCGTGATCCTGGACACGGGGGACCGGATTTCCGCCGATGGCGACCTGATCCTCGCATCGCACCTGGAAGCGAATGAAGCGAGCCTGACGGGCGAATCGCTCCCGGTGGAAAAGGAAGTGGGCGGCAAGACGGACGGGACGCTCGCTGAGCAGCGCGGCCGCGTGTTCGCCGGGACGCTTGTGACGCGCGGATCCGGGGAGATGCGCGTGACCGCGATCGGGGTCCGTACGGAAATCGGCAAAGTCGCGCAGCTCGTTTCAGAAACCAAGCTCCCGGAGACGCCGCTGGATAGGCGCATGAAGAAGCTCAGCCACACGATCGGCCTGGCGGTGCTGGCCTTGTGCGCCGTCATCGTATCCATCGGCCTCACGCGGGACATGGGGCTCATTGCCATCCTCCTCCTGGCGGTCAGCCTGGCCGTGTCCGCTGTGCCGGAAGGGCTGCCCGCCGTGGTGACGGCCAGCTTGGCGCTGGGCGTTCGCGGCATGGCCAGGAAGAACGCGCTCGTGCGGCGGCTGGATTCCCTTGAGACGCTGGGCTCCGTGACGGTCATCTGCAGTGACAAAACCGGCACCATCACGGAGAACCGCATGAAGGTGCGGGAGAAGTGGCTGATGGATGCGCCGAACGAGGAAGACGCGCGCAAGGAGACGTTCCTGCTCCTGCAGATCGCCGCGTCCTGCAACCGCGCGCAGTTACCCGATCTCGGCGACCCGACGGAGATCGGCCTCTTGGAGGAAGCGCACAGGGAGCAGGTGGACCGCTTGCCCATTGAGGAGGAGGAAGTGCCCTTCACCTCGGAGGCCAAGTACATGCGCACTCGCCACGGCCTGCGATCGTTCCTGAAGGGCGCACCGGAGGTGATCGCCGGGCTGTGCGGCCTTGGCCAGACGGAGCAAGCGCGCATGGCGGAAGCCATGCACGGCATGACGGCGCAGGGGCTGCGGGTCTTGGCGTGCGCCGTGGCGGAAGAAGGCGTGGATACGCCGCGGCTGGTAGGTCTGCTCGGACTGCTCGATCCTCCGCGCGTAGGAGTGAAAGAGGCGATCGAGGAGGCGCACATGGCCGGCATCCGCACCATCATGATCACCGGGGACAGTCTGGACACCGCGATCGCGATCGCGAAGCAGGTGGGGATTGAGGGTGAAGCCGTGGCCGGCGCGGACTTGGAGGGGAAACGGACGGAGGAACTGCAGCGGATCCTGCGGACGGCGGCCGTCTTTGCGCGCGTCACCCCGCAGCACAAGATCCAGCTGCTTTCCGCACTCAAGGCGCAGGGCGATGTGGTGGCCATGACCGGAGACGGCGTCAATGACGCGCCGGCGCTCAAAGGCGCCCATGTGGGCATCGCCATGGGGAAGGTGGGGACGCAGGTGGCCAAGGAAGCCGCGTCCATCGTGCTGGCGGATGACAGCTTTGCAACCATCGTCCTGGCCATCCGGGAAGGCCGCCGCATCTACGACAACATCCGGAAGTTCGTCCTCTACCTCCTGCGCGCCAACTTTGGCGAGCTCTGCTACATCACCACTACCATCATCCTGGGCCTGCCGGTCCCCTACCTGCCCATCCACATCCTCTGGATCAACCTGATGACGGACGGGCTCCCGGCACTGGCGCTGGCAACAGAGCCGGCGGACCCGAACGTCATGCGCCGGCCGCCGCGGGCACCCGGAGAGAGCCTCTTTGCCGGCGAGTGGCGGCGGTTCCTCCTCTACATCCTGGCGGCGTTCCTGGTGCCCTTCAGCGTGTACGCCTGGCATCTGCAGCAGGGGGTCGGGCAGGATACGGCCCGCACCATGTCCTTCACCACGCAGATCGTGTTTGAACTCCTCCTCGCCTTCACCACCCGCTCGGCGTTTCCGCTGTGGCAGGTTGGGTTCCTCCGGAATAAGTGGCTCCTTGGCGCCGTGGCCGTGCCGCTCCTCCTGCACCTGCTGCTCCTCTACACGCCGCTCAGCGGGGCCTTTCACCTGGTGCCCATTACGCTCCGGCAGTGGTGGGTGGTCCTGTGCGCCACTGGCGCGGCCTTCCTCTTCCTAGAGCTCCTAAAGCCGCTGCATGTGGGGCGGCTGTTCGACCGGGGGACCAAGAAGCGTGGAGAGGCGGAACGAGGGTCACAAGGGTGACGATGACTCCTGTCCCCATCGGTACCGTCTTTACCCTGGGCACCATTGTCCCCTCAACGCGACATGCTCAGCTCCCGCATCCCCGCCCGGGCGTTCGGCAGCTCTTCCGGTCGCTTCTTGCGCTTATGGCGGCCGTTCTGGAACTGCCATTGCTCCAGGATACGCGCGGCGCGCTTGCGCTCATCCGGATTGAGGCTCTTCATCATGCCGGCGGCCCGGCGGGCCTCATCCGCGGTCACCGTGTTGGAAGCTGGGAAGGGGGTCATGCGGGCAGAGAGGGAAAGAGTACGCACCACCTGACGCGCCTATCCGCCCTCTCTTACCGATCGGTGCCCTAAAAAAGCTGCTGCTGTAGGATTCATCCCGTGCCACCATCAGCAACCCCGGCCGTGCCCCCCATTTTCCCATGACAGAGCCGCCCGCGCTGCTGCCGGAGATCGCCGCGTTCCTGGCCCGGCGGGAACGCGTCGCAAAGCATCACGTTCCGCGGCTCTTAGACCTCTCCCCCGTTCTGCGAGCGGTGGCGGAAGAGCTCATGGCACTCACCGACCACTGGAACCCCGTGGAGATCTACGCGGCGGACCCGGCATCCATCATGGCGGAGAAGGCACGGTTCCTGGAAGCGAACCGATCAGGACGCGCGTTCAACCCGCGGTTCACGTACGGCTACGCACAAGCGTTCCTGCTGGAAGACGCGCAGATCCGGCTGCGGGGTCTCCTGGCGCACGTCCGGGCGCAGCGCCCGGGCACATAACGCGAGTTGCGGAGGAGGCGCCGGAGAGGGGATGATAGGCTTCGCCCCTCCCCTGTCACCCATGACGTTCCAGGATTTCCGCGCGCTCTGCCAGGCCCGCACGAGCGTCCGCCACTACGCGCCCGCGCCCGTCACGCGGGAGGTGATAGAGGAACTGCTCGGCACGGCTACCCTCAGCCCCAGCGTGCAGAACGTCCAGCCCTGGCGCTTCTACGTGATCCTAGATCCGGCACGGCGGCGAAAGCTCCTGGACGCCAGCTGCTATGGAAACTTCCTTCCGGACGCCGGCGCATTCATCCTGGTGACGGCGGATACCAACGC
Source organism: uncultured Candidatus Peribacteria bacterium (assembly GCA_964633955.1). GTDB lineage: Bacteria > Patescibacteriota > Gracilibacteria > Peribacterales > Peribacteraceae > JAQBQQ01. Next base: position 9,258 of record CAZWIA010000026.1, on the reverse strand, counting down.
CCGACCGCCGGACGTGCTCTGGAACCCGCGCGAACTGGAGTACTCCTGCGTCTGCGCCATGCAGACCATCCTCTTGGGCGCCACGGCCATGGGGCTCGGCAGCTGCTGGGTCTCCCTGCATCGGGGCATCGCCCATGAACTCATGGATTTGCCCATGCATGAAGCGGTTGTGGGCGGCCTGATGCTGGGGCAGAGTGCGCCGGACGAGCCCGTATCCCCCGTCCACGACCGCAAGCCGCTCGCGGAAATTATCACGTTCCTCCCCGCCCCATGACCACTCAGCCCGCCATCCTCTTCCTGGATACGGAGGAAGCCGATAAGCCCAAAGTCCTGGATCGCTACCCTGAGGCGCAGTTTGGCGACCATACCTTGCAAGGAGACAGCCTGGTGGACGCCGCCAAGGACGCGGCGGTGATCAGCACCTTCATCACCACGCACTTCACGGCGGACATGCTCCATCGGCTCCCCAAGCTGAAGCTCCTGTGCACCCGCTCCGTGGGGTACGACCACATAGACCTTCCCACGTGCAAGGAGAAGGGCATCTTTGTAACCCACGTGCCGGACTACGGCTCCCACGTGATCGCGGAGCACACGTTTGCGCTGCTGCTCAGCACACTGCGCCATATCAGCGAGGGCAACCGCCGCGTGGAAGCCGGCAGCTTTGATTACCGCGGCCTGCGGGGCATGGCGCTCCTGGGAAAAACCATCGGCATCGTGGGCACCGGGCGCATCGGCCGCAAGGTAGCCCAGATCGCCCACGGGTTTGAGATGAACATCCTGGCCTATGACATCTACCGGAACCAGGAGATCACCGACCGGTACGGCCTGAAGTACGTAGAGCTCCCGGAACTGCTCCGCAGGAGCGACATTGTCACCCTGCACGTGCCGGCGTCCAAGGATACGGAGCACATCTTGAGCGCGGACGCCATCAGCCAGCTCAAGGACGGCGCCGTTGTGGTCAACACCGCCCGCGGCGCGCTGGTCGACTCAAAAGCCCTGCTCGCGGCACTGGAATCCGGCAAGGTCTCCTGGGCGCTCCTGGACGTGCTGGAGTTTGAGAACAACATCGAGCTCAGCAAGGATCTCATCGCCCACCCGCGCACGGTGGTCACGCCGCACATCGCGTTCTACGCGGATGACAGCCTGCGCAACATGTACCAGGATTGCTTCCTGTCCATCGACCAGTTTCTGAAAGGCGAACCCCCCAGCCACGCCGTGGCGCTGGTGTGATGTTCTTCAGGCATCCACTCCAATAGAGGGCCCAGCACAGTCAGCTGAAAATAGATGGCGTATCACACGGCCTTACGGATGCCTACGTAGGCCTCCACATCCATAACTTCATGTCCTGTCAGCCGGACCCGCCTCAGGATTTCAGCCTCTTCTTCAGCTTCATAACCGCTCTCCGTACGCAAAGCGACATGATAGACCTTCTTCAGATCTCGCATCGGGCGAATGTGTGATGTAGTCATGGATATCCATTGCATCACAGCTAGTGAATGGGACACAAGTCAATTCATTCCTCATTCACACCAAAGAGCGCTCATCTGAGCGCAGGCATCATCCAAAGACAAGAATCGAATACATTAGATTTCAAAGAATAATTTGATCGAGTATCGCAATCCCATCACCTTGTGAGAACCTGGCCGCCGCCGGTACCGTTGTGCGCAACATGCACGACAAGAAGCGCGGTTCAGATGCATCACTGAAACGCCGGTCCGGATCGGCTTCTGCGGGAAACTGCTGCCTCATGCCGGCTAGCTGAAGGTTCAATTGCCCCCATACACCGTAGCGCGGATTCGGCGATCCGCGCGGGTCTGCAGGGATAACCGAACCCCTGCTACGAATGCGGAGTTTGATCTGCCTCACTCATCTATCCTAACGTCGCCATAGTCCGGCGCCGCCCCCTTCAACTTTCCCTGCCCCGCCAGCCGCACGGCGTTGCCCACCTGCATGAGCAGGAAGACCGCGTAGAGAGCCAAGAGGACCAGGCCCTCTTTCCGGGAGAGTTGCGCCTTGCTCTTGGTGAAGAGGAAGAACAGCGTGAAGCCGATCAGGAAGACCGCGCAGGTGAGGAGCATTTCAGAGACATCAATAGCAAAGGTGCCGTTCACCAGGACCAGGCAGCCAAAGACGAGCGTATTGGCGGCGGCGGAGCCTAAGTAGTCCCCAATGGCGATGTCCTGGCGCCTGCGCAGGAGCGACCGCACCGCGATCACCAGCTCCGGCACGTTGGTCCCAAGAGACAGGAGCAGGAGCCCCATGAACGACGCCGGGATCCGCAGGATGGCGGCAATGGCAATCGATTCCTGGACCAGCACGTTCCCGGCTACAAAGATGCACAGCGCGCCAAAGGTGATCTTGAGGATATCCAGCCGCGTGGCGTGGCGCGCGTGCAGGAGCTCCTCCTCCGTCTGTTCAATCACCCGCTCCACCGTCTCCTCCACCGATCGCTTCTTCTGAAGCACGTAGACCAGGGAGCCGTACAGGAGCAGCATCACGGTCCCCTCCCGGCGGATGAACATCCCATCCAATGCCATCACGGATGGCACCATGACGATGAACAGGAGGAGCGCCAGCGCGGGGAGGGAGAGCGCGTGCTGCGGCGGGATCCCGCGGCCAAGCACCGCCAGGAGCGGGATGAGCAGCAGGAAGATGACGAGCGAGGCACCGAGCAGGTTCCCGGCGGAGACTTCCGGCGCCCCTCGCAAGGTGGCGTTCACCGCCACGGAGATCTCACTTATAGACGTGAGCAGCCCAAGTACAAAGAACGCCACCATGAACCCGGGCTTCTCAAACCGCCGGGCTACCCGATCGACCGCATCAATGAGCAGGCCGGACAGGAGCCAAATGACGGCTGCAGAGAGAAGCAGGAGGAGGATATGGGAGAGCATGTGTGTTTCTCAGTATTTTAGCACATTTTCGCTATTTGTTGAAGGCGGCGAGTTACGGCCGAATCAACCGGTAACTCGTAACTTGGAACTCGTAACCTCATAGTCGTTCCACCGCCTCAAAGAATTTCAGGATCTCGCTCCCCGTCCCCCGCGGCCAGAGGTGCGTGTAACGCTTGCCGTTCTCCTCCGTGAACGGGTGCGGGCACCAGGTGACAGGCTTGCCGGAGGTGCAGTTGCTGTAGCGGACGCAGTTAAAAGATCGGGGTTCAGTTGGTACTGACTCGTTCGAACAGCCGTTCTGCGCCAGTTTGAGATCCCGCGCCTTCTCTCCGCCGGAGAAGGGCGCCAGCGCATCCTCCGGGCTGTGCAGCAGCATGGCCGCCACGGGTCCGGTGCACGCGGCGGGCGTGGCTGAACCGCCGAGCGTGGCCACCCCCCGGATCCGGTCGCCGCGCACGCAGCTGAGCGTATTGGCGAACCATCCGCCCAGGGAGTGTCCCGCCACAAAGATGCGTGCCCGGTCGATGCAGTACGCGCCGGCGATCTGGTCCACGATCACATCAAAGAACCGCACGTCCCGCTGGTCACCGGCGGGATCCGCGTAGGAGAAGGATCCGTTCACGCCCTTCAGCGCCGCCGGGTAGACGATGATCGTGTCCGTCGCAGACTGATCGAACCCGTAGTACGCCCGCACCTGCACGTTGCTGTTGGTGCGCCCATGGAAGGCCACGAGCAGCCGGTGCGGCACATCCGATCGGTAGCCGGCAGGGACCGTGACGAGGAACGTGCGCTCCATGCCATCGGACTGCACGGAGGTGGGCGGCGCACTGGGGGGATCCGCGTTGCAGCCGCTGGACTGGCTGGGCCGGTCCGCGCCATGGAGCGCCCGCTGGATCAGGTCCGCCATGCGCTCACGCGTGAGGGGCCGGGACAGGTCCGTCTCCGTGCCCGTGTAGATGCCGGTATTCCCCGCATACGCCAGGTACGGCCCGTACCAGGCATCACCGGGCTCGCGCTCCGGCGGGCTGTGCTCGTACGCTTCCAGGAGCATCTTGAGCGCTTCCGCCACCGTCACCGTCTGCGTGGGCCGGAAGACGTTGCCCCGGTACCCCGTGACGATCCCGCGCCGCTTGGCCGCGCACACGGCCGGCGTGTACCAGTGGTGCACCTGAACGTCCGCAAAGCACCGCCTCGTCACCGCCGCAGTTCCCCCACGACCGCGCATGATCACCGTGAGGAACTCCGCGCGGTTCACCGCCTGCCGGGGCCGGAACGTGCCGTCCGGATAGCCCGTGAGCACGCCCTCCTGCGCCAGCTGTTCGATCGCCTGCCGGTACCAGGAATCCCCAGTATCAGAGAACGCAGCTGCCGCACGGGCGGGGAGAGACGGGAGGAGAGATCCTGCCAGGAACGCCGCCAGCAGGACCGATCGGGACGCGCGCAAAACCATCCAGGCCATTCTACGGCAGTGGAAATGCATGGGACGGGACGTGGGACGAATGACAAGGGAAATCCTTATCGCAAGAGATGGCCAGGAGCTCGCGTATGTTGTCCGGTCCAGAGCATACGCATACCTCACCATGGCGCGCAGAAGGAGCTCACATGTCGCCATGTACTTGCGCGGATGCGATATCAGGGTTCAATGGGCGGCAACGGTCCTTTCCTGTTCGGTCTTGGCAGAAGGAGGTGCACATGGTGACGGCACAGACGCTGCTCACGGGAATCACGATCATTGGCGGGACTGCTGTCCCTATGGGGCTGGGGATGTGCTTTGAGCCGGAGTCTTCCCCCTGGATGCGCGCTTGCTTGTTCTTTGGCGGAATGGCCGCCGCAGCGGCCGGCCTGTACGCCGGAGCCAGTTTCTGCATCAGCCTCCTGGCGCTGGCAGCCGGCCTCACGATCGGCACCGGCGCCGTCACCACGCAGTTTGGCGGCTGTCTCCTTGGCGGCCGGGGACTGGTGGTGATCGGCCTGGGCCTGGGCAGCTGGATCCTCCTGGGCCACATGGGCCCGGGTGGCATGCTCATCTTTGGCCTCCTCTGCGGCCTGAACGCCGTGGGCAAGGAACTGCGGAATCCGCAGGCTACCCAGCCGCCCTCACCGTGAACCGGACCGTTCCCGGGAGACTCGTTGCCGAGTCTCCCCTTTCCTCCTGCCCGTTGCACAAGCGCGCGATCGGCCGCACCATGTCCCTATGCGCATCCCGTGGAAGCACCTCCGCCGCGGCGCCGTGACGGCGATCGCGCTGCTGGTCCTGCTGCAGATCAGCTTGATCGTACTCATCCGGCCCAGCCACAACCGCAACTGGACCACGCTCACCCGGATCCTGCCGGAGGTATCCGTGAATGGAAACATGGTCACCATCCGGAACTTCCGCGATTTCCGCTACCAGCCGGACGGCACGCCCGTCCCGCGCTACACTACGGAGACGTTCGATCTCACGCAGCTCAGGCGCGCCTGGTTCGTGATGGAGCCGTTCTCCCGCTGGAAGGGCGCTGCGCATACGCTCGTGAGCTTCGAGTTCGAGGGACCCAAGTACCTTGCCGTATCGGTCGAAGCGAGGTTTGAAGAAGGCGAACCGTATTCCGGTTTCACCGGCCTCTTCCGCCAGTATGAGCTGTGGTACACCGTCGGTTCAGAATCGGACCTGCTCGGATTACGAACCAACGTGCGAGACGAACCGATGTCCCTGTACCCGGTGAAAGCGGAACCCGACCGCGGCCGCGCCGTGCTGGTGAGCCTGTTGGAAGGCGCTGAAGGCATTCGAAAAAAGCCGGAGTTCTACCACACGCTGACCAATAACTGTACCTCCCGCCTGTACCGGCACGTGAACCTGATTGCGCCGGGCACGGTGCCGTTTGGGCTCAAGGCGCTCTTTCCCGGCTACGCCGACCGGATCGCGTACGAGAAGGGACTGATCGATACCGATCTGCCGTACGACCGGATCCGCGCGGCATACTCCATCAACGCCGCGGCCAAGGCCGACGGCCTGAGCGAACGGTACTCAGAGGCAATCCGCCAACACCTGCCAGGCCTGCAAGAAGAACCGGCAGCCCCGTAGGGCTTACCAGACAAACCCTCCGTTAGCCGTAAGCCCGCCCCCCGCCGCCCGTCCTCTGAAGTGAGGAGCCACCCGGAGGAGCATCTGACACCTTCCCCCTATCATCATGCGTTTTGCCGATCGCCTGAGCGCGGCGCGCGATCTTGCCGCGAGCCTCACCCGTTACCGCCGTTCCGCCCCGCTTGTCCTGGGCGTCCCCCGCGGGGGGATCCCCATGGCCGCCGTCATCGCCGCGGAGCTGGGCGGGGAGATGGACGCGGCACTCGTCCACAAGCTGCGCCACCCCACGGAGCCGGAGGTGGCCATAGGCGCGCTGGATGTGGACGGCACGCTCCTCCTGCCGGAAGGCGTGCGGGACCTAGGCGTGTCCGATGAATCTCTGGCGCAAGAGAGCCAGTTCCAGCTGGCAGGGCTCCTGCGGCGGCGGGAGACCTACCGCAGTCTCCGTCCGGCCGTGGATGTGCGCAGCCGGGTGGTGATTGTGGTGGATGACGGATCGGCTACCGGCTTCACGCTCCTCTCCGCCCTCAACGCCGCGCGAGAGCGGGATCCGTCCTGGCTGGTGGCGGCGGTGCCGGTAGCCTCGCCGCAGGCGCTGGCCATGGTGAAGGCCATCGCGGATGACACGGTCTGCCTGCACCGGCCGCTCGCCTTCACGGCCGTGGGAGAGTGGTATTCGGAGTTCCTTCCGGTAGAAGACCGGGAAGTCCTGGCGCTCCTTGCCGGCGCCGCGGCCCGGCGGCCCAGGTCCAATGCTTCCGCCTCCTGATGGAGGGGCCAGGGAATGTGACGGCCAGTGTCTGCCCCGTTCTGTCGTTCCCCTACCTTCCCGTTTGACCCCCACCCCAGGTCGTGGTACGATCCACCCATCACCCATCCCAACCATGCCCTCCTCAGAGAAGCAGAAGGCCCACACCGCCGTGAAGAAGGCACACGGGCTCCTGGGTAAAATCCAGCGGATGATTGAAGAAGATGCCTACTGCGTGGATGTCATGCAGCAGAACCTGGCCGTGATCGGCCTCCTCAAGTCCGCCCACCAGTCCCTGCTGGAAACGCACATGTCCCACTGCGTGAAAGGCGCGCTGGAGGCAGGCAGCCCAGCCAAGAAGGAAGAGATGATTGAGGAGATCTTGAAAGTGTCCAAAATCGCCAATCGGTGATACCGTAAAGACGCCCTGGCAGGGCGTCTTGGTACACGCGCCCTCACCCTCTCTACGCATGACGCACAAGCACACCATCCCGATCAGAGGCATGCACTGTGCCTCCTGCGAGCTCCTGGTGGAGAGGTCGCTTAAGGGTGTGGCCGGGGTCACGCGGGTGAAGGCCAGCACCAAGCGGTGCCAGGCGATCATGGAGTCTGACCGCCCGATCAGCGAAGCGGAGATTGCAGAAGCCGTTCGGGACGCGGGCTACAGCGTGGGCGAACCGGAGAGCGGCGCATGGCTCACCGATGACGGCAACGCCTACGGCGAACTCCTCCTGGCGGGCATCATCCTTTTGGGGCTGTGGGCGCTGGCACGGCAGACCGGGCTCTTGGAGCTGGCCATGGCCGGCGGCAGCGGCGCGGATATTCCCTCCGCCCTCCTCATAGGCCTGACCGCCGGTATCTCTACGTGCATGGCGCTCGTGGGCGGGCTGGTCTTAGGTGTAGCCGCCCGCCATGCAGAAGTGCATCCAGAAACATCCTCCGTCCGGAAGTTCCGCCCGCACGCGTTCTTCAATGCGGGGCGAATTGCGGGCTTTACGCTCTTTGGAGGCCTCCTGGGGACGGCCGGCGGGTTCCTCACGCCGTCCGCTCGGATGCTCGGCATCCTCACGATCCTGGTTGCCTCCGTCATGATTCTCTTAGGGCTGCAGCTCACGGAGATCTCTCCCCGCCTCTCCCGCCTGAAGTTCACGCTCCCCCCAAGCCTCAGCCGGGCCCTGGGTCTCAACCGGCATGCGGAGCGTTACAGCCACCGGGGGGCACTCCTCCTGGGAGCCCTCACGTTCTTCCTTCCGTGCGGCTTTACGCAGGCCATGCAGCTCTCAGCTGTGGCGTCGGGCAGCTTCCTCTCCGGCGCGCTCATGATGGGCGCGTTCGCGATCGGAACCGCGCCGGGGCTTTTGGGAATCGGCGGGCTGGCCGCTGTCATGCGGGGACAGAAAGCCGCCCTCTTCTTCAAGACTGCCGGCCTGGCCGTGATCCTCCTGGGACTCTTCAACCTGGGCAACGGCTACCGGCTCACGGGCTTTGCGTCTCCGGTCGGCGGGAGACAGGGAGACCTTCCCACGCAGACGAACGTGGTGGTGGAGAACGGCGTGCAGGTGGCGCGCATGAAGCAGACGTGGGACGGCTACGAACCGAGCGAGTTCGTGGTCCGGCGCGGCATTCCGGTGCGCTGGGAGATTGACGCGGAGAACCCGCGGCAGAGCTGCGCCGGGGGCGTGAGCGTCCCCTCCCTGGGCATCCTCCGGAACTTCACGGAGGGGGAAAATCTGATCGAATTCACGCCGGAGCGGACCGGGGAGATCCGCTTCACCTGCACCATGGGGATGTATCCGGGACGGTTCATTGTGGTGGACTGAGCAAACCGCCGGCGCCGTGCTATCCTCCCGCCCCATGCCCTACCCCACCCTGGTCCTCAAGCCCGGCCGTGATACGGCCCTGAGAAACCGCCACCACGCGGTCTATAGCGGCGCCATCCAGACGGATGTCCGCAGCATCCCTACGGGAGCGATCGTAGAAGTGCGGAGCGCCCAGGGGGAATTCCTCTGCTACGCCACCTTGAACTCCCGCGCGTACATCGCGCTCCGGGCCATCAGCTGGGAAGAAGGTGATCCACTGGCCAGCCTCAGGCGCACACTCAAGCGCGCGGTCGACCTGCGGCAGCAGCTGGTCTCTGATGAAGGAACCACGGCCTATAGGCTGGTGAATGCGGAAGGCGACGGTACACCGGGGCTGATCGTGGACCAGTACGGGGACACCGTGGTCCTGCAGATCACCACACTGGGCATGGACCGGCTGCGCGCATGGATCATAGACACGCTGTGGGAACTGGTCGCGCCGCAGGCGATCTATGAGAAATCCACCGGCCAAACCCGGAAGAAAGAGGGACTGGAACCCGTGGAAGGCTGGGCCAAGGGCCAGGGCCAGCCCGTAATCGATGTCCAAGAGCGCGGCATCGCATACCGGATCGATCTTGAAAGTGGCCAGAAAACCGGCCTGTTTCTGGATCAACGGGAGATGCGGACACTGGTTCGAACACTGGCTCCCGGCCGAACGGTCTTGGACATCTGCAGCTACGTGGGCGGCTTCAGCCTGAA
>CAZWIA010000025.1:7425-15866 GCA_964633955.1 uncultured Candidatus Peribacteria bacterium | reverse complement strand
AACCCGGCTCTCGCCGGGCTTTGGGTTGGATTCGACCGTTAACCGGGGGTTGAAACCCCCGGTGAACGACGCAGGCTATTTCTTCTTGCTCGCGTCAAAAGCGTAAACGGCGCGGCCGACGCGGGTGAAGTACGGCATCTTCTGGAGGTTGAGGGAGATGGTCCCCACCTTCACGGTGCGCTGCTTGGCTACTTCCGCGATGATCTCTTTCTTGGTGAGCGGCCCCTTCTCCCGCAGGATGTTCTCAATCACGTCCGCCACCGTGCCGGGCTCATAGCCCCACTCGCGGAGCGCGTAGAGGCCCCGGCCCACCAGTACGAACTGCGGGTAGCGGATGAGCTCATTATGGACGGCCTGGACGGTCACGTGCTTGTGGTCAAAGTTGGCCTCCCGGATGCGGTTGGCAATGTCCATGAAGTGGAGCGGCTGGCTGGCCTTGCGCAGGATGATCTCCACCTTGTCGCGGATACTGCGCGGCCGCACAAAGCGCCACTCGGTGAGCCCCCAGCCTTCATCGATTTCCCGCAGCCGCTCGTCGATCTTGAGCGCACTCACGATGAGCTCCCGGGAAGGAATGCGGTCCTTAAATAGGTTCAGCGCCTGGATGGCGGAGACGATCTCCTCTGTCTTCATGCAGGTCTTCCGCTTCTTCAGGATCCGCACGATGTTGTCCACGATGGTGGCGATGTCCTCCGCCGCCAGGGAGGCAAGCCGCCAGAAGGGGACGAGCGTGGTGCCCTTGCCGATCGAACTCATCTCACTGTCAATGGAGAACGAGAGGCGCAGCACGGCGCCGTCCGCCTCCGATGCCCCCTGGATGCGCCGCAGGACCTGGCTGATCAGATCGTCCTCCGCCATGAGGCCGCCGTGGAGGCGCAGGATGCTCTTGGCCAGCTCATTGACCTCATCCAGCCGCGTGGTGCGCACGGTGCGGCGCAGCTTCCCGAGCGCGATGGATTCGATCTGACGGATGCGCTCGCGCGTCACCTTGAACTGCTTGCCAATCTTCTCCAAGGTCTGCTTGGCCTGGCCCATGAGGGCGAACCGCTTCTTTATCACCGTCACCTCCTTCTCCGTGAGCACCAGGAAAAGATTCTGCAGCATGTCCTGCAGGTTGAGGGTGAGCGGGGCCACGGAGGCCTGCTGCGCGGGTGCGGAAGTAGTCACGGGCGTGGGCATGGGAGGAGGGGAGGAAAGAACAACCCTCGTTCTACCAGAACATTGACAGAAGCAAAAGATGGACCATCCACTGGGGTAGACGGCGCAGATCAGATATTGCTTACTAGTACTGCGGCGGCCAGGGGCTGGGAAGAGAAATCATAATACTTACTATAGATTTGTCAAATATAGTTTTATGGCTCATTAAAGCCAATATTGAGAGATCTATCCCCTCAAAGCGATCAGACTCCCAGATACGCGCTCAGGAGGTGCAGCGCCGCAATGGCATCCTCCTCCGGAGCGGGGGACCGCTTACCGCGACCGCGCGCGGGCTTCCGCGCACCCGCCTTCACCGCGCTCCGGCTGGTATAGCGTTCATCCTGGAAGACAATGGGCAACCCTGTGCCCTCCTGCAGCCGTCCGGCCACAGCCCGCACCAATGCCGCCTGCTTGCCCTCTTTCCCGGTGAGGAGCAGCGGCAGGCCGATGATGAGCTGATCGATCTCCCGGTCATCACACAGCTTCTTCACCTGCACCGCCAGCTCATCCGGCGTCTGGTGGATGAGCGTTGTGAGCGGCAGCGGAACGCCCGTGCGCGTATCCGCCGTGGCCACGCCGGTGCGGACCGTGCCGATGTCGAGGGCGAGGAGGCGCAGAAATGGACGGTAATCTGCGCACAGCGTAGCACTTGTTCGTATCTGTACTATACGCGACCATGCAAGAACGCCCCTCTGACAATGCCAGGGGGGCGCAGTTCATGACAGATCTTTGGTGATCCATGCGAGGGTCACCACGATCCAGCTCGCCTCATTGGCGAGCTCACTAATGGCCGATCCAATCCGGTTGCGATCCCACCCTGCTTCCCGAATGGAGAACCAGAGCTGACCGAGCCGAACGAGGATCGTGACGTGTCCGGCGCAGATGGCTGTGAATGGCGTGCCTGCGTTGCCTTCTTGAAGAATTTTCAAGGCCAGCAGAAGCTGCGGCGTTGCCTTGAAGAAGATAGCCAGGTAGCCCTTGACGATGGGGTCGGTGAACCCGCGCTCATAGCGCCGGGCGACGAGCAAGGTGATGACCACGCCAAGACCGGCCAGAGCCAGTGTGACGGCATCGGTCGTTCCCCATTGGTACCTGCCGTTCCAGAGAATGGCAGCAATGTTCGAACCAATGAGGACTGTCCAGAGAGCGTACGTCGCAACAGTCTGCCGGGTCACCCGGCTGGGCTGCACGTGGTGCGCCATAATTGCCAGATAGAGGTTAATACCAAGGAACACCTCCATCGTGGCGAACATCGCAAAGTTCACGCCCTGAATAGTGGAGAGCATCCGAACGAACTGGCTCCCGGCCAGTACGCATGCCCCAATCACTTGCACAGTGAACAGCATGTCGGCAACAAGCCTCTTGCGGGACACGTCTCACATCCTTTCTTCTCTACGTTGCTGTAAAGGGACAGACGCTGTGCTAACCACACAGTAAAATACATGCATTAGTTTGTCAATATTCCCTGGATCGCGAATCCGCCCCATCCGCATACGGAAGACATCTGTGAGCGAACGTACCAAAAAAAAACCGACCACTGACCACTCACCACTCCGTCACTTCTTCTCCGCCACCATCCGGCTGAGCAGGCTCTTTTTCCGGGCGGCGGTGTTGGGATGGAGAATCTGTTTCTTGGCGGCGGTATCGATTGCCTTGAACGCCTGGGGCAGCAGCTTGCGGCCCTCATCCATCTTCCCGGCCCGGGCCAGCTCCGTCACCTTCTTCACCACCGTCTTCATCTGCGTCTTATACGGCAGACGGCGGGCCCGGCGGACCTCATTCTGCTTGGCGCGCTTGATGGCGGACTGGATGATCGGCACGGGGGGACGGGGAAAAGGGGAAGAGAAAGCGGCGAGATCCTACGGGAGATACCCCAGAACGTCAATCGCTGCCATGCGCGCCACGGGGCAATGGGACCAAATCAGCCCTGGATCCTAGACAATGGGGTACCGACCGGGAATCCAGGCAATGACGCGCAGGCGCACTTGAAACCCCTGAGCTTCGCCTTCATCGCCATCCGGACCGTCATCCCCATCATCAGATTCCTCCTGGTCATCTGTCAGCTCTTCTTCCTCATCTTCCTCATCCGCCAGCCGCGCATCCTCACCCTCCGCCGGCGCTAGATCTCCGGCGTCATCTTCCTCAAACTCCGGGATTGCCGCTTCCGTGAGCCAAGATGGGGGCCTGCGATCGTCCATGGGAAGAGGGGAAGAAGGAAAGGCGGGGATTGTCCTCCCGGGGGCCGGGGAGTCAATGCCGAGGCGGTGTGTCATGACTTCTTTACATCACGCTGTCAACGTTAGCGGCCATAAGCCCCGCACTGGGGGACGGCCGGAGCAGGCAGATGATCTTACGGCTCACAGATGAGGAAAAAATGGATTCCAGACCGGCAGACGCCGACCGGGGCAGAACCTCCGGAGGCTACGGCCGCAGGACCCTCCCACTCAAGCAGAATATGGGAAGAATGAGCGGAGGAGTGATCATGGCGAATGATGGCGGAGCGAACGCGATTGTCACCGGAGTCGCAGCCACGAAGGGCTGCGACTGCTCTGAATCCGGATGTTAGATATTTCTGCAGAACTCCTGCAGCGTCCAACTGATCGCCTTGATAGCCAGGATGGCGTTCATCTCATGCATGGAGAAGACGACATCCACGGAGCCGTCCTCCTTCTGCCAACCGAAGATGATGAACCCCTGCAGGCCGGTGGATTCCAAAAACTGCTGGATCTGGGCCTGGATCGCATCACGGTTGGGGAACATGGAAAGATGGAGTGAGTGACACCGATGGTAGCAGGTGCCAAGCCAAACGAGCGAAAATGCCGCTCTGCCCTTGCATCTCTACATCAACATGTTCAGGCTGATCTGGCTATGAACCCCTCGCTCGTGCCCTACATGAAAGAGTGCAACCACCAGCTGCTGAGCGCAGAGGAAGAGCGGCAACTTGCTACGCGGGCCAGGCGAGGGGACGTGGAGGCCCGCCAAGCACTGGTCCGTAATAACCTGCGATTGGTCTCCCGGATTGCCGTGAAATTCCAGGGCAGGGGCCTGGAACTGGACGATCTGATCCAAGAAGGGAACTGCGGCCTGCTGCGCGCTGTAGACCTGTACGAACCAGAGCGGGGAAACAGGCTTAGCACCTATGCCGTCTGGTGGATCAGACAGAGCATTCAGCGAGCATTGGAAACGCAGACTCATTTCCTCCGCATCCCACCAAACACCCTAGCGCTCATGCGCAGGTATGGGGAGACGGAGCACCGGCTGCACCAGGAACAGCAACGCAAGCCGACCAAACAGGAGATCTACGACGCCATGGGCCTCCAGCCACGGGCACGGAAGCGGGTAGAACAGGGGTTGCGCAGCTGCATCCCCACGCCCCAGGGCGAAACGCGGAGGGATGAGGATGCTCCACCTTTCTCTGACCACATCATGGACGCAGGTCCTGACCCAGCGGAACTGGCAGGAGAGCAGGAAGAGCGTGCCCGTGCCTGGCGGCTGCTAGGGCTGCTGCCGGATGAGCGCAGCAGGCGGATCCTCATCATGCGGTTTGGCCTGCCGGCTGAAAACTGGAACCCGGAGGGCACGGCATACACCCTGGCGGAGATAGCGGACAGACTCAGCATCTCGCAAGAGAGGGTGCGGCAGATTGAGGGACGCGCCCTGGCGCTGATCCGCAAGCACGCGCTGGCCCGCTCCACGGAAGCCGTGCTCCCGGAGGACCCAACTCACGTCCACCCTACCGCTCCGGCGGCAGGCCGTAGTACTTGAAGAGGAAGGCGGCAATATCGTGGAACACCGGCACGGCGGTAGAGGAACCAAAGAAGTCCCGGCGGGGCCGGTCGAACTTCACGTACACCAGGAACTTGGGCTTCCTGGCCGGCGCGTAGCCGATGAAGGAGGTGATAGTGGACCCCGTGCCGCTGATGTACTTGCCGCCCGGCCCGGCGATCTGGGACGTACCCGTCTTGCCGGCAATGTAGTACCCGCGCACGCCGCCCTTGAGCGCGTAGCCCCGGTCCACGGAGCTGATGAGCATGGAGGTGACCGTATCCGCCGTCTCCGGCGTGATCACCTGATCCAGCACCTTGGGTTCCGTGACCTCCTCCGTGCCGTCCGGGTGGATGACGCGATCCACGATGGTGGGCTTGATGAGCTTCCCGCCGTTGGCCAGCACCGCGAACGCGGAAGCCATCTGCAGCGGCGTCACGGAAATGCCCTGGCCGTAGGACATGGTGGCCAGGAGCGAATCCGGCCAATCGCCCTTCTTGTACCAGGGCTTCAGTTCGCCTGTGAGTTCATCCTCCAGCTCTATGCCCGTGATCCGACCGAACCCGAACCGCTCCAGCATCCGCTGGAAGAGCTTGGGCCCCAGCTTGAAGGACACGGACGTCATGCAGGTATTGATGGAATACTCCAGGCACTGGGACATGGTCACGCGGCCGTAATGCTTACCCAGCGCGTTCTTGATCTCATACTCATCCACCTTCACCGGCCCCAGGTCGTCATAGGGTTCCATGGGCGTGACCTCGCCCTGATCAATGGCGATAGCCATGGTGATGGGCTTCATGACGGACCCCGGTTCGTAGATGGCCTGCACCGCGCGGTTGAGATACGCGCCCACGCCTAAGTTATTGCGGAACTTCAGCCACATGCGCGGGTCCGGCGTGGGGAAGATCTCCCGCCGGTAGTAGGGACCGATCAGGTAGTAGTAGCGCGTGACGGTCTTGAGATCGTAGAGCTTCTCCAGATCCGTGATGATCGATCGCGTCTTCTGACTGAGCTGCGCCCGGCCTTCCGGCGTGAAGACCTGATGATAGGACGCGCGCAGGAGCCGCACGTTGGTATCCGGATCATAGAGCTCCACCTCAATGCGCTCTTCCTCCCCGGGATGGATGATCATGGGCTCCTTCTGGTAGACGTCCGCATAGTCATTGGAATTGAAGAGCGGCGCGTTCACCATGGCCAGGATGCGTCCCGTGAACGGATCCGTCACAATGACCTGCGCGGCGTCCGCCTGGTAGCGCTCCACCGCCGCAGCCAGGATGGTCTCCACCTCCTTCTGGATGGTGCGATCAATGGTGAGGACGATCGAATCCCCATCCTTGGGCTTCACGATGGTTTGGGATGACGTGAGGATGGAGCCGCCAGCCAGGTCCCGCACGGAGCTGATGATGCCGGCCTGGCCCTTGAGCTGAGGCTGGAACGCACGCTCAATCCCATACTGCGCCTCTTCATTGGTATTGAGGAACCCCACCACGTGCGCCGCCGTGGTGCCGTCCG
Organism: uncultured Candidatus Peribacteria bacterium; assembly: GCA_964633955.1. Classification (GTDB taxonomy): domain Bacteria; phylum Patescibacteriota; class Gracilibacteria; order Peribacterales; family Peribacteraceae; genus JAQBQQ01. The sequence goes on along the minus strand of CAZWIA010000025.1, from coordinate 9,392 downwards.
GGTAGAAGCGCCAGTGCTCCGGGATCAGCGCCACCGCCCGCATGGGATAGGTGAACTCCGTTTCCTTGCCGGCTTTGGCTTGCGCCTCCCACGCCGCTTGCGCCTCCCGGAACGATTGCAGCTGCAGCTGCTTCACCTTGAGAGACACCACCGGCGGAAGCCGGCGCATGATGGGCACGTAGCGCAGCGGACGAGACTTGAGGAGGCCCTGGACGGCCTCCGCGTCCGCCTCAAGCGCCCGCGCCAGCTGCCGGGCAAAGGTCTGAATGCGCCCCTGCGGCACCTCCTCCGGGTTGGCGTAGATGAGCGCCTTGTCCGGCACCACGGTGATGCCCGGCAGATTGAGCGCCATGACCTGACGGAGCTGCACTTTGGTGGCGCCGTACTTGAGCGGCGCAAAGCGCACGCGCTCGCTCCCAATCCGCTGCTCAATGGACCGGGCAAAGAGCCGCTTGGCCTCCGGGTACTCCGGGAGATTGAGAAGCTCCGGTGGCAGCGCCTGGTCCTCCGCCATGGGCTCCAGGAGCGCCCCGGTGCCAAGCAGCTTCTGCTGCTCCAGCGGATCGAACGCCACGGAGTAGAGAAGGGAGATGAGTTCCGGCGGACAGGCACGGTCGCCACGGACGCACGTCTGATGCACCTGCGGGGTGAGGAGGAGGTCCGCCAGCTGGTCCGCCAGCTCCGCCGCATGCCCCTTCACCACCTGGGGGTCCACGTAGAGCAGGTTCAGCGTGGTGTTGGTGGCCAGAATGTTGCGTTCGCCGGTCTTACTGGAGAGCGCAAAGATCTCCCCGCGACGCGCGGGCAGACGGACGTTCCCAAAATGCTGCAGCTCCGCCTTCTGCCGGAACTCCGCCCCGCGGACGATCTGCAGTTCCATGAGACGGGCAACCACCGTCAGGGTGAGGAAGAGCAGGACGCCGTGCACCACCATCATGCGCTGGAGGAGAGACCTCCGCTTGACCGTCTCGCGGGACTTGAGACGCGGGCGCAGCATGGGCAGAAGAAGGGCAGCCTGCGCCAAACGGGCGCTTGGGCCTACGGAAACGGAGGCTACCACGCAGGCGGGAAGAATGGTAGAATAGAGGGAATGATTCCTCAGAACTTCACCGGCCAAACCGGCGATCAGATCCTCACCCGCCTGCAGGCGGAAGCGGCCGCAAGCGGCATCTCCGATATCCACCTCTCCCCCCAGAAGGCCGACGTGCGGCTGGAGTGGCGGCTCCATGGCGTGCTCCAGATGCTCCCCGCACTCACGCGGGAGACGTACGTGGACCTCCTGCGCCGGGTGAAGTTCCTCGCTAAGCTGAAGTTGAACGTGACAGACCTGCCGCAGGACGGGCAGTACACCTTCCAGCATGAGGAGCGCACCATCAACGTGCGCGTGGCCACGCTGCCCTCCCGCTTTGGAGAGACCATCACGCTCCGCCTCCTGGATCCCGCGCGCGGCATCCGGCCGCTTTCAGAGCTGGGATTCCCGGCGGACATTGAGCGCGCGCTGCATGACCTGGCCGAGCTCCCCAATGGCCTCGTCCTGGTCACCGGCCCCACCGGCTCCGGCAAGACCACCACGCTCTACGCGCTCCTCTCCACACTGGTGGGGAAGGAGCGCAACATCATCACGCTGGAGGATCCCGTGGAGTATGAGCTCCCGGGCGTGGTCCAGAGCCAGGTGGATCCGGCGCATGACTTCACGTTCGCAAACGGCCTCCGGTCCATCCTGCGCCATGACCCGGACGTGATTCTGGTGGGAGAGATCCGTGACCTGGAAACCGCGCAGACCGCGGTGAACGCCGCCCTCACCGGACACCTGGTGCTGTCCACCCTGCACACCAACTCCGCCGTGGAAGCCATTCCGCGCTTCCTCTCCATGGGCGTGAGCCCCTACACCTTTGCGCCGGCGCTCCGCGGCGTGCTGGCCCAGCGCCTGGTGCGCACGCTGACCGATGCCTGCAGGGCGGAAGGCA
>CAZWIA010000025.1:0-7325 GCA_964633955.1 uncultured Candidatus Peribacteria bacterium | reverse complement strand
CTCGGAATCCTTTTTTTGTTCACGGCATATTGAAGCGATCGAGCGTTCCGTGGCAAGCTACATCTCCACGGTCGGCAGAAGCCGACGTGGCGAGCCAGCTATGAAGGTGTACTACCGCCAGCGGCGCTCTCCGTACTTCCCAAGCCCCCAACCGCAGCCAAAGCGCGGCGGCCTGGGGCGGCTGCTCCTGCTCCTGCTGCTCCTGTGGCTGGCGTGGGTGGGGATCCGCGGGCTCTGGCGGCTGATTGGCAGCGGCAGCGTGCCGCAGACGGCGGCGCTGACGGTGGAGGGGAACTCGGACGTGGACGTGTCCTATGAGGGCAACGCGTTCCAGGCGGCGGAGACGGCCACCAAGCTGCAGCCGGGGGACGCGGTCCGGACGGGACCGGACTCCTACGCCGTGCTGCGGCTGGCGGACGGCACGCTCCTGCGCCTGGACGCCCAGACGGAAGCACTGCTCACGGTGAGCGAAGCAGCGGATGAGGAGATGCGCCTGGACATTGCCCTGCGGGAGGGATCAGCCTGGGTCCTCACGCCGGAGGCGGAATCCGGCACTGTGGTGCGCGGGATCACCGTAGGGGAGCTCACGTACCGGCTGCCCACCAATACCGAGACACTCGTTTCCCCCACGGGCGCCGTGGTGTACGCGGCGGACGGCGCGGGCGTAGAAGTTCTGCGTGATGGAGAGATGGCGCTCACACTGGGGGAGGGACAACAGCTGCATCTGCCCGCCAGTGCGCCGCCGGATGATCTTGCCCGTCTCCGGTCGGCTTTCAACCTGGCGGCGCTCCAGAACACGTTTGTCCGGCAGAGCCGGCGGTTGCTTGCGGCCGGAGAAGGGGAGACGAGCGAGGGGGAGGACACCGGTGGCCTCCTGACCATCCAGAGCCCGCGCCATAACGAGAAAGTAACGGGAAGCGCCGTACGGCTGCGCGGCCGCGCGGATGCGTCCGTACGGGAGGTACGGGTGAACGGCAGCGCCATCCCGCTGGCGGCGGACGGCAGCTTCACGCGGGACATACCGCTCCTCAGTGAAGGCACGTTCGATCTGCACGTAGCGGCCCTGGACGAAGCGGGCTCCATCCTGGCGGAAACCACCCGCACCGTGGAGCGGCAGTCGCAGGCAAGTAGCATCGCATCCGCGACCGGACCTCGCCCGGAGGTGACCGCGCCCGTGAAGACCGGAGAGACCCACAGCACAACGGAGGCGGAAGTGGTGATCCGCGGCACCGTGCCATCCGGCACGCAGCAGGTGTGGGTGAATGACTACCAGCTGAAGCTGTTCGATCCGACCAAGAGCACCTTCAGCTACCTGGCGCGGCTGGACCTGGGCAACATGAAGCCCGGCACCAACACGTACGACGTAGTGGCCGTGGACGCGTCCGGCAGGCGCAGCCAACCAGCCCGCATCACCGTCCAGCATGGCAACCAAGTTCCCCCACCGGCAACGGGCGGGGCGTCCTCCGCCGCATCCAGCGCGCCGCGCCTCAGGAATGCCCCGCTCACCCCCGGCGCGCTCAAGGTGACCGCGCCCGCGGCCAACGCCACCGTGACCGGCACGGGCTTCCTGCTGGAGGGCACCACATCCAGAGATACGGCGAGCATTGAGGTGAACGACTACCGCCTCCAGCTCTTCAAGCCGTATGGCGGCTACTGGAACTACATCGCATCCGTGGGGTTCCAAAACCTCAAGCCGGGGGAGAACACCTACGTCATTGTGGCCCGGAACGCCGAGGGGCAGGTGCTGGACCGCCTGGAGCACACGGTCACCTACCAGCCGTAATGAGGCCATTCCGCCCACAATAGCGGAGCAGCATCCTTTGATGCACTTGTTTCCTTTGTTTCTCTTAGTTCTTTTCGCTTTCCGCCGATCGACCGTGACATAAGTATTAATTGTTGCTATAATATCCAGAAATCCACAGAACACACCTATGAGACGCACGCACATCCTGATTGGCACGGTGGCTCTCCTGCCCATCCTGTACGGCGGGTTGCAGCTGAGCCTCCGGGCCCAAATCACGCCAAGGTACGATGCGGTCTGCATCGGCAGGGGTATTGCCGCACCGTCCCACGTAGCACCGGGGGAGTACTTCAATGCCTACGCGCAGTTCCGCAATGCCGGCACGGACAGCTGGAACTACGTGTGGAACCAGGTGGCGATCTTCCATGCGCGCCCCAGCGGGGGCGCCGAGCCCTGGCCATGGGGTCCTGCTCCCAACGCCCGAGTCTACGATCCGGCCGGTACCGGACTCAGCACTCCGCCAGGCCAGACCGGGATGATGAAGTACTTCGCCCGGGCCCAAGCGGTCACGGCAGATGTGACATGGCCGCTGGGACTGCGCATGTGGCGCACCGGCACGGGCGAGTTTGGGGAGCGCTGCGCCGGGGACATCCGGGTGAAGGCCGTTCCCAGCCGCCGTGCGACCATCACGGTGGAAGTACCGCCACCCGCAACCGTCACCGCCGGCCAGGCGTACCAAGTGGGATACCGCGTATCCAACACGGGCAACGTGAGCTGGGTGTCCACGGACGACTACGCGGACGACCATCCGGCCGTGCGCAATACGGACTACAACTTCAGCCGTATCGATCCGTCCAATCCCGCCGTGCCGGCGGAGCAGTGGCAGGCAGAACCACCGTACGCGGGAAACAGTCCAGATTCCTGGCACGTCAATCCGGGGGATTCCCGTTTGTTTTTCGTCCGTTTCACCGCCCCGGCCACAAGCGGTCCGTTCACGCTGCCGCGCTGGCGGATGCGGCGGGAGGGACTGGGCTGGTTTGGGGAGCCCACGCCGGCCATCACCGTGAACGTCACCGGCGGAACCCAAACCAGTACCGAACCACCTCCGCCCACACCTCCGCCGCCACAGTCCAGCGGACTGGCGCTGGACATGGGCATTTTTGTCACCAACCCGGTGTTTGCCAAGGGTGAAGCCCGTGAGACCACACTCACCATCCGGAATGGGAGCAGCCTGGTGCACGTGCCCGGGGGAACGGTCGTGGAGGTGGAAATCCGGCACCCGACGAGCAACGTCCTCATGACGGACGTGGCAAGCAGCGCGCCGCTGGAGAGCCCCCTGGCGCCGGGTGGAACCGTCCCAGTCTCCGTCACGGTCCATGCGCCGGGAATTTCAGGCGAGTACAGCGTCACCGCCCGCTTGAGGGTTCCGCCCAGTACAAACCCGGCACACGCTAGCATCCTCAATGGCCTACGCGGCCACGGGACCCTGACCGTGGCCCCCGGCCCCAGCGTGGCCATGACAGGCCGGGCGGTAATTCCAGAGGAGCTCCTGGGGATCCACGCTCCGTCTGTGGCCGTGAGCGGCAATGTGCGGGTGATCAATACCGGCCCCGTCGCCATGTCGGGAGGAGCCACGCTCCGCTTCCGCTACGGGGTGATGGTGGAAAACGGTCCAAGCGTGCCAGTGGACCAATCGCAGATCACCTACATCCTGGGGTCCGCCAGGCTGCCGAGCGCAATCGCCCCGGGGAGTGAAGCCAGCATCCCCATCGCGCTGACCCTGCCGTCTGCGGGCACGTTCTCCGTGCGGGCGGAACTGGTCACCTTCCGCAATTCCGTGGCCGGCCCGGTAGTGAATGAACTGGTGCCGCTGGCGGATTTCCTCACCAGCGCCTCCAGGTACCAGGTGACCGTCTCCGTGGACCAAACGACGGCATCACCCGGCACCGTGTTGCGGTACGCGGCAGATGCTCAAGGCCCGCTGACAGCCCGGATGTGGGTGGGCATTGCCGCACCCGGCCCCAACGACGCTTGGCAGCTCATGGAGCAGGCGGATCCGCAGTGCTCCGTAGACGGCCAGGGGCGTCTGGCATGCAGCACTGCAGACCCAGTCCTCAGCGGGAGCAGGGCCAGGTTCTCCGGCATCCTCCTCCGCGTCCGGCCGGACGCCCGGTGCGGGGCCATGATCCGGCCCCGCATGTACTTCCAGGCTATAGGAGTGGAACGCTCCGTGCTCATCCGGCCTCCCGCCGTGACCGTGGAGGGCGGTGGCTGCCTGCCGCCCGGCAGCGCATCGTCCGCCAGTGCGGCACCAGCTGCGTCCTCCGCGGCCGCCACGTGGCCCTCGGTCGCCGTCACGGTGGAACCGGCAGATCCCGTTGTTTCCCGGAACCCCGGTCATGCGGCGCGGGCAGCTCTCTACCGCGTGACCATCCGCAACACAGGCAGCCAGCCCATTATCACGCCCGCTGTCCCGCTGCGGCTCACGCTGGAGCGCCGGCAGTCTGACGCGTGGGAACCGGCACTCAGTCTCAACCGTGACCCGGCATGCGCGGCGGAGAGCCGCGGCATCGCCTGCACGCGCACCAGCCGCCTGGATCCGCAGGCCACCGTGACGTTCGGCCCCATTCCGCTGGCCCCCGCGGGCACGCCCCCTTGCGGCACGCAGATCGCCCCCCGGTACGTGGTCACGCTGGGTTCCTGGGATATTGCGACCGGATCCCTGCCAGCCATGCGCGTTGCGGCGGACTGCGGCACCGGGAGTGCAGGTTCCGCCGCTTCGTCCTCCGCCGCCGCCTCGGTTCCCGCGGCATCCTCCGCGGCATCCGCGGACGTACCGCTCCTGCGCCAGGTGCACTTGGCGAGCCTGACGCCGCCGGACGCGGAGGGAAACGGCATCGCGCAGTTCCAGAACATCGGGCAGGAAGCCTTGAACGCCGCGGACTTCTTCGTGCATCCGCAAGACCCCTTTGGCGCTCCCACGCTCACCTCCCGCCCGCCCATGCAGTCGGGATCGGTGCCGGTCGGATCCACCGTGCTCGTGGGCTTCCGCGCGCACCGGATGTCCGCCGCGCCCGGCACGTACCAGATTCCCGCCCGCGTGCTCTACCGCGGCCAGCCGATCCCCGGCGGCACGTTCACGGTACCGGTCACGTTTGGAAGCGCATCATCCTCCGCCGCGCCGTCCTCCAGCTCCGCACCGCCAGCAGACCCCGCGCGCACCACGTACCTCACGCTGTCATTCTGGGTCAACGGTTGTACCGCCGCTACTTGCGCGCTCCGCGTCACAGGACCCATGGACGCCGCGGAGACGGCATTCCGCTTCCTGGTGACAGACCTCACCACCGGCGAGGAGCGCCGCGTGGAGTCCCCGGACTACGTCTGGCCCAGGGGATTGGTGACCTGGCGGCCTTTCACCGTCACCGTGCCGTTCACCGTACCCGCAGGCACCAGCCGGCAGTTCCGCCTGCGGCTGGACCACCCAGCGTACGGCACTCATCCAAGCGCCAGCAGGGATGTAACCCTCACGAACGCGGAAGATCGCCTCTGGAGCCAGGTGGAGCTCCTGCACCCCGGCCCGTACCACGCACTGAACGGAGGCACCTTCCTCTTCCTCATCCGGAACACTGGAACGGTGCCCTTACCGGCGGACGCAGGGCTCTATCTCACGTTCCCCGGCGCACCCGACGCCGGCCAGATCACTACACCAATCGGCCAGACTATCCCCGCAGGAGATGAGGGGATCCTGCGCGTTCCTTTTGTCGCGCTCAGCTACCCCGGCCGGTGGACTGCCACCCGCATCCGCACCATCGTGCTACAGCAGCAGGTCGGAACCAGGCTGGCCATCAGCGACGCCACCGAACGGGATATCCAGGTGGCCGGCGTGAATGCCGGGGACGCACCGGTGGCTCCGCTGCCGCAGGTCCGCCTGAGCTGGCTGAATCCGCACGTTCTGGAGGCGTTCAGCCAGGAGCAGATCGCGCTGCAGGTCATGAACCTGCAGGATACCCCTCTCCCCGCGCAGACCCGCCTGCGCGTGACGCCGCCGGACGGCTCCAGTGCACTGGAAGGTTCGATCGGCACGGATGTGCCCGCCGGCGGGAGCGTGACACTGCGCATCACGGTCCCCACGGGCCGGCCGGGCCAGCGGACCGTGCGTGCGGAAGTGCCGACCATGATCACCATCGGCGGAGAAATCCCCGTGGAGATCACGGACGCGCAGCCGGACACGGGGGGAGTCCAGTACGTCTCGGATACGATCGGCGACTACCTGCCGCTCAACGACCGGCCGGAGCTGGGTAGCATCACCTTCCGCAACAGCGGAACCACTGCTCTGCCCGCAAACACCGAGTTCATCGGCGAGGCGGCTGATGACGGCCAGGTGTTCGCGCGAGGGGTCACCACCTACCCGCTGGCACCGGGTGAAACGGGCCGCGTGAGCATGCTGACCACAGGCTTCCTGCCCGAAAGGTGGAGGGAGACACTGGACTTCCGGCTGGCACGCGCGCGGTCCGCGCTCCTCCGGCGTACCATAGAGAAAGGAACGGACATCAGCCGCATCGCCGTGCAGAGCCATAGTCTGCCGTCCCAGCTCCACTCTCCCACGCCTGTCACCGCCACGCTCACCATCCGCAACGACGGCCGGACCATGAACGCCCGGCAGGCCATCCAGCTCGCCGTCAGGCAGCCACCGGCTGGCCTGGTATTCCAGACAGCGGTGCCAGACCGGCTCCTCCAGACCGGCCAGACCATCACCGTGCCAGTCACGATCGGATCCTACAGGGACGGCGAGTACACGCTGGTCATGCAAAACGGCCGGTCATCGCTCCCGCCAAACTACGAACTGCTCCGCCACACCATCCGCCAGGATACCATCTTAGACGCGCGATTTGTATCCACCAATCTTCCGGAGAGCATGGAGGCGAACGCGACACGCCTCTTTGACCTGACCGTACAGAATACCGGAACGGCCTGCTGGAACGCCGGGGAGGTTTCCATCGTGCCGCTGGAAGGGACCGCCAACCTGATCGCCCCCTCCCGTATTAACCGGAACGTCTGCGGGGGGCCACGCAACATGGAGGGGCCAAACTTCCAGCACAACTACACCTTCAGCCCGCTTCTCCGCGCCCCCGTCCGGACCGGCACCTACCCGGTGAAGCTGCGGCTGGAGCGTAACGGCGAGCCTCTGGGGCCGCCGCTCATCCTGGACCGCACCCTGACTGTCACGCCGGCAACCGGCACGACCAGCACCCCCCCGCCCGGCTACAGCCTGGTCTATGAAGAGCACACCCTCCCGCCCACTCTGAAAGCTGGCCAGAGGACAACGTTTTTCCTCACCGTGCGCAATACCGGGATCCAGACCATCAGTCCGCAGAGTACGGGGTTCCAGCAGACCATAGCCAGCCAGATGCCGGTCACCGGGTACTTCCCATCGGAAATTGAACCGGGGGAAACCGTCCGTATCATGGCACTCTTGACCCCACCCTCGACGCCGGGTTCCTACGTGCTAGAGGGACGGATGTACCTGATCGGCGGTGCCGAGTTTGGGCCGCCCTTCCGCCAGAGCGTGACGGTGGAGCCGTAG
>CAZWIA010000024.1:0-16373 GCA_964633955.1 uncultured Candidatus Peribacteria bacterium | reverse complement strand
CCGACCATCCTTCGATACGCACCTACGGTGCTACTCAGGATGACATCTGGCATCGGCTGGACGAGAAGTTCCTGCCTGCCGGCAGGCAGGTACCCTGAGCGAGTCTGTCCGCCGGAGGCGGACGGCGAGACGAACCAAGTTCAGCTTGTCCTGAACGCAGTGAAGGATCGTCCCGACCACGTAAAAGTGCGCGAGCAAGCTTTTGCGTGCTTTCAACACAGTGGAGGTTCCTCAGGAGGCAATTTGTACAGTGTTTCCCTGAGCCAGAAACAGACAGTGCTCTCAGAGACCCTTGACCCCCAACAATAGCTGCCCTACAACGCAGGCCCCAGGAACGTCTTGGGGAAACGGGCCTTTGTCATGGTCATTCATGGGGAGACGTAATGGACGAGCAGTTCAGGTCGTACTGGCTGGCCATTCCGCAGGAGCCAGGCGCCGCGCGGAACGCGGGGGCACAGGTGGCGGGGATCATGACCTCGTACAGCGGTTCAACATCACGCTCGCAGCTGGGGGAGATCCTGGATACGCTGCCGCGGGCGAACATCTCCGCCAAAGATTGGAGGCAGCAGATCATCGATTTCCTCTGGGGCATCCAAACGGGGATGCAGAACGGATCGCAGAGGAACATGGAGGACTGGTCTGCCTACAGCGCGTACGAGCAGGGCGTACTGGTGGGCCGCATCCTGCATGCCAAGGACCGTGTGGCTCTGAGCCGGTTGCTTGTATTGCTTGATCAGCATTACGAGCGGCTCCCGGATGGCAATCCTGATACGGAAGCGGCGATCGTCCTGATGGAATTCCAGCGGGGGTTCCTGGACGTGCTGGCCGCCCGCATTCAACCGCGCCTGCTAGGAACGCAGCTTACGGCGGGTACCTCGTGCATCTGATCATCACAGGCCGCCGGCCAGTACCGTCATGGTACTGGCCATTTTCCGTGCCGGCATAACGGCGTACGATAGGGCTACTCCTTTCCTCTCCTATGTTCTCAGACATTCCGGTCCTGGCTGTCATCGTCTCCGTCATTGCTAGCATGGTATTGGGGTTCCTGTGGTATTCACCCTTCCTCTTTGGCAGTGCCTGGCAGCGGATGGGGAACTTGGATCCCGCCAAGATGAAGGCCTTCATGCTCCCGGCCATGCTCGCAAGCGTCCTGCATGCGGCCGTGTTCGCGTGGGGGTTGTGGTACGCATTGCGCCTCCTGAGCGTGGATACGGTCGCGGAAGCGGCGGGCATGAGCCTGGGGATCTGGCTGGTCTTCTCCGGTCTCAGTGCCGTGATGCATCGCCTCTTTGAGCAGCGGCCGGCGGCCTACATCGCCATCGCGGCCGCGCATGATGCCGTGAACGCCGTGCTCACCGGCGTGATCGTCTTCTGGCTGGGGTGGTAGCGCGTAGAAGATCGCTTGCGTGCGGGCGCAGACGTGTTTCAGGCGTCTTGATGATCCGCGCGTCCCGCGTAGCATGGTCCCCATGAGCAGACAGGAGATCGTGGCGCTGGGCCTGGGGTATGCAGTCCTCTTTGGGGGGATCTTCCTAGTGACGCAGTGTTCCGATGGATGCTTTACCCAAACAGCCCCGCCGCACGATTTCACGAGCTGCGTGGCGGCCGGGCATCCGGTGATGGAGAGCTTCCCGCGCCAGTGCGCGCTGCCGGACGGCACGGTGTTCGTGGAGACGGTCACGGAAGCGCCCGGCGTCACCTTTGCGGTGGAAGCCCCGCAGCCCGGGGAGACGGCTGGCCTGCCGCTCCCGCTGCGCGGGCAGGCGTCCGGGACGGACGCGGACGTGCAGTACCGGCTTCAAGACGTGGACGGTTCCGTACTGGCGGAGGGGATGGCGACGCAGGATGACAGCGGCTTCAGTGCGCAGATCAGCTACAGCGATCCCTTTGGCCAGAGCGGCGCCCTGCTCCTTACGGCCGTGGATCGTGCCACTGGCGAGTTCCTGGGGCAGACGAGTGTGCCGGTGGTGTTCATGGATACGGAGGCGCGCACGATCTTGGCTTACTTCTTGGACACGCGGGCGGACCCGGACCGTCAGCGATGCGGAGAGGTGCGCGGCTTTCCCCGCCGCGTGGGGAGCGCGGAGGATCCCGTAGCCGCCGCGCTGCGCGAGCTCCTGGCTGGGCCAACCGACCGAGAGCGGCAAGCGGGCGCGGAGACGGCGCTCCCGGCGGGGGTGACGGTCTCACGCCTCACGCGGGCCGGCGGAGCGGTGCGGCTGGATCTCTCGGCGTTGGCGCAGCTGCCCGGCACATGCCGCACGCAAGGGATGCAGGCCCAGATTGGGCGGACCCTGGAGCAGTTTTCGGAGGTGGACCGCGTGGAACTCACCTTGGATGGCCAACCTCTCCTTTCCGTGACAGATTGACGGCCCCGTTCCATGTTTCTTCCTCCCTTCTCCTATGGACACCACTTCCGCGCAGATGCCACCCGCTCGCCGGCGCCTGGGCGCTCTCTGGATCGTGATTGCCGTTCTGGTGCTCCTGGGCATCTGGGCCGCTGCCGCCTATAACGGCCTGGTGAGCCAACGCCAGGCGGTGGACAACAGCTGGTCCCAGGTAGAGACGCAGTACCAGCGCCGGTTTGATCTCATCCCCAACCTGGTGTCTACGGTGAAGGGGGCCGCAAACTTTGAACAGGAGACGCTCACGCAGGTCACGGAAGCCCGCACCCGGTTCCTCAACGCCGGCGCGGACCGTGCGGCGCAGATCGGCGCGGCGCAGCAGTTTGATTCCGCTCTCTCCCGTCTGCTGGTAACGGTGGAGTCCTATCCGCAGCTCAAGGCCACCCAGGCGTTCCAGGACCTCATGGTGAGCATTGAGGGGACGGAGAACCGCATTGCCGTGGCGCGCAAGGACTACAATGACGCGGTGCAGCAGTATAACGTGCGCGTGCAGCGCTTCCCCGGCCTGCTGTGGGCGGGGCTCTTCGGCTTCCGGCCGGAGGCGTTCTTCCAGGGGCAGGCGGGATCGGAGACGGCGCCTCAGGTGGACTTCACGCAGTAGCTATGACCCTCTTCCGGCGGCTCTCACTGGCCGTTCTCCTGGCGGCGGCGCTGCCGCAGGCCGTGCTCGCGTTGGATGTGCCGCCTAATGACGGCTACGTGACGGATGTCACGGGCACGCTGACCGCGGAGGAGGAGCAGGCACTGGAGGCGGATCTGGATGCGTACGATCAGGAAACGTCCAACCAGATCGCGGTACTCATCGTCCCGTCGCTTCGGGGAGAGGAGATCGCGGATGCGGCGCTCAAGGCGGGGCGCAGCTGGGGCGTGGGGACGGCGGAGCGGGAGAACGGCATCATCCTGCTCGTTTCCATGGGCGACCGGCGCGCGTGGATCGCCACCGGGTACGGGCTTGAGGGCGCGGTGCCGGACATTGTGGCGGCGGGAATCGTGCAACGGGACTTGGTCCCGCAGTTCCAGGCCGGCGACGAGGCGGCGGGCATCCGCGCGGCCGTGGAGAGCCTCAAGAAGCACATTGGCGGAGAGTACACGGCGGAGCGCTACGCTGAGGAAGACGGCGAGCCGTGGCCCATCGCCCTCATCTTCTTCCTGGGCTACATGGCGTTTACCGTCCTGGGACGCTCGCGGTCGTGGTGGCTGGGCGGGGTGCTCGGCGGCGTCTTGGGCGTCTTCCTGACCGTCCTCTATAGCTGGTGGGCCTCCATCCCGCTGCTGATCGTTCTGGGCCTGGTGATCGATTTCATCGCCTCCCGCCTGCCCCGGTCCGGCGGCAGGGGGCCGCGGGGACCCTGGGGTGGGGGAGGGTTGGGCGGATTTGGAGGCGGACGCGGCAGCGGGGGATTCCGGGGCTTTGGCGGCGGATCGTTCGGCGGGGGCGGGGGCGGAGGACGGTGGTGAGACGTGGGCAAGCGAACGTGGGTTTCCTCTGGTTCTCCCCGGTTCATCAAGCCCCTTGGTTTGACGGATGGGTCCGATCGGGCAGACTGGATTCCGACCTATGCGCAGATCTCTCCTCCTGGGCGCGGGCTGCCTCCTCCTGGCTGCCTGCGCGCGCCCGTCTACCCTCCCGCCGGACGAGGTACTGAGGCGGTCGGCCACTGCCAGTCAGACACTCCACTCTTCCACCTTCCAGGGAGAAGGCACGCTGGCGCTGGCCGCGGAGGGCGCATCCCAGTCTTACGCCTTCACGCTCACGGGCACGCTGCAGAACGCCGGTCGCCAGACGGATCTTACGCTGAACGTGGACGGCCGCATCGGCGCCGCCGACCAGGCCTACCAGCTGTCCGGCCGCCTGCAGGTGATGTCGCTCAGCCGATCGGAAGTCTACCTGCGGCTGGATGACGTGCAGAGCGAGCCCGCGTACCCGCTCCTCTCCCAGGATCTGCTGCGGGACTTCCAGGGACAGTGGTGGCTCCTCACGGATTCCGGCGCCGTGGCGGATCCCGCGGACGTGACGCCGGATGTGAGTCTGCTCCACCTGCAGTCCCAAGTGGTCCGTGTGACGGAGGACCGCGGCATTGAGCGGCGGGACGGCCGGGAAGCCTATGTGTACGACGTAGCGGTGGACCAGGCGCAGCTGGCTGCGTTCCTGGAACGCCTGGCTCCCGGAACGGCCGGCGAGAGCGGCTGGCTGAGGGACTTTGACGCCACGGGGACATTGGAAATCGATGCGGAGACGTTCTACGTCCGCCGCGTGAACTGGCAGCTCCTCTCCAAGACCGGGAGCGCCCAGAGCTTCCGCTTGGAGTTCTCCCTGGCATTCCAGAATCAGAATGCCGCGCCGCCCATCCGCGCGCCCAAGGACGCCAAGCTCTTCCAGCCGCGCTCCGGCACAGGGGCACCGCCGCTCGCTCCCATTCCACGGCCATGACGGATCCCAAGCCAACCGGCGGCCCGCCCCCCGTGCCCGTGGACGGCCTGGCGCCGGCTGAGGATACGCCGTCCGCTCCGGCTGCCGCGCCCGTGGCCTCAACGCCGCCACAAGCCCCTAAGCGCCTGAAGCGCCTGGTGGAACTGGTCTTTGGTGCGGCGTATGCGGCGTACGTGCTGTGGCTCCTGGGTCTCATGGCCGTTCTTCCCAGCACCCAGAGCTGGGGGCCGCCGGTCGCGTCCATGGGGGTGCTGAGCGCGGCGCTGGGCGCGGCGGCGCTGACCGGCGCGGGGCTCTTTGGCTTCCAGCGGATCATGCGCGCGGATGTCTCCATCGTTACGCGCCGGCGGAGCACGGTGAAGCTCCTCCTCGTCCTGGTCCCGGGACTCCTCCTGAGCGCGGTCGCGCCACTGGCGATCACGCGTGAGCCGAGTCTGTGGCTGGATATCGTCTCTCCCGAGCGGTCGGAGGACCTGGTGGCTCCACTGGAAGTCACGTTCAGCGCGGAGCGCGCCGTGGAGATCCTGGGCCGGGACGGACTCCGGCCTGTGCGCTATGCCTGGGATTTTGAAGGCGACGGCACGGTCAACGAACAGGGCGTCATCCCCACTGTCACCGCCTACTACCAACGCAGCGGCACCTACGCCGTCAGTGTGACCCTGGAAATGGACAATGGCCAGACGCGCCGGGTGGCGCGGCGGCTCACGATCCCGCAAGCGGTGTTCGCGGTTTCGCCTGCGCAGCCGGTGATCGAACGGCCGGTGCGCTTCTCCATCGCCCACCTCATTACGGACCCCAAAGCGCTCTTGGAGGTGCAGTGGGACTACGGCGATGGATCGCCGGTGGAGACAACCGCCACGGCGGAGACGGTCCACACGTACTACGGCCGCGGCCGCTATGAGGTCTCCGCCACCTACCGTCTGCAGAACCAGAGCCAGAACACCATCAAGCGATCCGTGGACGTGGTGGATCCGCCGCCGCTGCCGTTCCCCGTCACGCTGGAGACGGAGCCGGGAAACCTGGTGGGGCCCGCGCCGTTCCCGGTGAGCTTCCGCCTGATCACGGAGGAGCCGCTCAGGGAAGTGGCCTGGTCCCTGGGAGACGACCGGGAGGAGCGCGGCGCCAGCCTGCTGCGCATCGCCCACTCATACGATACGCCCGGTCTCTACCCCGTGAGCGTCCGCGTCCGGTCGCAGAGCGGAGCGCTGGCGGAATTGAACGCGCTGGTGCGCGTGACGGAGCAACTGGTGCTGCCGGACCTGCGCTTTGAAGGCTCGCCGGCGGTGACAAACGGCAAAATCACCGGCGAGCTGCCACTCACGCTCTCCCTCAAGCCCGTCACGTCCCAGCCGCTCATTGAGTTCCGCTGGGAAGTGCCCGCCGATGTGCCGGCCAGCGTCACCGGCGCGCAGCTCCAGACGGTCCTGCGGCGGGAGGGCACCTACCGCTTCACTCTCCTGGCGGAGGACGCTGAGCGCAAGGCGCTGCGCCAGGTGATTGAGGTGCAGGTGAAGAGCGCGTCTCCCGCGCCCACCATTCTCATCCAGCCGGAGGGTGGCGTGGCCCCGGTGCGCATCCGGTTTGACGCGTCCAACTCCTTCATCCCGCCGGGCGACCAGATAGCGGGGTTTGAGTGGCGCTTTGGCGATGAGGTGAAAAACGATCCGCCGGAACTGGGAGCCGCGCGGACGGAGCACCTGTACCGCAAGCCCGGCGTGTACAAGGTGGTGCTGCGGATTGTCATGGCCTCCGGCACGGCCTACACGGCGGAGCGGACCATCATCGTCCGCAAGCCGACGCTTACCGCCTGCGTCACGGCTACCCGCCTGCGCGTGCCCGTGGGGGGCGGCGTACAGCTCAGCTCCAGCTGCTCCACCGGCGTGGCAGAGAGCCTCCTCTGGGACGTGCGTCTGGCGTCCGCGCCGCAGACCGTGCAGGCCCAGAGCCAGGATCCGGCGTACGTCTTTGTTCCGGAAGAACCCGGCGATTACGATGTCACCCTCATCCTCAAGGACGAATGGGGCAACGAGAGCCGGGAGACCATCACCATCACCGCTACCCCCTGATTCCATGAAGCAGCAGACCTTCGTGCGCATCGCCGCCATCATCGGACTCATCGCCATCGTGGGCGCCGCGGTCCTGCCGGCGTTTGGATAATAAGGTCACGAGGTTACAACGTTGAACCTCTGAACGCCCAACCTTGTAACATTGTGACCTTGTCACTCCCCTACATCCCTCACCACCTCCTCCAACGGGATGGCCGGGAGTGTTGCAAAGGGCGCGTACGCCGCGTCACCCAGCTCCGTTGCCATGAACCCGCCCGCCAGCGCGATCATGGCCGCGTTGTCCGTACACGCGGCGGGCGCCCCCGGCGTGCGGAAGGGGATGCCACGCGTGCGGCAGAGCGCGACCAGCTCCTCCCGGAGGTGGCGGTTTGCGGCCACGCCGCCTACCAGGTGCACTTCCACACAGTCTATGTGCCGGTCCAGCGCGCGGGCCACCCGGTCGGTCAGGTGCCGGCAGAGGGCAAGCTGGTAGGAGGCGGCCAGGTCCGGGAGAGAGTCTGCGGCATGGTCGCGGATGCGGTAGCGTAGCGCCGTCTTGAGGCCGGAGAAGCTGAAGTCCATCGTGTCTTCCCCGGAGAGCGGTAGCGGGAAGGGGACAGCCTTTGGGTCACCGGTTTCCGCCGCGTGCGCGACCGCCGGTCCGCCGGGGTAGGGGAGATGGAGGAGGCTTGCGCCCTTATCAAATGCCTCGCCGGCTGCGTCATCCCGCGTGCGGCCCAGGAGGCGGCCTCGCGTGTGGCCGGTGCGGAGCCACAGATCCGTATGCCCGCCGGAGACGGAGAGGGTGAGGACCGGGAAGCGGATAGCAGGAGCGGCCTCGCCGGGCGCGTAGAGCCACGGCGAGCTCAAGTGCCCCAGCGTATGGTGGACGCCTATGAGCGGCCGTCCGGTCAGCGCGCGGAGCAGGCGTGCCACCGTGGTGCCCACCAGGAGGGAACCGAGCAGTCCCGGTCCGCGCGTGACGGCGATGGCGTCTATCCGTTCAAGCGGGATTCCCGCCTGCGCAAGCGCGGCATCTATCACCGGCAGGATGGCCTGGAGCTGCATGCGAGCGGCCTGTTCCGGGATGACGCCGGCGGTCGCCTGGAACGTCTGCTGAGAGGAGGCAATCACGGAAGACCGCACCAAGCCGGACGGTTCCACCACCGCAGCGGCGGTCTCATCGCACGATGTCTCGATTCCCAGGATCGCCGAACTGGGTGGGGAAGCATGAGTCACATGAACCATGAATTCTGGAAGCTCGTCATCCTTGACTCATCATTCATAATTCATGATTCTCCATTTGTCCATTCCCCATGGCCTCTTCTTGGCCTACAGTAGCGCCTATGATCGCTATTGCGCCCAGCCGGGAGATCGCGCTCCAGATTGGCGTGTACCAGATCCACTGGTACGGCGTCATGTACCTCCTAGGGTTTCTGTTGGCCTACGCGCTGCTGCCCACCCTCCAGCGCTTGCGGAAGCTGGCTCTCACGCGGGATGAGTGGGCGGGTCTTCTGGCGTACGCCGTGGTGGGAGTCATTGCGGGCGGGCGGCTGGGGTACGTCCTGTTCTATGAGCCGCAGTACTTTGCCGAGCATCCGTCGGACATCCTTGCCGTCTGGAAGGGCGGCATGTCGTCCCATGGCGGCTTCATCGGCGTCACTCTGATGCTGGCGCTCGCCTGCGTCCGGAAACATCTGGACTTGCGGAAAGTGGCGGACGTCGCAGTGGTCCCGATCGCCCTGGGGCTGGCCCTGGGGAGACTGGGGAACTTCATCAACCGGGAGCTCTACGGCACCGTTACGGACGTTCCGTGGGCCATTGCCATACCCGGTGTGGAAGGCCTGCGCCATCCCACGCAGATCTACGCCATGCTGAAGGATCTGTTCATTGCCGGCGTGTGCTTTCTGCACCTGAAGTACGGCCGCTCCGTCAATCCCGGCCGCACGGCGGCCTTGTTCCTGATCCTCTACGGCGCCCTCCGCTTCATGGTGGAGGAGTACCGTGATCAGCACTACCCCCTCACCGACCTCGTGGGTGGAAGCCTCACCCGCGGCCAGCTGCTCACCATTCCCATCTTTCTGCTAGGGCTGCTGCTGTGGGTGGCGCTGCGGGACCGGAGCAGGGAGGAGTGAACGCAGAGGAAAAAAAGGACGAAAGGGAATAAAGGGCAAAAAAAGATGAAAAGGATAGTGGTCCACCCTTGGTTCATGCTTCTGCCCTCATTCAAACGGCGCCGGCTCCGGCAGGATGCGGCTCAGGAACGTGCGGCGGTGGATCGCGCACGGGCCCAGCGTCAGGATCCGCGTCCGGTGTAACCGCGCTCCGTATCCTTTGTGATCCGCAAAGCCGTAACCGGGGTACGTCCGATCGTACTCCACCATCAGCCGGTCCCGCGTCACTTTGGCCAAAATGGACGCAGCCGCGATGGCCGGCTCCGTCTGGTCGCCCCGGATGATGGACCGGTGGGGGATGGGGAACTGGAAACGGTCTCTGCCGTCCACGAGGAGCGTGGCCGGCTCGCAGCGCTCGCGTAACTGCGCAAGCGCCAGCCGCATCGCGTTCTCCGTCGCCTTTAAGATGCCGATCGCATCAATCTCCTGCGCCTCCACCACGCCGATCCCAAAGCGGACGTTCGCCCGTAGCCACAGGGAGGCGAGTTCACGCTGCGCGGGACTGAGCAGCTTGCTGTCGGCTATGACCACTTCCAAGTTCGTGATCGGCGACCAGCAGGGAATTCCGCGGCGCCGTCTCCGGAGCGGAATCTCCAGGACCGCCGCCCCCGCCACCACCGGCCCGCACAGCGCCCCGCGACCAGCTTCGTCGATACCGGCTATGCCCGAAGAAGAAGCGCTCCGCACTGTCCGATGGTACCTCCGGGCGGAAAGGGCAGATATTTACTGATATTGATTAGTATTGTATAATATATCCTAATATGAGAGCGAAGAGCGCACGCCGCCGGGGGAAGAAGGACGATCGCACGCCTGCCAAGAAGCGCGTGGCGAGCTTGGTGAACCGCGTCCGGCAGAAGCCGGCCATCCGGGAGATTGAGCTCATCTACCTGGAGACCGGCTGGCTCACGCCCACGATCGCCCTGATGGCGGCCAGCAAACTGGCGGAGCAGGTGAAGAAGCACCCGGTGAGGCTGCCGAAGATGCGGAGAGGCGAAAGGTTGAAGATGAAGAAAAAGTAAGGAAGGTACGGGAGGCAAGGAAGGACAGTCACCTTCCTTACATCCCTTACCTAACGATCGTGAACTACGAGTTCTTACTCCGGCGTTCTCTCAGCATCTCACGAACTATTTCCCGCTCGTTCCAGGGCACTTGGCCCGCGGCCGTCCACATGGTGGTGTCACTGCCCTTGCCACAGAGCACTACCGCATCGCCGGGCCGGGCCTCCCGGAGCAGGAAGGCGATCGCCTCCCGGCGATCCGGAATGCGATGCAGATCGGTCCGGGAGGGGTCCGCTCCGGCCATCACTTCATCCATGATCCTATCGGGATCCTCGGTGTACGGGTCCTCGTTGGTGACTACGAACACGTCCGCGTAAGCGCTGCAGATGCGGCCCACTTCCGGCCGCTTCTCCCGCATGCGGTCGCCGCAGCTGCCGGCCAGCACCAGGAGGCGCCTGCTGGGCGGGAGCGCGGACTTGAGCGTTGCGAGCGTCCGCTCGTACGCGGCGGGCGTCACCGTGAAATCCACCAGCACGCTGAACGGCTGACCTTCGTCGATCGGCTCCATCCGTCCGGGAACGCCCTGAAATGTCCCGAGCGCCCGCACTGCGTCCTGGAACGGTATGCCGGTCGCCATGGCGCACCCAATCGCGCAGAGCGCGTTCTCCACGTTGAAGGCGCCTGGGATGCCCAGATCCAGCTCCGTCTGCCGGTCTTTGTGATGGATGGTGGCGCGCGTGCGGGCAGGTTCCGGCCGGATATCATCCGTCCAGAGATCCGCTTCTCTTTGCACTTCCGGCGCGGGATGGGTGCTGTAGGCCACCGTTCGTTCGGACGGAATGGCGGCGTAGAGCGGATACGTGCCGTCCTCCCGGTTGAGAACTTTGGCGCCCCGGCCGCGGAGGCTCCGGAAGAGGATGGCCTTGGCCGCGCGGTAGGCCGGCATGGTTCCGTGGTAGTCCAGGTGTTCCGGGGACGTGTTGGTGATGGCGGCTACTGCAGGCCAGGTGAAGCGCAGGCGGCCCTGGGTGAGGCCGTGAGACGAGCACTCCAGTACAACGTGCGTGCATCCCGCTGCGCGCGCCCGGCGCAGGAAGCGCTGGACCGCAAATGGCGAGGGGGACGTCTTCTGCGTGGCGTTCCAGGTGCGATCCGTTCCGATCTGGAAGAAGGCGGTGGAGAGGGCGGCTGCCTGAAACCCGCGCGCGGCCAGGATGTGAACGGTCATGCCCACGGTGGTGGTCTTGCCGTCTGTGCCCGTGATGCCGATGACCGTGAGCCCGCGTGCAGGGAAACCGTAGCGCAGCGCGGCCACGAGCGCTTTGCCGCGGTGCCAGGCCAGGCGGAGAGGGTGGTTGTCCGGGATGAGGCGCTTGAGGGCGGCGATCATGGGAACAGGGGTTGCGGGACAAAGTAGCGCACGCGGTCGATATCCAGCGCAATCTGAGCGGCCAGGATCTGCGGGCTCTCAAAGTGGCGGATGGCCCGCAGGTACCTCACCATGCGCACGGTCAGCGTTGCCGGAGCGCGGGGGATTTCACGGTCGATCACATGCACCTCGCATGAGGGGCCGTCCTGGAACACCGGCCGGGGACCGTAGTGCATGGCGGCCGGCCACCACGCATCCTCCAGGAAGACCGTTACCGCATACACACCCTCGCGCAGGTCTGCCGGCACGGCCGTGAGGTCCAAATTCATGGTGGGCGTGCCGATCGCTCGACCGCGCCCGGCTCCCGTGACGACCTTGGCGGTGAACTCCGTCCCGGACACGCTCATGCCGGCATTATCCACCGGTCCGGGCGCTCTTGGCCAGCGTGTTCGCGTAGCTCTGGAGCTGCTCGGCAAACTGCTTCACGTCCGGCGAGAGTTTGCGGGCCTGGTCGCCCAGGAACCAGGCGTCTTTGGACAGCTTCACGGTCTCCTCCGCCTTGCCAGCCACCCCCGCCTGGTACGACCGCACCAGCGCCCGGTAGCCCTCTGAGAGCTTCACTACCGCCTTCACCAGCGGCTCATCCGGGGATTTGAGGTGCGCGCCGCGGGCGGAGAGGAGGGCGCGCGCGGAGGCGTATTCCGCCGCGCGGACATCGCTCTTCTCCAGCGCCTGGAGGGCCAGATCCAGATTCTGCTGGGCTTGGTTCAGCAGGAACTGCGTGCGCTTGCCCGCCCGGAATTGCAGGAAGCGATGCATGAGCACGGCCACGTCAATCCGATTGAGCGGCCGCTCCAGGCCGAACTGCGCGTTGCTGTGCGGCAGTGCCACGGAGGACGCCACGGCGTAGCGCAGGTACGGGTAGTACCACTCGTTCGGGTTCGTGTCCGGGGAGAGCTGCAGCTTCACCTCGCTGAAGGCGTTTGGATCCGCGTCATAGGCCCGGAAGAGCATCTTCAGGAACGCCGCCTTGGTGATGCTGGCTTCCGGCTTGAACGTGGCAACCTCCGGCGGACCGTCAAAGATCTTCAGCTGCAGCCGCCCCCACTCCACGTAGGGGATGTACCACGCCCCGGCAGCGATGTCCTGGTACTCAGTCCTACCCGTCTTCATCTGTTCCGCGTCCGTCATGAACGGCCCGGCGATGATCTTGGCCGCCTCCGCGCGGTTCACGCGCGCGTTCGGCCGGAACGTCCCGTCCGCGTAGCCGCCCAGGATGCCCTCCGCCTTGAGCGCCTCCACCGCCTCATAGCCAAAGTCCCCGGACTTCACGTCCGTGAAGGACTGCGCGGCGGCACGTTGCGTGCCCGCGGCAGCAACTATGGCGACCGAACAGAGGAGAACACCGGTCCTCAGGGAACGCTGCATACTGTACGGGGGAAGATTCTGCGGGAGTCTACCCGGAATCGGCCCGCGCCGGAATCGACACGGCGGGGTTTTTACGCCTGGTTATCCGACCCATCATGCGCGATAGGCGGCGTGATTCCCGCGTCCACCAGTGCCTGGCCGCTCATCTCTCCTTCGATCATTGTAGGCCGCGCAAGCGGAGGATATGCTTGGCGGCACGCTTCTGTCCGGGCGTCCCCTGTTCGACGTATCTCTCAAGAACGGGAGTCTGTTGTCTCATCAGGCGTTGGATCTCCTGGCGCGGACGCGGATCCATCGGCACGCTGCCACGGCGTTCCGGTGAATCTTGGATCGGATCCGTCTGTTCAGGAGAGGGGACCGCGTCCTGGTCAAGATGCTCCATGGCGTTAGGGGAAGAGATGAATGGATTCTGACAGTTCTCCCTCGCCTGTCAAAGCAGCTGCCGCGCATTCTACCGTTCGTTCCGTGGCAAGCCACATCAGCTTCAGCTGATCGCGGCGGAAGGGGAGGGATTCCCTTCGGCTCGCTTCACTCGCTCAGGGCAGGCTTCTCATCCCTCCGTGCCGTAAAACTACATTCAACGTTTCCAGATGTTTCTCTTGGCGGAAGGGGAGGGATTCGAACCCCCGAGATCCCAGAGGGATCTAGCGGATTTCAAGTCCGCCGCTTTCGACCACTCAGCCACCCTTCCAAGAGCGCTGCCGTACATTGTTCCAGAGTATCGTTCGGTTTTCCATTCACCGTGAATCAAGAAGCACGAATCAGGAATTATGGTCCATCATTCAGGATTCCTACTTCCGTATTCTAGATCGGATACCCTCCCTCCCGCGCCGATCCCAGCATCTCCCGCAGCTTCCTATTATCTGGCAGCTTCTCCGGCGGGCAGGACAGGCCCGCCCAGTGGTCGCGCAGCTTCCGGAGGTACGCCTCATCCTCCGCCAGGCGGCCTATCACGGCGCGGGCAGTCTCCTGAAACCGGCTCTGCCGGGAGTTCTTCATGAGCGCGAACACGGCGGTCACAAAGGCATCCTCTCCGCCGCAGACCTCGCTCCGCGCCTCATCCTGGATGGCGTCCATTATGCTGTCTACGTCTAGGCCGGCCAGGAACTTCAGATCCGCATCCGTGCCGGAGGGGAAGGAGTGGTTCACCCCCAGCCGCCTGAGGGAGCAAGGGAGCTGGAAGTCCGCGATGACATCCGCTACCTGCGTTGCCAAGCCGCCCTCGCTGTGATGGTCCTCCACTACCACAAGATGGCGCGTTTCCAGTGCGGCCTGGATCACGGCGGAAGCATCCAGCGGCCGCACGCACGCGGCATTCAGGACGCGCACACGGATGGCTTCATGCACGCTGCCATCCTGGAGCATGTCCGCCGCCTTCACGGCGTCGTGCACGGGAATGCCTACGGCGATCACGGTCACCTGGTCGGTGGTATCCCCCGCGCCGCGCAGCAGGTCCATGCGGCCGTCAAACACGTAGTCCTTGCCATAGAGCACGTCGCCCGCGGGCGTCCTCAGCTGCTCGTGGCCGGAGCGCGCGGAGAACACGTACACGCTCTGCCGGCCTTCTGCAACGAGGGTCAGACCGCGCTCGGCCGCAGCCGCAGCCTGGTTGCTGTCTGCCGGCATCCAGACTTGGGTGTGGTCGAACGGAAGGTTGAAGTAGTTTCGTTCCTGGTGCGTTTCCCCGTCCTCGCCCACGCTCAGGCCGGCGTGCGTGCAGTCATGGAACACGCCGCACGGGATATGGCCGCAGTTGATGTCAATCAGCCGTGCGTTGGCCCTCGCCTCGTTGGTGCCAAACGCGGCAAAGGTATAGGTGACCGGCAGCATCCCGGCTTGGCGCAGGCCCGCGGCGACCATGTACATGTTGGCCTCCGCGGCGCCGCAGTTGATCACACGGTTCGGAAACTCTTTTTCGACCTTATCGAAGCCGCCGGATCCCGCCAGGTCGCCGTGCAATACAACTATTCTGTTGTCGGCCTTCATCAGGTTCAGGATGTGCGTGGCGCCCAGGTCCTTCCTGGCCGCTCCTTTCTCAGCTGTGATCGTCCGCGGAGCGGTCTTGAGCCGATCGAGCTCCTGCGGTCCGGCCGGTATACCGGCTTTCAGGAACGCGTCGCGGATCGGTTGATAGTCCTTGGTCAATCGATCGAGCGGAGGGAGCCCCTTTAGCGCCTCTTCCGCTAATTCCTTCTTGAGGGGCGTCCCGTGATAGTCCGGCAGCCCCGCGTTTGACGCCTCCTCCATCACCCACACGCCGTGGCCCATGGTGGTGTAGTAGCAGAGGAAGACGGGCCGGCCTCTGCCCGCCAGTGTGTCGGCGTGATCCAGCGCCGCTTCCACCTGCGCCGGATCGTTCCCGTTCTGGATTTCTATCACCGCCCAGCCGATTGCGCGGAAGATGCCAGCCAGGTCCGCCGCCGCCACCGCAGAGGGGATTCCGGAGAGCTGGACATCATTCACATCGGCGTGGAGGAACAGGTGATCCAGCTTCAGTTTGGATGCCAAGCGCGCCGCCTCCATGATCTGTCCCTCCTGGCTGTCACCGTCACCCATGAGCACGTCTACCTTCCCTGTCTTCCCCTGCATCTTCCACCCCATGGCCAATCCGAGGCCGTTACTGAGACCTTTGCCGAGCGGTCCAAAGCCAAAGGGTATAGACCCTATTCCCGCTTCCACGTGGCCGGGCAGGCCGTCCGGCACGCGGAAGTGCTTGATGATCGCTTCCGGCGAGGCTAGACGGGGGTCCCCCAGGTCTGTCCCGCAGAGCCACTGGAGTCCGTAGGCCAGCAGGGAGAGGTGGCCCGCGCTCATGCGCAGCGCAGCGTCATGTGCGGGATTCCTTCTGCGGGAGATCCCGTACGCGAACGTGAAGGCGGAGAGCGGCCCGCCCGGGTGACCGGAGGCGTGCTCCGTGGGTCCCCGGATGGCCAGGTGCATCATGATCTTGTGGGCAAGGTCATATGCCTTACGGTCCGCATCCGAGAGCGTCTTCCCATCCCCGGGTCCGATCCACACGGCATCAACCGGCACTTCCGCCGCAAGGACCCGCTGCGCGGAGAGGGGGACCACGGACGGATCCTGGCCGATGAGGCTGGCCACTGCGGGACGGGTGGAGAGCATGACGTAAATGGAGAATTGGTAATTGAGAATTGAGAGCGCAAAGGAACATCGTGATTCGGGCTCAAGCATAGCAGTCAGATACATCGCCACAATTGGGATTCGATCGGATTCCAGCAGGATTTTCTGTCATTCTAAGTGTGGTGTAACGTCCAAAAATGCATGACCACCGCAGAAGCCATTGCCGCACAGGAGGCTCGCATTGAAGCTGAGAAGAAGCGCATCGCAGAGGAAAAGCGCCGGGCCGCCGAGGAAGAGAAGCGCAAGCTCCAGGCCAAGCAGAGGGAGAGAGCCGCCATCGCCGCGCAGATGCAGAAGGTAGAAGCGGAGATCAGCCAGCATGAAGATACCCTCCTGAAGCTGGCGGCGTAGTACGTCGCTCAGGGTTAACCGGGGGGTTTAA
>CAZWIA010000023.1:0-17889 GCA_964633955.1 uncultured Candidatus Peribacteria bacterium | reverse complement strand
CTCGTTCGCGTTCGTTGGTTCACAGCGTTTGGTCTCAAGCCGCCCTAGCTCAGGGGTAGAGCACCTCCATGGTAAGGAGGGGGTCACGGGTTCAAATCCCGTGGGCGGCTCCACTCACCCCGCCACCGGTACGATTTGTGCGAACACCCGCAGCACGCCTTCCGCGATGGTGCTCACCCACCAAGTGAGAACCGGCACGCCGAACAGGTTCTCCAGAAGCAGGATGCCCAGGAGCACCCACGGCCCGATGCGCAAAAACTCCTCATACCGGTCCAGGTAGCGCAGCGGAATGAGAGGAGCCACCGCCTTGGACCCGTCCAGCGGGGCAACCGGCAGCAGGTTGAACGCCATGAGCGCCAGATTGAGAGCCAGCGAACTCTGGAGGAAGAGCTTCAGCAGGCGGAGCCCTGCGCCCTGTCCCACAACGGCCTCCGGCAGGAGCATGAGGCCCGCCATGCAGGCGCATGCGATGACGAGGTTGCTCACCGGCCCCGCCAGCGCCACGATCGCGTTGTCCCGGACGGGGTTCCGGAAGTTGCGCGGATCCACCGGCACGGGCCTGCCCCAGCCAAACCCCACCAGCAGGAAGAGGACCGTGCCCATCGGATCCAGGTGCGCCAGCGGATTGAGGGTGATACGCCCCTCCATCTCCGCCGTGGGATCCCCCAGCTTCTTGGCTACCCACGCGTGCGCCGCCTCATGCACCGTGAGGGCAAGGAGGATAGCCAGGATGGTGACGGGGTTGAGGAGGGACACGGATCGGAAAAGAAGAGGAGAGAGCCGTAAGCCTACCACGCCCGCGCATGCGGTTCGACCGGCATACCCGGCACGCGCAGGCCAGAATCCTCCATATGGCGATAAGACTTGCCCTCCAGGCGGTTCAGAAGTTCGCCATCATCTGGTATAATGAAGGGATTCATGCGCCTCCCTCTCTTCCTCCACTACCGCTTCCAGCGCCACCGCGGCGCGCTCATCACGCTGGCAGCGGCACTGGCCACGTTCGCCATACTGGGGATCTTCCGCCTCTTCACGGGCCAGGTGACACCGCCGTCCGGCGTGTCCGTTCAGCTCACAGTCAATCCGGCGGCAATCAGCCTCAATCAGACAACGGTCATGGAGCTGGCGTTCAGCGGTGCGGTGCGGGAAGCCGTTTCCGGCGCGGATATCACCCTGTCCTTCCCGGCCGGCCTGGCGCTCGCAGGCGCCACGGGCGACCAGTCCGTCTTTGACCAGGAGGTCATCCCGGCTGCGCAGAACGGCGGCACCGTCCGCCTGGCCCGGGTTCGGTTTGATGCCGGCTACACCGGGACCGGCGGGCGCATTGCGCTCCTCACCGTCCGCGGAACGAGCGCCGGCACGTGGCAGGTAGCCGTGGACCTAGCGGCGTCCGAGATCCTGGATTGGTCCGGCACCCAGGATGTCCTGCAATCCGCCTGGCCCGTCCAAGTCACGGTGACAGCCGCCTCCAGCAGCAGTACCTCCTCCAACACCGTAGTGTACCACACAACGCCAAGCGGAGGCGGAGGCGGAGGGGGAGGTGGCGGTGGCGGGGGTGGGATCGTCCGGCGGACGCCTGCCAGTTCCGCGCCGGGATCTCTGCACGGTGCCGCGCAATCATCCGCCTCGGTATCTGTGGATCCGGAAGCAGCCCTCTGTCAGGCGAGCAAGGGCATTGAGCGGTTCACGCCGGCAACCGGCTTCCTCCGCCGCACGGTGGAACGGACGCTGGTGGTGTACCAGGACGTGCCGCAGGATGCGTGGTTCAGCCGCTACGTGGCGTTCATGGTGGATGCCGGGATCGCCGCGGGCTACCGGGACGCAGCCGGCCGGCTGACCGGGATCTACGGTGTCAGCACACCCGTGACGCACGGGGAGATCACCAAGATGGTGCTCCAGGCGTCCGAGCCACGGTTCAACGTGGCGTTCGTCCCGCAGGAGGCGGAGAACGCCAGCGCACGGGGTCAGTGGTTCAGCCGGTACTTTGCGGCAGCAGAGGAACGCGGCTGGTCCCTGCACCGGTCCGGCACGCTGAACGGCAACGGTCCCGCCTCCCGCGGCGCCGTGGCCCGGACCATTGTGGACGGCTTCCGGTTCCGCGCCGCGGGTACGGTCCGGTCGTTTGCAGATCTGCCCGCCACCCATCCCTACGCCGGAGACATCCAGATACTCGCCTCCCTGGGCATCCTGAAAGGCGATGACGGCCGGGCGACCATCCGGCCGGATGACACCGTGAACCGGGCGGAAGTGAGCGCCATCTTGGCAAGGGCGGTGGAGGAGCAGTGCAGATAGAGGATTCCGGGGAACCGAAGAGTCCGAGGATTCCGAGGACAGGGCTCCTTGACGTTCCCCCAAAACTCCCTTACTCTCCGCCCCGCTCATGCCACGCGCCTGCGTCAAAACCGGCAAGAAGACCAGCTTTGGGAACACCCGGAGCCACTCCCTGCGCCATACGCGCCGCACGTGGAAGCCCAACCTGCAGAAGAAGCGCGTCTTTGACCCGGTCACCGGGGAGTACCGCACCATGCGGATCTCCACCAGCGCCCTCCGCACGCTGGCCAAGCGCTTGCAGGCCGGAAAGACGTTCTGAGTAGTTAGGCGCAGCGTGCCTGACGGTTTTCCCGTGCCCGGGAAGTTGCTTTGGATTAGGCTAGCGCTTGCTATACTCGGCATCCCACGGAGAGGTCGCATAGTGGCCTAGTGCGCTCGCTTGGAAAGCGAGTAGACCTGCAAGGGTCTCGGGGGTTCGAATCCCCCCCTCTCCGCCAGCCTTAACGAAGAACGCTTCAGGCGATCATTGCAGCCGGGGATGAGAAGACTGTCCTGAGCGAGTCCGTCCGCCTGAGGCGGACGGCGAGCCGAAGGGAATCCCCCCTCTCCGCCAGGGAAAACGAGTTCCGCCCGATCTCTCCTACAACGATGGGGGATGAGAAGCCTGTCCTGAGCGACGAGCGAAGCGAGGAATCGAACCAAATCTCCCCTCGTCAGCCTGCGGCTGGCAGGCCAGCTTCGGTTGGGAAAAAATACGTGATAGGGAATACGGGCTCATCGCTGATCGCTCACCGCTCATAGCTCACCCCTCACTTCTTCTTCCTCTTTGCCTCCGCCGCGCAGATCTCACACGGGGCAAAGCAGTTTCTGAGGTGCTGGAGGAACAGGACCAGCGTGGCGGAGAAGGCCAGGATGGCCAAGGAGCCGGAAGTGCTGCCAAGCGTCACGCCCATCGCGTCCACGTGCGCCAGGAAGAGCCCGGCCAGCGCCAGGAGGGTGGCGAACAGCAGCAGGCCCGCAGCCAGCAAGTGGATGGCCATGCAGGGACCGCGGTGGGCGTTCTGCTTACGGTGAAAGAAGAGGAGCATGCGGGCGGGCGGAAAGACGGGGCGAACCTAACGCGCAGGCAACCCCCAGGCAAGCGCAACGGGTTGCGGAACAATGCGGACGGATGCTTGGTGCCTGCCTGTGGAGTTCTCTCACGCGGAGGGCGGCACCGGGAACCGCAGCGTGAACGTGCTCCCCCGCCCTTCCTCCGAGTTGAAGCTGACCGTCCCGCCCAGCATGCCGGTCATGAGCCAGACCAGGTAGAGGCCCAGGCCGTTGCCATCCGTCTCCCGGCTCACCACGTTCTCTCCCCGGAAGAACTTGCGGAAGACCTTCTCCTGCTGGTGCAGCGGGATGCCCAGGCCCGTGTCTTCCACCTCTATGGTCACGGCGTCCGGCGCCTGACGGGCCCGCACGCTCACCCGCCCCAGCTCCGGCGTGTACTTCACGGCGTTGCCGATCAGATTGCCGAGGATCTCCTGCAAAAACTGCGGATCCGTGCGGAGCCAGACGCCGGCATCGCACTGGAGCGTGAGCTGAAGCCGCCGCGCCTCCGCCGGCGAGGCGAAGGACTGAATGACCCCCTGCAGGAATCCTTGGAGCGGCACGTCAAACGGATGGGAGATCACCCGGCCGGATTCCAGCCGGGAGATCTGGAGCATGGTATCGATCGTCTCCGCCATGCGGGCCGCCGCGCGTTTCCCCTCCGTGAGGAGCTGCCCTTCCGGGAGCGTCAGGCGGCTGCCCAGGCTCCGCGCAAGCCGCCCGATCATCCAGCGCAGGGACGTCAGCGGCGTGCGCAGCTGGTGGCTGGCCAGCGCCATGAATTCAGACTTGGCCTCATCCACCCGGTGCTCCTCCGTGACGTCCCGGTAGAGGAACATCTGGCCCAGCGGCTGCCCGTCCCGCCACATGGGGATGAAGTCCCGCAGGAGGATGCGCCCGTCCTGCAGCCGCATTTTCTGACCGATCACCGGCTGGCTCTCCGCTCGCATCTGCTCCACCGCCTGCCAGAACTCCGCCGCCTGCGGCAGGAACGGCCGCATCCATCGCAGGAGCTCTTCCCGCGTGATGCCCATGAGCTCATGGGGCAGGCGGGGAATCCGGAACGTGTGGCAGAACTGGGCATTGATCTGGAGGATGCGATCCCGTTCGTCCAGGACCAGGGCGGCCATGGGCAGATTGACGATCACCGCCGCCAGGCGCTGGATGCTCTCCTGGTTCCGGCGCAGCGCGTCCTCCAGCCCCGCGGTCCGTTCGGCCACTTTCTCCTCCAGCATCGCATTGAGGTGACGGATACTGGCCTCCGCCTGCTTGCGCTCCGTAATCTCCTGGCACAGCGCCCCCAGCCCCACCACCTCCCCGGCCATTCGTACGGGATAGTAGTGCACGGACCACGTGCGCAGGACGCCCGGGCGGGCGGGCGTCATGCCGCTCACTTCCGCCGTGAGCGGCTTGCCGGTTTGAAGTACCTCCCGGAACTGCGCCGCGGCCGCGGGTCCTACATCCGGCAGCACCTCCTCCACCGTCCGGCCGATGTGCTCCATCTTGGGGATCCCGTTGATCTCCGCCAAGGCGTCATTGAGCCGCTGGAACCTGAGATCCCGGTCCCAGTAGCCGATGCCGACCGGCGCGGCCTCAATCAGGGAATCCAGGAGGGCGTTGGTCTCATGGAGCTCGCGCACCACGCGATCGCGATCGCGCAGCGCATGGATGCGGTCCGTGAGATCTATGGCGGACGGGATGAGGTGCGTGATCTCCCCGGCATCGTTCCTGAGCGGCGCGATCATGTAGTCGATCGGCAGGAACCGCCCGTCACCAATGCGCTCCTCCACGTCAAACCGCACGGTCTCTCCCGCCTGCGCCCAGCGTACGGACTGCAGGATCCTGGCCTGCACCTCCGGGCTGTAGGACCACCAGTACGCCCGGTGGAACGGCCGTCCCGCCACGTCGTCCATCCTCAGGCCGGAGACCTGCAGCGCCGCGCGGTTGATCTCCAGGATCCGCCCCTACGCGTCCAGCACGCCGGCAAAGGTATACAGGCTGTCGAGGACCCGCTGCAGGACGGGCAGGTCGCTTGTGCCTCGCCGTCCCGTCCCGGTATTGCGCAGGGTGGGGAGGAGCCGGGAAAGGCGCGTGCCGCGCGAGGAATCGGTCATGGACCGGCGCGGGGAAAACCCATCCAGTGTACGCAGGCCGGCGCGCCGCACCAAGGAACTTCCGGACTTTCCGCAGAGCTACCAACCCCCCTATACTGCCCCAGTGCGCCTCTCCCTCCAGCTCCTGAAGGACCATGTGACCCTCCGTGAGGAGGATCCGCACGCGCTTGCTGAACGGATCACCCGGGCGGTGGCGGAGGTGGACGAGGTGGAGGTCTCAGGCGCGCTCCTGAAGGACTGCTGCGTGGGAGAGATCCTGACCGTAGAGCGCCATCCCAATGCCGACCGGCTGCGCGTGTGCGACGTGCGGACCGACCGCGGCGTGAAGCGCGTGGTGTGCGGGGGGAGCAATCTGGTCCCGGGCATGACGGTGGCGTTCGCCCACGTGGGCGCTCGCGTGCGGTGGCACGGCGGCGACCTGATGACCCTGGAGCCAGCCTCCATCCGCGGCCAGTTCAGCGAGGGCATGATCTGCGCGGCGGAGGAGCTGGATCTGCAGGAGCTCTACCCGCCCCGCCCGGAGGACGGCGAGCGGCCGATCGTGGACCTGCGCCTGCCGCAGCAGGCGGTGGGGTTGCCACTTGACCACGCGCTCAACCAGGACGACGTGATCTTCCACATTGATAACCACGCCATCACCCACCGGGCGGACCTGTTCAGCCACGTGGGCTTTGCCCGGGAACTCACGGCGCTGGGGCTGGCTGAATGGAAGGATCGTAAGGATCCAAGGCCGGTATTCCCGGCGGTAGCGGTCGTAAGCCCCCTGGTTATCGACTGTCCGGAGCTGGTGCCGCGCTACGCCGCCTGCACGCTGGAAATCCAGAGCCTTGGCCAGACGCCGGACTGGATGGTCCGGAAACTGGCTGGCGCCGGATTCCGGTCCGTGAACCTGCCGGTGGACATCACCAACTACGTAATGGCGGAACTGGGAACGCCGCTGCACGCGTTCGATGCCGATGACTTCCGCGGCGCCGTGCGCCTGCGCACGGCCAAGGCCGGGGAGCAGGTGCGGACCTTGGACGGCCAGGACCGGGCACTGCCGGAAGGCGCCATGGTCCTGAGTGATGATGATGGAATCTTTGACCTGCTGGGCATCATGGGCGGGCAGCGCACCTCCACCACGGAGAAGACGCGCCGCATCTACCTGCACGCGCCGTGCGTGGATCCCCTGAGCGTCCGCCGCGCTATGATCCACACGGGGCTGCGAACGGAAGCCGGCACCATCTATGAGAAGGGCGTCCCCAGAGCCATGGTGGAACCGGGCCTCAGGCGCGCGGTGCGACTCTTCCTGGAACTGGTCCCCGGCGCCAAGATCACGTCCGCCCTGGATACCAGGGGAGAGGACGGCGTGCCGCCGGTCGTGGATCTCCCCATGGCCCGCGTGGCGCGGCTACTGGGAACGGACATCCCCAAAGAGAGCTGTATCAGCATCCTGGAATCGCTCGGCTGCACCGTGCGCCCGGCCGGAGACAGGCTGCAGGTCACCGCCGCCGCCTGGCGGGCCGACCTGCGAACGGCAACGGATCTCTCCGAGGAGATCGGCCGCATCAGCGGCTATGACGCCATCCCGGCCCGGATGCCTGCTGCCGAACTCCGCTTGCCCCAGCACGAACGCCGCATGCACCGCGTGCGCGACGCTCTCAAGGAGCAAGGCTTCACGGAGATCCTGCCGCTCTCGCTCACCGGAGAGGACGCGCTGCGCATGGCCTGGATGGATCCGGCGGACGCGATCGCGATCGAGAATCCCATCACGGAGGATACGCGGTTCCTCCAGACCTCCACGCTGCCCGGCCTCCTGCAGCACGCGGCCCGGAACATCCTCACGGCAGGACCGGT
This sequence comes from uncultured Candidatus Peribacteria bacterium, assembly GCA_964633955.1. Classification (GTDB taxonomy): domain Bacteria; phylum Patescibacteriota; class Gracilibacteria; order Peribacterales; family Peribacteraceae; genus JAQBQQ01. Next base: position 10,579 of record CAZWIA010000023.1, on the reverse strand, counting down.
CCTCCGCACGTTCCGCTGGAGCCACGTGTTCCGCAAGACCGGAAACGGACACGCGGAAGGGAGCGAACTCGCTCTACTGCACGCGGACTTCCGCTCCAAGCGGCCGCTGGCGGCGTCGCCTGTCCTGGCCTTGACGCAGACTCTGCGCCGGACGCTCCAGGCCCTGAACCTGAACATCGAGATCAGCCGGCTCACGGACGTACCGCCCTACGCGCACCCCGGCCGCAGCGCGCAGGTGTCCATCGGCGGCACGGTGATCGGCATGGTGTGCCAGCTGCACCCGCACATCCAGGCGGCCGCGGACCTCCCCGGCACCGTGGCGGTCTGCCTGATCGATCTCCACCGCATCCTGGCCCTGCCGGCCGCAGACCGCGCCACGCTGCCCCTCCCCGCCTTCCCCTCCGTGACGTACGATGAGACGATCAGCCTCACCCACGCGCAGGCGGCCGCGGACATCATCAGTAACCTGCTGGGCGCAGATCCGCTCCTGACCGACCTGGCAGTGACCGACCTCTACGACGGCACAGAACTCCCGCCCGGTACCTACCGCCTCACGCTGCGCTTCACGTACCGCGCCAGCGACCGGACACTGACGGAGGAAGAAGCCAAGGCAGCACATAGCGCCGTAATGCACAATGTACCATGAGCAATGGACAATTTTGGAAGCTCACAATTGTACATTGTCAATTTTCAATTATACATTCTGTCCCATGTCCATTGTCACCGGCACCGGCGACCGGGGTCAGACCGGCCTCTTTGGCGGCCAGCGGACTGCCAAATCCGATACCCGCATCCATGCCTACGGCACGGTGGATGAGCTCAATGCCGTGCTGGGCGTGATCCTGAGCGAGCCCGGCCTGAGCGAGACGCTCCGGTTCCAGCTCCTCACCACGCAGAAGACGCTCTTCGCGCTCGGGTCGGATTTAGCGACACCCAAGCTGGAACTCCTGAAGGACAAGCGCATCAACGCCGACCATGTGGCGGAGCTCGATCGCTGGATCGAGGCGCTGGAACTGGCCCTCCCGCCCCTCACGCACTTCATCCTCCCAAGCGGCAGCCGAGTAGGGTCCCTCCTGCATGAAGCCCGCACCGTCGCCCGCCGGGCGGAGAGGTGGGCCGTGGCGCTCGCGGAGACAGATGCCGAGCACAGCAATCCGCTCGCAATCCAATACCTCAACCGGCTCAGCGACTACCTCTTCTGCGCCGCCCGCCAAGCCAACCGGGACGCCGGGGCGGAGGAAGTACAAGTATAGCTATCTCAAAACATGTACTCCGAATCGGGGGTTCCGCGCGCCACGGGGGGTGAAGGGGCAAGCGGAGGGGGTTGGCGCGCGGTGCGCTTCTTTTGGTTCTTTTCTTGTCGGGCAGACAAGAAAAGAAGAACATCTCAGAGCGGGCATCCTTGCCCGCGGTGTGTTCAACAACAAGAGCTATTGGAATAACGGCAGATAGTTCAACCACGCCAGCATCCCGAAGATCCCCAGAACCCCAACGACCGTAACCGCCGCCAATGCCTTGGAGACCTTTCCACCCGGCGCAATGCTCAGGAGGAAGCTGGTCCCGCCATATGTGAGCGCGGAGAGCGCAAACGGCAGATCAGCCACTTGAAGGACGGCATAGGGCATGACACCGCCGACCGAGTTCTTCAGGAGGACATACGCGCCAAAGAGCAGGAGCCCCAGCACGGAGAACCAGAATGCGGAGACGACCTGGAGAGAGCGGAGCACGAACGTAAGAATGATGAATGATGCATCGAGAATCAAGATATGGGAACCCTCCATGATTCATCATTCATGATTCCTGATTCACCCTACTTGGTCTTCTTCTGCACCGTGAGCCGCTTCCTCCCCGCCCGCCGCCGGCGTGCTAACACCTTGCGGCCGTTGGCCGTTTTGCTCCTCTCCAGGAAGCCGTGCTTCCGGAGACGCCGCCGCCACTTGAGCTTGCCCTGCATAGCCGGTGCAATCTACAGAACAGGCCGAGCAACCGTCAAGGGAGAAACGGGGAGAGGGCAGGGACGCGCACGAGCGGGCAGCCTGCCCTTGGAAACAGAACTCACGATGCGATGAAAGGCAGAGAAGGCAGGCTGATAGCCCAACCTCCCTGCCCTCTCTGCCTTCCCTGCCCTTTCTGCCCTCCTCTCCATCCCCTACACTCACCTCCTCCATCGTTCCTCGACCCACCCATGTACTCCATCCAATCCCTCCCAACCGGCCTGCGCGTCCTGACCGCCCCCACCACGGGCACGGAATCCGTGACGGTCTTGGTCTTTGCCGGAGCCGGGTCACGCTATGAGGAGCAGCACGAGCGCGGCATCAGCCACTTCTTAGAGCACATGTTCTTCAAGGGCGGGGAGCGCTACAAGAGCACGCAGGAGGTGAGCGCGGCCATAGACGGCGTGGGCGGGGAATTCAACGCCTTCACGGGCAAGGAGTACGCGGGCTACTACGTGAAGGTGGCGGCGGACCACGCCGCGCTCGCCTGCGATGTACTTGGCGACATGCTGGAGCACGCGCAGTTCCCGCAGGAGGAGATAGAGAAGGAACGCGGCGTGATCATGGAGGAGGAGCGCATGTACCAGGACACGCCCATGTACCGGGCGGGCTGGGATTTTGAGCAGCTGCTCTTTGGAGATCACCCGCTCGGCTGGGATACGATCGGGCTGGAGCCGGTGATCCGGTCGGTGAACCAGGCGGACTTTAGGAAGCACCGCGACCGCCTCTACCAAGCGGCCAACCTGGTGGTGGCCTTTGCCGGGAAGATCACGGAGGCGCAGGCGCTGGAACTCTCTGAGCGGTACTTCAGCGGCCTCACGGGTGACGCCAAGGAGACGTTCCGGCAGTTTGAGCACTACGGCCAGGAACCACTCTACTTCCGCGCCAAGCCGACCGAGCAGGCGCACCTGGTCCTGGGCGTCCCCGGTGTCCCGTCTAAGCATCCGGATCACTACGCGACCAAGCTCCTGGGCGTGATCCTGGGCGGCAACATGAGCTCCCGCATGTTCCTCCGCATCCGGGAGGCGCGCGGGCTCTGCTACTACGTGGCCACGGAAACCGACCACTACCTGGACGCGGGCAGCCTCTCCACCCGGGCCGGCGTGGATCAATCCCGCCTCACGGAGGCCATCTCCGCCATCCGGACGGAGTACGACCTGGCCGCCCGGGACGGCGTGACGGAGGAGGAGGTGCGCCGCGCCAAGGATTACCTGCGCGGCAGCATCACGCTGTCTTTGGAGGACTCCGAGGAGCGAGCCCACTTCTACGGCAAGCAGGCGCTGCTCTACCCCAAGGTGAAGGACGTGGAGGAGTACCTGGCAGGCATTGAGGCGGTATCCATCGACCAGATCAACGCCGTAGCCGCCCGGCTCCTCACGCCCGCGGCGTACCGACTGGTCGTGATCGGCAAGGAGCAGGATGAGGCGGCGCTCAAGGCCCTGATTGGCTGAGCTTCCGATCCTCACTCCACACGCACCTCCCCTCCCACCGCCTCCTCCTTCCAGTAATCGAACAGCTTGCCCTGCCGCAGCGCTTGGATGGATCTGGCGATGGTATCCGCGATCACCGGCAGCTCCAGGTAGTCGATGACGATGGCCACCCACGCCAGCCATACCGGGAGCGCCGCGCCCGGGGCGCCGCGCAGCGCCTCCACCACGAACTCATCGGTGATCCAGAAGAGGTGAAGCCACTGGGAGTTCACCAAGATGAGAAACAGGACGCTCTTGACGACCGATCGCCCCCGCTGCAGCTGATAGAGGTAGAAGACGGTGGTGCTGAGGAGCGAGGGGATCTCCGTATAGTCAACCAGGATGATGAGGAACTGCCAGACGGGCGTGAGTTCCACGTAGCTCCGGCCCGTAAGCCGTTCCGCCACCACGTCCGCGGAGAGCCACGCCAGGTGCACCAGCTGCAGGGCAAAGAGCCCCGCCGTCAGCGTGACGGCCAAGGCGTAGTGCCGCTCATACCAGGACCAGAAGCGGGAGAAGATGGCTGGGCGGGGGGTATCCGTCACGCGGCAAGTGTACCGGCTGCGCTATGGACGGCACAGGGGATATAGGGCGACCAGGACCTGCACCAGGTCACGGTAGCAGGGGATACCGCGTCCTGCCCCGTGACGTTCAACCCTCCGGACGCGAACTTGTAAGACCCGCCCTGAGCCTCCGTCTCCACTACCGATGCTCACCATCCCCGATCGTACGGCGATGGCCGGGGCGGCCATCCTGGCGACGCTCGCCTACTCCGTGCTCACGCCCATCGGCGAGGCAGCTTCTGTCTCCGTCCGCCAATCCGGGAACGGCAGCGTCTCCGTCCGCTCCGTGGAGACGAGCGGGGATGCCCGTGTCTCCGTGCGCGTGAACGGGGAGGAGGTGGATCTGGACGGACCGCTAGGCAGCGCGCTGCGCACGAGCGACGCCGGCCACGGAGTACGCGTGGTGCGTACGCCCACGGCACGGATAGAGATCCGGCAGAGCCCCACAGACAGCCAGTGGGCCGATTCCTCCTACAGATCCCGGCTCTGGGAGACACAGAGCACCCACTGCGCGCAGCTCCTGAACGGACGGGTGCGACCGTGCCAGCGCGGCATGGCGCGCGCGCAGGTCATGGATACGATGGATGCCTACCGAGCCTGGTACCGGCGGTGGGTGGAAGAGCTACGGCGGGAAGTGGCCGGCTACGCCGACCGAGGGAACGGAATGACCCGGCGGATAGCGCCGTGGTCCTGGCGGCTCAAGGAGCAAGACTGGCGGAGCAACGCCTGGGGCAGGGAGGTGTTCTGGTTCTGATCTCCCTTCAGCGGACGACGGGTGCCGCTTGAGCACCCGCCGGGGGCGCGGACAACACGGGTGGAGCGGGGGCAGGCACGAGCGCCTGCCCCGCATTTTATGCGTGGAAGGAAAACCTACGGTTTTCCTTCCACGGGCCATCCTTTCCCTTAAGTGGAGCCGCTCCAGGCAGGCAGAGCCTGCCTTCGCGGCAAGCTCATCGAATTGGGGATCCCGCGCGCCACGGGGGGTGAAGGGGCAAGCGGAGGGGGTTGGCGCGCGGTGCGTTTTCTTTGGTACTTTCTTTGTCGGGCAGACAAAGAAAGTACATACCCCAACTGCTAAGGAAAAACCCTTTGTGCGAACCAAACCCGCGCAAGTACACTGTCAATACTCTCCTCCCGCACTCCCATGCAACGCACCCTCATCCTGCTCAAGCCGGACGCCGTAGAGAAACATGTGTTAGGGAAAGTCATCACCCGGTTTGAGGATGCCGGCTTCTCCATCCGCGCCTGCAAGATGATGCGGCTGGAACCGGACCTGCTCCGCGAGCACTACGCCCACATCGCAGACAAGCCGTTCTACCCGGAAGTGGAGAGTTTCATGCGTTCAAAACCCGTCCTGGCCATGGTCCTGGAAGGCGACAACGTGATCGATCGCGTGCGGGAGATGCTGGGCGTGACGGATTCCGCCCTGGCCGCACCCGGCACCATCCGCGCGGAACTAGGCACCAAAGATGGTCCCCACAGCAAGATGAAGAACATCGCTCACGCCAGTGACAGTCCGGAGAACGCGGAGGCGGAAGTGCGGCGGTTTTTCAGGGATGAAGAATTGTTCGCGTATGAGATGGACGAATAGTTACGATGTTACCAGGTTACAACGTTGTAACCTGGTAACCTTGTCACCTTATCGCCCCTTCACCACCTCCTCCACCGCCCGGTCCAGCTGCGGATCCCTCTCTGCCCGGAAGTCTTCCGCCGTGCGCGTAACGGTAACGTCCGGCGTGACGCCCTCCTTGCCCAGGTCCTTGCCGTTCGGCGTGAGCCAGTGGGCCACAGTCACCTTCAGGCTGCTGCCGTCCTCATAGGGAATCACGTCCTGCACCGTACCTTTGCCAAAGCTCTTCTCCCCCACAATGACGGCGCGCTTGTAGTCCTGGAGCGCCCCGGCCGCGATCTCCGACGCGCTGGCGGACGCCTGGTTGATGAGCACCACGAGCGGCAAATCCGGATAGGGCGCCTCCCCCCTGACATCGATCGTTTCATCCGCCACCCCCCGCCGGGCGACACTCACAACCCGGCCCTCCCGGAGGAACAGGGACACCAGCTCCACCGCGCCGTCCAGGTAGCCGCCGCCGTTGAAACGGAGGTCCAAGACCACGCCGGCCACGTTCTGCCGGGCAAATCCCTGCAGCTCCCGCCGCACCTCCGCAAGCGTGCGTTCGCCAAACTGGCTGATTGTGAGGACGCCCACCATCTTGCCGTTCTTGGCGACGGTCTTGGCTTCGGTGCTCGGCACCTGCACGTGCGCGCGCACGATCGTCTTCCGGAGCGGCAGCGGCTCCCCCTGCCGGTAGAGCGTGAGAGTCACAGGCGTCCCCGCCTTCCCGCGGATCCGGGCCACCACCCGGTCCAGGCTCAAGGACGCGATGGATTCCCCATCCACTTCCGCAATGGCGTCATCCGGCAGGAGGCCGGCCGCCTCCGCCGGCGATCCCCGGATGGGAGCCACCACGCGCACCACCCCCTCTTCCATGGTCAGCTCCGCGCCGATCCCGTCCAATTCTCCCTGCATGGCCTCCTGGAACTGCCGGTTCGCCTCCGGCGGCAGGTAGACGGTGTAGGGATCCCCAAGCGACCGCACCAAGCCCTCCGTGGCCCCCCGCACCAGCTTCTGCTCCGTGAGTTCCTCCGGCCGCGTGTAGGACTGGTTCAGGAGCGACCACGTGCGCCACAGGAGAGACAGGTCCGCCTGGCGCTCCGGATCCGTGAGCACCTCCCCGCTGCCGGACACCCGCGGCACGGGCACCGCGTACGGCGCCCTCAGCTGGTACTGGCGCCCTAAGTGCCAGCCCAGGACCAGCGTGAGGAGTGGAACGGCAACGGAGAGGAGGCGGGTGCGGAACACGTGGGGCACGGGGAAGATGATAGAGGAAAAGTCCAATGATCCGAACGGGAAACTCAGAAACTGGCCCAATTACCAAGAATCAAGCGCCAATCATCAAGCAATGACCAATGCAAAATGCTCCTATCACGGAAACCCTTCGATGCATTCGGATTAGGTCATGGGAAAATATTTGGAATTTGGTGCTTGGGGATTGGGATTTTCCTACAATACACGCTCATTGATCTTATGCCCGTCTCTGCTTCCATCACCGGTGACATGCGCGTGGCAGACATCATCACCCTGCTCCCGGAAGCGGAGGAGGTGATGCGCCAGTACGGCCTGCACTGCGCGCACTGTTCCGTGGGCGGCTGGGAGACGCTCCAAGACGGCTGCGCGGTCCACGGCTTTGATGACGATGAGACCCACGCGCTCATCCAGGACCTCAACGACCTGCTGAGCTGCGCGTGCGCGCCCCAAGGCTCCGTCACGCTCACCAGGAGCGCGGCGGAGACCATCCGCGGCATCATGGAAGCGGAAGGCCGCCTGGATCAACCGCTCACGGTGCTCCCGGACGGGCGCGGCGGCTTCTGCCTGGAGTTCCTGGAGAGCCCGCTGGACCCGGATGCGCCCATCTTCCGCTGCCCGGAAGTCCCGGAAGTCCGCCTCACGGCAAGCCCCTTAGTCCTGCGCCGCGTGGGCGGGGGAGCGATCGATTTCCGGGACAAGACCCTGAAGTTCGATCTGCCGGAACTGACGCCCCGGCACGCCTGCTGCGGCGGAACCGGCGAGGGGTGCGGGTGCGCAAGTTGACCAATAAACATTATCCATTATTGTAAGCTAAATGATCCTGCGCACGGAGACCCTACAGCGGCCAATGACGGAGGAGAAGCAGAGACCCAAAGGCTCGCAGGAGTTCAGGGAATTCCTACAGCTCCTTGAGGTGAAAGACCTGCAACTACCACTGGAAGCGCTGCAATGGCAGAAGCTTCTCCATACAATCGATCAGGCTCTCCATCACCAGCTGCGGCTGCATAATGGCTGCCTTTCGTTCCAGGAAGTGCAGCGGATGGTGAAGGGCGCCTGTGTGGAGGACATCGTGCAGCGTACACTCCACACTTTCGTCTCGCTGTACCCGGAACATACGTTCATCACGACCCCTGGGGACCTGTCGCGCGTACCGGTCGCCTCTGGTTACACCCTTGTCCTGAAGGAAGGCAGCACCAACGTGTACGTGTTGCACAAGGGACGAACGCTCACAGAGATCGATGCCATTCTCACCAAGCAGTCGCAATCGTTCATTGGACTGGATGTCACATCCTCTCGCCAGCTGCGTCCTGAAAAACAGGGCAGACGGCAAATGCTTACGTACGCCATCCGCCCTGGAGCTTTTGAAGAAGTGGAGATGCTCGACCTGGTCATGAACGAGGATCCGCTGCATGGCATGAATCCGAACGAACGGCGTATCTTCCTGCCTGGATTTGAGCATGCATCCCAAATGGCAGAAGTAGCCCTGCAGATCCTCTGGCAACGCAAGAGCATTGAAGAGCTCGTACCGGAAAAACTGGGCGCGCACGCAGCCTGATTCGGGTATACTCAATAGGTGCTCCGCCTCCCGCCGTCGATCGAGCGCCGGCTCACGCAACTCTTTCCCGAACGCGCCGACCGCGAGCACTTTGTGGCCAGGGTGATAGAAGACGCCCTGCGCGAGCAGGAATCTCGTTTTCCCGCGTCTTCATCGCTGCCGCTGCAGTCGGCATTCGGCTGGGAGGCCGCCGAGCCAGAACCGCAGGAGGAGGTGCCGGACTTAGACGCGCAGGTGGGCGGCACGCTGTACCTGTTCACGGACGGCGGCTCGCGCGGTAATCCGGGGGAAGCGGCCATCGCCTGCGTACTGGAAGACCCGCGCCGGGGCGTGATCGTGAAGGAGCACGCGGAGCGGATTGGCATAGAGACCAACAACGTGGCGGAGTACCGCGCGCTCATCCGGGGCCTGGAGCTGGCGGAGCAGTTCCACCCCACGCGCCTCATTGTCCACATGGATAGCGAGCTGGTGATCCGGCAGCTCAACGGCGAGTACCAGGTGAAGGTGGCCACCCTCCAGCCGCTGTACGAGGAAGCCCGCAAGCGGTCGCTCAATTTTGCGGACATCGTCTTCAAGCACATCCCGCGGTCAGATAACCACCGCGCGGACGCGCTGGTGAACCGCGTGCTGAATGAGACGCGATCGAGTTATCATAGACCCGCGTATGGGAGGTATTAGGTGAGGGAAAAGGGATGAATATGAAGGGGCAAGAGCTCCCATGTTTCTCTTATCCCTTACTCCTTTGCCCTTATCCCTCGTATATCCCTCGTAGAGAGCAGAAAACGCACGTATGATCGACCGGTGAAGCGGCACGCGTACTTCCGCATCGGCCAAGTCAAGCTGCTCGGTGTCTTCGGATTCCTCGGCTTCCTCAAATTCCTCTTCGACCCAGGCATCGCCGCGGCTGCGCCCAGCCCGCTCACCTACCGGGCGGGCCACCTCCTCTACACGGTCACGCCGGCCGCAGAGTGGCAGTCGCCCTCGCCCACGTGGACGTTCCACGGCCAGCCGGTGGATCCGCCGCCCGAACTCCTGGTGGACGGCGACACGGTGCCGCCCCCGCCGCCCGGCTTCTCCATCGGCGCGGTCGCGGGATATGACCGCTCGGCCATCCGGGAGACGCTGGAGCTCCGGGTGCGGAAGCCCTTCAGGCGGGACCCGGGCACGGTCGTAATCAAGCGCGACACGTCCGGCACCGTGACATTTGAAGGCGCAGGCCTCACCGGCCGGGACGTGGACATGGAAGCCCTGGTGGAGCTGACCATCGCCGCGCTCAAGGCTGGCATGACGGATGTCTACCTCCCGGTCCGGGAGACGCAGCCCGCCATGACCATTGATCCCGCACTCCGCGCCATGGGCATCACGGAAGTGGTGGCGGTGGGTGAATCGGATTTCAGCAACTCGCCCAAAAACCGCATCCACAACATCCGCACGGGGCTGAAGAAGTTCACAGGCCACCTCATCCCGCCGGGGGAGACGTTCTCCTTTGTGGAAACGCTGGGGCCGGTGAATGGACAAGCGGGCTTCCTGCGGGAATTGGTGATCAAGGGTGACCGGACCGTGCCGGACTACGGTGGCGGACTCTGCCAGGTGTCCTCCACCGCCTATCGTGGCGTGTGGGAGGGCGGCTTCCCGATCGCCTCCCGGCGCAACCATAGCTACGTGGTGAACCACTACAGCCCGGTGGGCACGGATGCCACCATCTACCTGCCGCAGCCGGACATGCGGTTCACAAACGACACCGGCCGCCCCCTCCTCATGCAGACGCATACCGTGGGGGAGACGGCGTACTTCCTCTACTACGGCACCAGGAAAGCCGACCGGGATTCGATCGTCATTGGCCCGTTCATCTGGGACCGCGTGAGCCCCCCCGCCGACCGGATCGAGTACACCGCGGATCTGGCCCCGGGGCAGACCCGGGTGATCGGGCAGCGCGTGCCGGGCATGAAGGTGAAGTGGTTCCGCCTGATCTGGGACGGAAGCCCGGAGCCGAGGATTGAGGAATACTTCAGCCACTACCAGGCCCGGCCGTACTTCACGCAGGCGGGCGGCGCTGCTGCCGTATCGCCGGACCCAAACGAGAGCACCGCGGGGCTGGAGAGCGGGGACGTGGAAGCACCAGTGCTGCCGCC
>CAZWIA010000022.1:0-18336 GCA_964633955.1 uncultured Candidatus Peribacteria bacterium | reverse complement strand
GCGTCGCCGTTGTAGAGGTAGATGGCGGCGTCCAGCGCCGTGGAGTTCCGGGGGACCAGCGCCATGCGGTCGCCGGTGCCGTGCACGGTGATGAGCTCGCCCAGGATGTCGCTCTGCAGGCTGTCCCAGAAGTCGTTGCTCTGGCCGCGCGTGTCCTCCGCCACGGACGTGATGCGCTCCGTCCAGGGCAGGAAGTACTGGATGCCGCGGGCTTGGCTATCAAAGCAGTAGAGGGCAATGCCGTTCTCCGAGTAGGCGTGCATTTCCGGCGTCTGCATCTTGCAGCGGACGCGCGTGCCGTCCGCCAGGAGGAGCGTGGTGTGGATGCCCCGGTAACCGTTGATGAGTGGGATATTGACGTAGTCCTGGAAAGAGAGGATCTCCCGGCGCCACAGCCGGTGCAGCACGCCCAGCATGCGGTAGCAGGCATCCTCATTCGGACAGAGGAAGATGACAGAGATGTCCGCCACGCCCGTCACGGAAGATCCTTCCGCGCGCAGGAGCGCCTGCAGTTTGTCTATCGCCTGATGCTCGTACTGGAAATCCAGCAGATGCAGGTCTGCGGGCAGGTGCGGATCCAGGTATTCCCGTATGGCCTTCATCAGCTTCCGGCCGCGCTTTTCCTGGCGCTCACGCAGCTGCAGGAGGGCCGCCGCCTCCTCCGGCTGCAGGATTTCCAGGCTGATGATCTCCAGTTCATACCGCAAGTTGCGCATGCTGAGGCGGTCCGCGATCTTGGCGTATACATCCAGCGTTTCCTGGGCGATAACTTGCTGCCGGTCCGGATTCAGCGCCCGGATGGTGCGCATGTTGTGGAGCCGGTCGTAGAGCTTGATCAGCATGATGCGCACGTCCTGCTCCATCAGCCGGAACATCTTGCGCAGCGTCTCAATCTGCAGGTCCAGCGTGGGCCGCTCCGCCACCTCGTCCGCCGTCAGCTTGGTCACGCCTTCAATGAGCCGCACCACCGTCTGTCCAAACTGCGTCTCCACCTCCGGGGCGGTCAGGGACGTGTCTTCAAACGCGTCATGCAGGAGCGCGGCAATGAGCGTGTCCGCATCCGCGCCGATGTCCGCCAGCAGGGAAGCCACAGCCTCCGGATGGGTGAAGAACGGTTCGCCGGATTTCCGCGTCTGCCCCGCGTGGATGCGCTCGCCCAGGGCGTAGGCGGCCCGCACGCGGTCGCGTTCCGCGGGCTTCAGGTGGGCCAAGTGGGTCGCTACATCCTTCCAGGGCATGTCGATGGGCTATTCTACGCGCTGGGGATGCAGCCTGTCACCCGAGCAGAGATATCGAATTCCTTGGTTTTAAGCGAATATGGAATATCGAATGTCGAATATCGATCGACATTCCACATTCAACATTCGATATTCTCGTCCGTCCTTGATCAGCTTCCCGACGGTCGCGTCTCCAGCATCAGGATCTCCGGCGGCGCCAGGAGCCTTGCCCGCGGGCCAGAAGCGCCAACACCGCGCGTAATGGCCAGCGTGGTGTCCGGATCCACGGGAAAGAGGCCCTGGTCGTATTCCTGTCCCAGATGGGTTGGGAGGCGCGGGACCGGACCCCAGAACGGCAGCCGGATCTGTCCGCCGTGCGTGTGTCCGGCAACAATCAGATGCGCCCGCAGGCTCTGGGTCTCCCGGATGACATCCGGATTGTGGGTGATCAGGATGACCGGCGTGCGTGATGGAATGTCCGTCAGCGCGGCGCCCAGGTCCGCGTGTCCGGTCCAGAGATCGTCTATACCCGCGATGATCAGCGGTCCCCGGCTGGTGGGAATGGTGACCTGCGCGTTCCGGAGCACGGTCACGTTCACGCTACGCAGGAAACCGGTCATCTCCTGCTCACGATCCCGTTTCACGAACGGGCCGTTGTGGTAGAGCCGGTACATGCCCACCTCGTGATTGCCCAGGATGCCGAACACGCCCATAGGGGCCTGTAAGTCCTTGAGGGGTTCTAAGTCTTCCAGCGAGGAGTTGTGAAATTGAATGTAGTCTCCGGCCAGGAGCACCAAGTCCGGCCGCTCCGCGTTGGTCCGGTCCACCACCCGCTGGATGAAAGATCGGCTGCTGTAGTGTCCCACGTGCAGGTCACTCAGCACCGCAATCCTGAGCGGCTGGGGATAGGGCAAGGCGACCGCCGCGCGGGTGACCGTGATGATGCGGGGTTCGATGAAGCTGCCCCAGAGGAGCGTGGAGAAACCGAGGAGTCCCAAGACACCGAGGAATCCGAGGAGGAGCCGCGACCGGAGCCTGCGGGCGAGCCTCATCGAGAGGACGCTCCAGGCCAGGATGGCGAACGATCCGGCCATGCCCAAGGCGATGGCCAGGTCCCACGGGAAAACGTCCGGCGTGAGCAGGAACATGCGCAGCTAGTGTAGGGAAGAACGGTGTCGTTCGACCAGTCGCCAGGCAGTTTTTGGTTGATGGTTTTTGGTTTTTGGTTGGTCGTTTCACCGGTAGGCAGGGAATTCATTCCCTGCGTAAAAAATGGCCGACCCGCGCGCGGAGGCGCGGGTCGAAAGGGGATAGCGCGAAAGATCACCGCTTCTTCTCCAGCACCTTCTTCAGGTACTGCCCGGTGTAGCTCTCCTTCACGTCCGCCACCTCCTCCGGCGTGCCGGTGGCAATGACGCGGCCGCCGCCGGAGCCGCCGTCCGGGCCAATGTCGATCACGTGATCCACGGACTTGAGCACGTCTAAGTTGTGCTCGATCACCAGGACGGTGTTGCCCTTGTCCACCAGACGCTGGAGGACTTCCAATAGGCGCTTGATGTCCTCAAAGTGCAGGCCGGTGGTGGGCTCGTCTAAGATGTAGAACGTCTTCCCGGTGGCACGCTTGGTGAGCTCGGTCGCCAGCTTCACGCGCTGGGCTTCGCCTCCTGAAAGGGTCGTTGCGCTCTGGCCCAGGTGGATGTAGCCCAGTCCCACGTCCTCCAGGGTCTGCAACTTATTCTTGATGGCGGGGATGGAGCCGAAGAACGTGAGCGCTTCCGTGATGGTCATATCCAGCGCCTCCGCGATGTTCTTGCCCTTGTAGGTGACTTCCAGCGTCTCCCGGTTGTAGCGCTTGCCGTGGCAGCGCTCGCAGGTGACAAAGACGTCCGGGAGGAAGTGCATCTCTATCCGCTTCAGGCCGTCGCCCTCGCACTCCTCGCACCGGCCGCCCTTCACGTTGAAGCTGAAACGGCCGGGCTTGTAGCCGCGCAGCTTGGCTTCCGGGACCGTGGCGAACAGATCCCGCACGTCCGTGAAGATGCCGGTGTAGGTGGCGGGGTTACTGCGGGGCGTCCGGCCGATGGGGGACTGGTCGATCACAATGGCCTTGTCCAGATGTTCCAGGCCCGTGATGGAACCAAAGTCCTGGCCCCGGCTGTGCGCGCCGTTGAGCGTGCGCTGCAGCTCCGGCGCCAGGATGCCGTGGATGAGGCTGGACTTGCCGGAGCCGGAGACGCCCGCCACGCCAATGAACGTCCCCAGCGGGAAAATTGCCTCCACCTGCTGCAGGTTATGGTGGCGCGCGTCCTGGATCTGCACGGTCCGGCCGTTCCCCTGCCGGCGTTTGCGCGGGATCTCGATCGAGCGCTTGCCGCTTAAGTACTGCCCCGTCACGGACCGGGAATTCCTGATCAGCTCCTCCGGCGTTCCCTGGGCCACAATGGATCCGCCGTGCTTGCCGGCTCCGGGGCCGATCTCCAACAGGTAATCCGCGGCTTCAATGGTCTCCTCATCGTGCTCCACCACGATGACGGTGTTCCCCAGGTCCCGCAGGTGCTGCATGGTCCGGATGAGTTTGGCGTTATCCCGCTGATGCAGGCCGATGGACGGCTCATCCAGCACGTACAGCACGCCCTGGAGCGCGGAGCCGATCTGGGTGGCCAGGCGGATGCGCTGCGCCTCTCCGCCGGAGAGCGTGGCCGCCGACCGGGAGAGCGTCAGGTACTTCAGGCCCACGTTCTCCAGAAACGTCAGGCGCGCCAGGATTTCCTGGAGGACTTTCTTCACGATGGCGTACTCAAAAGCGGTGAGACTTGAGATGTGGGACTTGAGACTTGAGTCTTGAGTGTCCTTCTTCCTTTTGCTCATGTCTCTCGTCTCACGTCTCACATCTTTGTCAGCGTTCTCCTGAGTGGGCACCAAGGCCTGGAAGAAGTGTCTGGCCGCATCAATGCTGAGGCCGGTCGCGTCCACGATGTTCGTGCCGCCCACGGTGACACCCAGGATCTCCGCCCGCAGGCGCCGGCCCTGGCAGGCCTGGCAGGGGAGCTCCAGCATGTACTCCTCTATCTGCTGCCGCATGTAGTTGCTCTCCGTCTCCTCATGCCGCCGTTCCAAGTTTGGGAGCACGCCCTCAAAGTTGGTGGTATATGTCCCGCCAAACTTATAGGTATTCATGGTCACGGTGATCGGCCGGTCGTAGCCGTGCAGGATCACGGAACGGATTTGCTCCGGCAGGTCCTCCCAGGCCGTGTCCAGGCTGAACTTCAGGTGCTTGGCCAGGCCTTCCAGCATCTGGCCCATGAAGCCCATCCGGCTGGCGGAACTGGCCCAGGGGTGGATGGCGCCTTCCGCGAGCGACAGGCGCGGATTGGGGATCACCGCGCTCTCATCCACGCGCAGGATGGACCCGATGCCATGGCACTCCTGGCACGCCCCGTGGGGGGAGTTGAAGGAGAACGACCGCGGCTCGATCTCCGGCACCGTCTGGTCCGGGTGATCCGGGCAGACGAAGGATTCCGCAAACCGCGTCTCTGCGTCCGTGTCCGCGTCCAGCACGATGAGCGATCCCTCGCCCTTCTTGAGCGCCAGTTCCACGGAGTCCGCCAGGCGGGTCCGGTTGGGGTTCGCTTCGCCTTCCTTGGCGTCAAGATCCCTGAGGATCAGGCGGTCCACCACGATTTCGATCGTATGTGCCTGCTTGGGATCAAGCTTCACTTCCTCATCCGCCGTCACGATCTGCCCGTCTATCCGCATGCGGACGAACCCTTCCCGGCGGATGGCATCCAGGATCTTCACGTGCTCGCCCTTCCTGCCCGTCACCACCGGAGCCAGCAGGAAGATCTTGCGGCTCTCCGGCATGCGGACGATGGTTTCCACGATCTGGCTGGCGGACTGCTTGTGCAGTTCCCGGCCGCACACGCTGCAATGCACCCTGCCTGCCTTGGCCCAGAGGAGGCGCATGTAATCGTAGATCTCCGTCACTGTCCCCACGGTGGACCGCGGATTCCTTGGTGCCGTCTTCTGATCAATGGAAATGGCGGGAGAAAGCCCCTCAATGCTGTCCACTTCCGGCTTCTCCATCTGCGCGATGAACTGCCGCGCGTACGCGGACAGGCTCTCCACGTACCGGCGCTGCCCTTCCGCGAAGATCGTGTCAAAGGCCAGGGTGGATTTCCCTGAGCCGGAGAGGCCGGTGATGACAGTCAGCTTGTTGCGCGGGATCTGTACGTCCACGTTCTTCAGGTTGTGCATCTTGGCGCCGCGGACGACGATGGCATCGAGCTTATCCATAGGACGGAGTAGGGAATGTTCGAATGTGGAGTCCAGCGCGGGCATCTGCCCGCAGACGCAAAGACGACAAAAACGCCCCGCGGGCGCGCGGAGGCAGAGCCGCAGCTTACACAAAAAATAGACCTATGTCTAGGGTTTAGGCGGACGGGCATTGAAGGGCCGATCGGTCTGTGTCCCGCGCCGAGCCCTTTCCCGACCCATGAGCCCACCTCTATAGTCCGTGGGTGTTCACCGGCATCGTGGAAACCACGGCCAAGATCCTTCAGAAGACGCCGACCGGGCTCACGCTCGAGCGGCCGGAGATCTTTGATGACGTGAAGCAGGGATCCAGCATCTCGGTCTCCGGCGCCTGCCTCACAGTGGCCCAACTCGATAGGACTGCTCTGCACTTTGACGTGGTGCAAGAGACATGGGACCGGACCAAGCTGGGCGCGCTTGCCGTTGGCGACCGGGTGAACCTGGAGCGGGCACTGGCGGCCAATGGCCGGTTTGAAGGCCACGTGGTCCAGGGGCACGTGGAGGGGGTGGGGAGAGTCATTTCTTTTATAAGGACAGATGCCACGGCGACTCATCGCTCGGAGAGAGTCCCCTCCCTAACTCCCCTCTCTGAAAATCTGCCCCCTCCCCGCTCGCTACGCTCGCACCCCTCCCCCGCGACGGGGGAGGGGTTAGGGGTGGGAGCAACACAGATGAGGGTAGAGCGTAGTGTGGATCAATTGCGTTACCCGCCGAAGACGGTTGTAGAGCGAGCAAGGATGATGAGAAAAGAGCCGACACGAGCAGAAGCAGTACTATGGGATGCCATAAGAGACGAGAAGCTCGGAGTATATTTTCGGCGCCAGCGTCCAGTGGGAAACGATATTATAGATTTCTATTGTGAGGATCTGAGACTCGGCGTTGAACTTGATGGCGAAATTCATCAGTTTCAACGTGAGGAAGATCAAGAACGCCAGGAAGAGTTAAGACGAAGAGGCGTGCGGCTTCTGCGTTTCCGGAATGAGCAAGTGCTTGAAGATCTAGAAGCGGTACTGAATTCGTTGCGCGCTGAACTCAATAAACCTTCCGTTCCCCCCTCCCCCGTCGCGGGGGAGGGGTTGGCGGTGGGGGCGTCGTCGGAACCCTGGTCCTCCGCCCTCCTCACGGTGGAACTCCCAGCGGATCTGCTGCCGTACGTGGTCTTCAAAGGGTCGATCGCACTGGATGGAGTGGCTCTGACAGTGGCAAAATTAGAACAACAATTGTGTACAATAGCCCTGATACCGCACACGCTGGCGATCACCACGCTCGGCACTATAAAGGAGGGGGACGGGCTGAACGTGGAGACCGATGTGCTTGGCCGCTACGTGCGGCGTATGCTGGACGGGTATTCCCCCGCATCCCATGAAGCGTGAAATAGCGTCAAATTCGGCTATTCAGGCCGATCCCCACTGGAAGGTGGGTATTGTGGCCTCCTTCTATTATAAGGAGCAGATGGATCGGCTGGTGGCGGGGGCCTGTCAGGTGCTGCGGGAGGCCGGGCTCCCGGAAGCCCAGGTGACGGTCTACGCGGCGCCCGGATCGTTCGAAGTCCCCCTCATCGGCGCGGAGCTCGCGCACCGCGGATTGGTCGATGCGCTGATCGGACTGGGCATCATTCTGGAGGGAGAGACGCACCACGCACGCTTGCTCGCGGAAGCGACCACGCGGGGAATTGCGGAGATCCAGATCCGGTACCGGCTGCCCTTTGCCTTTGAGATCCTGTACGTGAACGATCTGGCCCACGTGGAGCCCCGCACGCGCGATCCGCACAACAAGGGAAAGGAAGCGGCGTATGCGGTGCTACAATCGCTCTCTGTACTCAAGGCGATCCGGGAAGCGGCAAATTGAGCAACGGATGTGTTCACCGTACGATGAGGGCCGCTCTCACCCCCTTCACATGCCCAAGCACGTTGCCGTCCTGTCCGTCCTCACGGTCTGCGCCCTCGCCGCAGCGCCGGCTTCCACCCGCGCCGCGCTCGCCTTTCCGGACGTGCCGGATACCCACCCGCACGGGCAGGCCATCCGGCAGCTGGCGCTCACGCAGGTGGTGCGGGGGAACGCGGACGGCCTGTTCCGACCGGAAGACCGGCTCAACCGCGCGGACTTCCTGGTCATGCTCTACCGGGCGCTCAACCGCGCACCGGCGGAGCCGGAGAAGATCTGCTTCCCGGATGTGGTGGCCGGCGCGTACTACGAGGCGGCCGTGTGCCACGCGGTGCGCCAGCAGTTCGTGGGCGGCTACCCGGACCGGTCGTTCAAGCCGGGCAACCCGGTGAGCCGGGCGGAAGCAGTGAAGATGCTCATGCGCGTGATGGAGTTTGATCTCACGCTCCGTGCGGCCAAGGATGTGGTGCCGCCGCCGCTCGTGGATGTGCCGTCCGGCCAGTGGTTCACCGCGCCGGTGCACATGGCCTACGCCTATGGCATCCTGCCGCTGAAGGGATGGGAAGGATTCTCGTTCCACCCCGGCACGCCCATCACACGGGCGGAGGCGGCGTCACTCATCTGGAACGGGCTTGAGGCGCGCAGGCAGTTGGTGGATCGGACGGCGTCATCCTCTTCCGCCGGTTCCTCGTTAAGGGAGGATCACTCTTCCGCCGGCGGCAGCTCCAGTACGGTCGGCGCGTCCGCTTCTTCCGCGCGCAGCACATCCTCGTCCCTGTCGGCTGCCACCGCGCCGGTGTTCAAGACGGTCACCTTCCCGTTTACGGAGGAGACCGGCGGCAGGAGCGTCACGCACCAGTTCACCGTGGCATCCAAGACCGCCGTGGATGTATGGGTCTCCCAGCTGTCCGGCCGCGGTCCTGTGAGCTGCACGCTCTCCGCGCTGGATAAGGACGGGTTCTCACTGGAGTACTACACCGGCTACCAGGAAGGCCGCACCTGCGCCATCCGCGCGTTCATCACGCCCGGCACCTACCAGCTGCGCACGCAGACGCCGGATCCGGAGTCCAGCTTCTCCGTGGCCGCCAAGACGGGCGTCTCCACCGGGAATGACGGCTTCTCCCAGGCCAAAGATCTTCTCATGAAGCCCGTGCGTACCGAGTGGATGAACGCCGGCGATCTGCAGGACTTCTACGCGTTCTCCGTCACCGGTCTCAAGAAGGGAGAAGAGGGACGCAGCATGACGCTGCGTCTGGTGTCTGAGGGGCTGCGCTGCATGATCTTCCCGCTGGCCAATGTGGATCTGAGCGGCTTCAACGGTCCGGCGTGCGGAAGCAGCTACGTGTATCCCGCCGGCAGCTACGTCGTGGTGATCGGTCGGGATCCCAAGCTCACGCCCAGCGCGTCCCGGCAGACGTACACCATCCAGTTGGTGAAGTGACATCGGGTCTCCGCACGTCGCACAGCGGGACACCCGTGATGCGCGCGCGTGCTGCCGTTCGATAACATCATCACAATTTTTTTTCTCTGCTGCATGAAGTTCTTCCATGCCGCCGTCATCGATCGTAGAATCGTCCAAGTTATTTCTTTCCCCTCTCTGTCTCATGGCAACCAAGAAGAGGAAGCCAGCTAAGAAGGCCAAGAAGACCACGGCCAAGAAGACGACCAAGAGGAAGGCCGCCAAGAAGAAGAGATAAGGACTTCCAGGAAGAGCGGCCTCCGGGCCGCTTTTTCGTGCAGCAACACGTGGGCTGCGCAGAGCGGCGCTCGGGTGGGAGCGCCGCATCGTGCGGAGATGCAAGAAGGAGAGAAGCCGGACTGTGCGACCGGACCTACCGCAGCGCCTGCAGCCGCTCCAGCTTGGTGGCGAGCACCGCGCCCAGCGCGGCCAAGAGGATGCAGACCCATGCCGCCCACCCGATGATCGGGATGAGCCACAGCAGGCGCAGGACAATGGCCATGCCAATGCTCACGAGCAGACGGATGCCCGTGCCCCACGTGCGTCCCACATGCCGTTCTGCCGTGAACGCAAGCACCACGGCCGTCACCGCCGGCAGGAACACCAGGGAGAAGATGTAGCCCGCAAGGAGCGCCAGGCCCAGCGGCAGGCCGATGAGCGTAATCATGAGGAGCAGACTCACGGCTGGCGTGAGTACCAGGTACACCAGGCCGTAGAACGCGTTCCACAGCGGCTCGCGGCGCAGGCGCTCAGCGGCCGTGGGCAGGAACGTGCGGTTGAGGAGCAGGAGGATGAGCACGATGAGTGCAGTGGAGAGGAGGTGGAACACGGAGAAGGCACCAGCAAAGGCGCCCGCAGCGCCGCCGGGCCGGGCGTCCGGATCATCCGGCCGAGCCTGGTAGCGCACGGCGCCCATCACTGTTCCGCTGCCAAACTGCAGCTCCTGGTTGCTCACGTACGTGAGGTCCTTTTCAAAGCGCGCCTGCGGTCCCACGGTCAGACGCTGGGCGTGAATCTTGGCGTTGCCGCGCACGGTGCCGTTCACCGTCACGTCTTCCGCGGTAATTTCCGCGTCACCGTTCACAATACCATCCACTACCACTGTTCCTCCGCCCGCTCTCAGGTTCCCCCGCACGCGGCCGAGCAGCTGCACCTCGCCGCCGGTCAGGAGCGCGTCCCCGGATGCACTGGCGCTCTGGGTGAGGACCACTTTGCCGCCTGCCGCCACCACGTCGCTGCCCACAGGGCCGGCCAGCGTCACCGTTCCGCCGGCGGCACGGATATCGTCTTCCACCGGACCGTTCACAGTCACGGTTCCGCCGGCCGCCAGCAGGTCCTGGGCCACCGGACCGTTCACCGTCACTTCCCCTCCAGCAATGATCGCGTCCCCGTTCACCGTCGCCTGCAGGGTGAGCGTCCGGTGCGCCACGTAGAGGTCGTCAGGCACGGTCTCCGGCACGCCAGCCGGGTCCCCCACCGTGGCGGCCAGGACGGGCACGGCGACCAGAAGGCTCAGGAGGAGCAGGGCGGGAAGGATGAGACGCTTCATGGGGGAGGATGGAAAATTGCTTTCCATTCTGCGCCGCGCGACGCTATGTGCAAGGAAAGAGCGCCATGTGAAGAGGTTAAGACGTTAAAAGGTGCTCTAATATCACCTTTGAGCACCCTGACGTTTTACTGTGATTTCCCGCGGAGCACGAATCCCCCGTCCTTCACGTCCACCGTCACGCTCTCTCCTTCCTTCACCTTGCCTTCCACAATCTGCAGGGAGAGCTCGTCTAAGATCTTGCTCTGGATCACCCGCTTGAGCGGGCGCGCGCCAAAGCTGGGATCAAAGCCCAGCGACGCCAGGAGATCCATGGCCGCCGGCGTCACGGTCAGGTGGATGTTCCTCTGCTGCAGGCGGCGGCTGACCCGGTCCACCTGCAGGGCCACAATCTCCCGGATCTGCGCCTCCGTGAGCGGCTGGAAGACGATGATGTCATCAATCCGGTTGAGGAATTCTGGCTTGAAGGCGGCGCGCAGCAGGTCATGCACGGCCTTGTTCTGCAGCACGGTCTGACCGGCGTACTCCGCAATCTCCCGGGAGCCGATGTTGGACGTCATGATGATGAGCGTGTTCTTGAAGTCCACCGTCCGGCCTTTGGAGTCCGTGAGGCGGCCGTCATCTAGCACCTGCAGGAGGACGTTGAAGACCTCCGGGTGGGCTTTCTCAATTTCATCGAACAGCACCACGGCGTACGGATGGCGGCGCACGGCCTCCGTGAGCTGGCCGCCCTCCTCATACCCCACGTAGCCCGGCGGGGAGCCGATCAGGCGGGCCACGGCGTGGCGCTCCATGTACTCGGACATGTCGATGCGGATCATGGCCCGCTCGTCGTTGAAGAGAAAATCCGCCAGCGCCCGGGCCAGTTCCGTCTTCCCCACGCCGGTCGGCCCCAGGAAGATGAAGGACCCGATGGGCCGGTTCTCCTCCTGGATCCCCGCCCGGCTGCGGCGCACGGCGTTGCTCACGGCGCGGATAGCTTCCTCCTGCCCGATGACGCGCCCGCTCAGCTCCTCTTCCATCCGGGCCAAGCGGGCTGTCTCCTCAGACAGCATCTTGGTCACCGGAATCCCGGTCCAGCGGGCAACCACCTTGGCAATGTCCTCTTCCGTGACCTCCTCCTTGAGGAGCGCGGATTCCGAGCGCAGCTTCCGGAGCTCTTCCTCCGCCTGCGTGATCCGCTGCTCAGCCGCCGGTATGAGCCCGTAGCGGATCTCCGCTACCCGCTGCAGGTCTCCCCGGCGCTCCGCCTGGGCGGATTCCTCCTTCAGGCGGTCGCGGTCGGCCTGCGCCTCCTTCAGTGCGTCAATGTACCGGCGCTCGTTCTGCCACTTCAGCTCCAGGCTCCGCTGTTCCTCCTTGAGCTCGGAAAGTTCCTTCTCCAGCACCTCAAGGCGCTGCTTGGACGGTTCGTCTTCCTCCTTCTTTAACGCCTCCCGCTCTACCTCCAGCTGCCGCACGCGCCGCTCCAGGCGGTCCAGCTCCGTAGGTTTGCTGGCGATCTCAATCCGCAGCGTGGAAGCGGCTTCGTCCATGAGGTCGATCGCCTTGTCCGGCAGGAAGCGGTCTGTGATGTACCGGTGGGAGAGCGTGACCGCGGCCACCACGGCCGCGTCCCGGATCCGGACGCCGTGGTGCACCTCATACTTCTCCTTGATGCCGCGCAGGATGGAGACAGCGTCCTCCACGGACGGTTCCTCCACGGAGACCGGCTGGAACCGCCGTTCCAGCGCTGCGTCCTTCTCCACGTACTTGCGGTACTCCCGGAGCGTAGTGGCGCCGATAGTCCGGAGCGTGCCGCGCGCGAGTGCCGGCTTGAGGATGTTTCCGGCGTCCATGGCGCCTTCCGCCGCGCCCGCGCCTACAATGGTGTGCAGCTCATCAATGAACAGGATCACGTCATCCCGGTCCTCAATCTCTTTCATCACCGCCTTGAGCCGATCCTCAAACTCCCCGCGGTACTTGGTGCCGGCGATCATGGCGCCCAGATCCAGCGCCAGCACCCGCTTGCCCTGGATGGTGTCCGGCACATCGCCGTCCACGATCTTCTTGGCCAGTCCCTCCACGATGGCCGTCTTCCCCACGCCCGGCTCGCCTACTAAGACGGGGTTATTCTTGGTCCGGCGGGTGAGGATCTGCATGATGCGGCGGATCTCCTCGTTCCGCCCTATGACGGGATCGATCTTCCCCTCCCGCGCCTTTGCCGTGAGATCGTGCGCGTACTTCTCCAGTGCCTGGTACTTGCCCTCCGGATCCTGGTCGGTCACGCGCTGGTTGCCGCGGATGGCGGCCAGCTCCGCAAGGACCCGGTCGCGCTCCAGCGGCAGCAGCTTCTGAATGGGGGATTGGTCGAGCAGCGCCAGGAACAAATGCTCCGTGGACACGTAGGCGTCACGCAGTTTGCCCGCTTCCGTCTCCGCCTGGCTCAGCACGCTCTGCATCTCCGGCGTGAGGTACGGAGTGCCGCCGCCGCTCACCTGAGGCAGTTTGGCCACTTCAGCCTGGAGCGTGCGGGAGAGCGCCTGCGGATCGCGCTCCAGCTTCTGGAGCAGCGTGGGAATCAGCCCGTCCCGCTGGTTCACCAGGGTCAGCAGGAGGTGCAGGGGCGTGAGTGCCTGCTGGCTCAGACTGCCCGCCAGTTGCATGGTGCCCTGGATGGCTTCCGCGGCTTTGGTGGTGAAGCGCTGTGCGTCCATAGAGAGGGGAGAATCGACCGGATTCCGGGGATTAGCACTCAGTAGTATAGAGTGATAAACTGAGGGGTCAATATTGAATCCTATGATATTTGCTATATAATCAGATACATATGTTACGCATCATCACCACCTCGGAACTGCAGCGGAGCGTGGGCAAGCTGCAGGAATGGGTGACCCGGATGACGGTCATCGTCACCAGCCGTGGCAAGCCCCGGGCCGTGGTGCTGCCGTACTTTGAGGAAAACCAGGCCGCGATTGATGAGTACCTGGAGGACTACGAGATGTACCGCAACCGGGAGGCCTTGGAGGAAGAATTCAGGCGTTCCGTTGAGAGCGGCCCATCCGATCTGGTCATCTGATGCCCGCGTTCGTCTTCACCACGTACGCGGCTCGGTTGTTTGCGGCTCTGCCTCTTAAGGAACAGGAGCGTATACGGGAGAAGCTGCGCGAGCTGAAGCATCACCCTGACTTTTCCGCGCTCCTCAAGCCGTTACGGGGGATCGCCCACGTCACGCACCGGCTGCGCATTGGACCGTATCGCTTGCTGCTGCGGAAGCTGGAAGACGACCGCTTTGAGGTTGTGAAGGTTGGTCACCGGAGAGACGTGTACCGGTGATGTTGCGATGAGCGGTGAAGGTGGTACCTCCTACAGGACTCGAACCCTTCGGCGAGCTAAGGGTTCGATCCGTGAAATCCCTAAGAGCTTGGCTGAATTCGTGGTACCTCCTACAGGACTCGAACCTGTAACCTTCGGTTCCGAAGACCGACGCTCTATCCAATTGAGCTAAGGAGGCACGAACGCGAGGGAGTATGAATCATGAAGGGCGAATGCGGAATAGAGTTCTCTGCTTTACAGAGGAGTATACTGCTTCCCATGGCCTACGATGACGACGAGATCGAGCTCTCCCTCTCCTCCCGCCGGGCGCTGGAGCGGTCTGATCACGGCAAGCAGGAGAAGAAAGAGCAGTTGCGTACGGTGAAGCAGAAGCAGGAACTGGCCCGTCTCAAGCGGGAGATGCTGCGGAAGCAGGTGGACAGGAAGGACGCCGCTTTCAAGACCCAGACGCACAAGGAAGAGGAGGAGAGCCGGGTGCAGGAAGCGGATACCAAGCCCACGCCGGACCGGCTGGTTTCACAGGACAGGGAGCAGAAGAAGACGGACGCCCAGCGCCAGTATGAGGAGGCGCAGGATGAGCCAGGGTGATGTCTCACGCCGCCGCCCGCTGCAGCCGATCCCTGATTCCCAGCCACGCGTCCGTCTCCGGCGGCAGTTCCGCGATGATGCGGTCGAGTCCAGCTCGATCCAGTTCATGCAGCGCGTGGTAGAGCTCCCGGGCGTAGCTGTCCGGATTCTTGGGCAATGCGATTACCGTAGCGTGTACCTGGGGGCTAACCGGCTGCAGGGTGATCACGCCGATGCGCTCCTTGTTCCGGTACTTTTCCAGTGCAGCTTCGATATTTGAGGAGAGGATGAGCGGTGTATTCGGTGCGTAGTGCTTGGTCAGAAGTCCCGGCGAGCGCAGTCCGTCGTCGCTCGATGCGGCACGGATCTCCGGGCGCTCCGTCGCTCCGATCAGTTGCTCAATCCGCTCGATCGACAATAGACCGGGCCGGAGCAGGCGCGGGCGGGCGCCGGAAAGGTCGATCACCGTGGACTCAATCCCGCCCGGGAGCGGCCCGGCGTCCAGGATCAGCGGGACTGCGTCTCCCAGGCTCATGACTACGTGTTCGGCCCGGGTGGGGGACGTGTGGCCGGACCGGTTGGCGCTGGGCGCGGCAATGGGCCGGCCGCTCGCCTGGATCAGGGCGAGTGCGACCGGGTGACTGGGGACGCGGAGGGCGACCGTGGGGCCGTGGGCTGAAACCGCAGGATGCACTGTGCCTATGCGGCGCGGGAGGACGATCGTGAGCGGTCCCGGCCAGAACCGATCGGCCAGCCTTGCGGCGGCATCCGGCCAATGGTCTGCGATCGCTCGTGCTTCTTCCGTACGCGCGGCGTGGACGATGAGGGGATTGGAACTCGGCCGGCCTTTAGCGCGGTAGACCGACCGCACCGCGCGCTCATCGGTCGCGTCCGCGCCCAGGCCGTACACCGTCTCCGTGGGGAACGCCACCAGGCCCCCGTTCAGAAGGAGGGCCGCGGCCTGCGCGATGGCGGCGGGATCAGGGGCCTGCGGATCGGTCGGAAGGATATGGGACATGTGCGTAGTGCGGCTGTGCAGATGCGGGAGGGAATGACGCGTGATGAAGTCATGGCTGCGTGTCACCGCTTGGCGTACGGATCCTCATGCTTGAAGTGCAGGAACATGCGGCCGTGGTTGCGCTCGTCTATCTCCATGCGGTGGATCTGGCGCTTGATGTGCGGCTGGTGGAGGAAGCGGATCACGCGGCGCCGCAACTGCCCCGTTCCCTTGCCGGGGATGATCTC
The DNA here is from genome assembly GCA_964633955.1 of uncultured Candidatus Peribacteria bacterium. Taxonomy (GTDB): domain Bacteria; phylum Patescibacteriota; class Gracilibacteria; order Peribacterales; family Peribacteraceae; genus JAQBQQ01. The sequence goes on along the minus strand of CAZWIA010000022.1, from coordinate 2,795 downwards.
CACCAGGCGGATGCGCTTTGAGACCGCTTCATGGATCACCCGGCCCAGTTCCTGGGAGACGGATTTGCCGTCCCGGAAGATGGGGTGGAGATCCAAGACCAGCTTTGACATAGAGGCAGTGTAGCCGGAACAGGCCGGTACGTCCCAGATCCGGTCGGGTCTATAGCTCCTTCGTGTGGCAAAGGTGGTATCCTGGGTCCGGCTTTCCCCTCCTCATGCGCACAAGTAGCAACGCCACCACCCCGGCCCAGTACATCGCCTCACTGGAGGAGTCGTGGAGGAGCCAGATCCGGGAGCTCGATCGATTGATCCGCAAGACAGTTCCCGCGCTGAAGCCGCTCCTGCTGGCCGGCATGCTGGCGTATGGTCCATACCGCTACAAGTACGCCAGCGGCCGGGAGGGGGATTGGGCGCTGCTCACACTCGCGTCCCAGAAGCACTACATCTCCCTTTATATCTGCGCGTTGGACGGCAAGCGCTACGTGGCGGAGAAGTACAAACCGGATCTGCCCAAGGCATCGATCGGCAAGAGCTGCATCCGGTTCAAGCGGCTGGAGGACGTTGACGCGGCGGTGCTGCAGCGGATCTTCAAGGAAGCGGAACGGCTGGGCGGGGCGGGAGCGGTGGCGTGAGGAGCACCGCTGGAACAATGATCAGGCAGATGAGCCCCAGCAGGATAAGGAGGATGGTCAGGGTTTCCCGGTTTGGTTTGCGATCAGGCAGCGGTGCCTGCGGTACGCCAAAGATGAACGCCGCAGCCACAAAGACGATGACGGCGGCCACGGTACCTAGGATCTTCAGAACGTAGACATACCACATACCACATCAGTGTACGTCCCCCTGCGCTTCTCTGGAAGCTTCGGGGGACAACCTGCGCACGCACAACAGAACAACAGGCAGGTTGTTGGCTGGGCAGTACGGTCGTGAACTTTACCTTTGAGTCCCAGACAACGTTTTTGAAGGTAGGGTTTTAGAGAACGGAGGGCAAGACGGTCGGGGCTGAATGTTACAAATGTGACACTGGAACAGGGCTTGTTGAAGCGGAAATTGACGAATTATAAAAGTATGGCAGTGAGAGATTTTCTGCTACAATTTCAGATGCATGATAAAAGCAATCTTCTTCGACTTCGACGGCGTCCTGACGACCGATGCCAAAGGCTCGCTCACCATGAGTAAAAATCTCTGTGAACTGGTGCCCGGGTTACCCGTTCAAGAAGTCTTCGCTAGTTACCGAGAAGATATTGAAGCACTCAACATGGGGCGGATTTCCATGAGCGATGTATGGAAGAGAATGTGTGCTGCTTTCAAGATTCCTGCAAATGACGATCTTCTCAAGGAGATGATGCGCAAGGTACCCAAGAACGACGCAATGTTTGATCTGGCACGATTCCTCTCTCCTCGCTATCGCCTCGGCATCATCACGGATAACAACCGCGAACGGATGGATCTTCTGGCAGCCGACATGCAACTCGAAAAGCTATTTGATCCTATTGTCGTTTCCGCGACAGAACATGCATCGAAGCGCGATGGAACGACAACAATTTTCGATGCGGCTCTCAGCAGGGCTGGATGCAAAGCGGAGGAAGCGATCTTCATCGATAACCAAGAGAAGAATCTTGAAGTGCCCGCACAGATGGGAATGAAGACGTACTGGCATGATGACGAAAAGAACGATGTCTCCGCTCTCCGAGCCACATTGCGAGACTGCGGAGTGGATATACCGATTGTATTCGTTCCTCTGGATGAAGATCGCGTGAAAGAGGTGGAACACTGGTCGAAAGATGCTTCGCAACAATGGCTCGGCTGTGATGCAGTGCATTTGCTGCGACTCCAGCGCTCGTCACCCGGCAGGCGGTGCTTTGTGGCGCTCGATGGTGGTCAATCTGTCGGCGTCGTTGATATTGAGGAGAGTGGCGACGGCGCGGCGTGGATGAGTCTTTTCGTCCGGCCTGACGTGCGCGGCAAGGGAATGGGGCAATCTATTCTTCGTTCGTTGCTGAGCGACGAAACAGTTTCTCATATTCGTGAACTCAAGGTGGAGATCGAGAAGGACAATCCTGCGAGCCTGCGTTGTTTTGAGGGGGCAGGATTTGTGCGCCGAGATGAATCCGGAACGACGGAGGGATTTGTCTTTCTTGCGGCGAAACCTAATACTGCAACCTCACCTGCACCATGACAACTATACGTGCCTATGCACCGGCAGATCGAGATGTACTACTGCAACTGATGGCGGAATTGCAGGAGCATCTCTCTACCATGGATCCATTGAAGAGAATCCGGAACATCGAAGATTTTGATGTCGCGCAGTATATCGATCATCTTCTTAAGAAAGTCAGGCATGACAAGGGGGAAATATTTGTAGCCGAAGAACAGGACATACTTTTGGGCTTCATTGCAGGAATCATCCCGAATGAAGATCCCGATGACGCGCTCGATCACTATCCTGCCAAGGAAGGAAACATCCTCGAACTGGTCGTTTCCCAGAAGCATCGCGGGCAAGGTGCCGGACGCGCTCTTATGGAAAGGATGGAAACGTATTTGCGGGAGAAGAATTGCGAATACATCCGAGTTGGATGCTTCGCTCCCAATACCGGGACGCATGCATTCTACGAGAAGTGTGGCTACGCAGATCGATATATCGAGATGCTCAAGAAGATCGCATGAGCTACCATTAGCCCATGGAATCCTGCGTGTTCTGCAAAATCGTCTCTGGCGACGCACCCTGCCACAGAATCTGGGAAGATGAGAAACATCTCGCTTTTCTCTCCATCTTTCCCAACACAGAAGGATTCTCG
>CAZWIA010000021.1:0-18667 GCA_964633955.1 uncultured Candidatus Peribacteria bacterium | reverse complement strand
CCCTCACCCTCGGCTCCAACCTCGATGTAGATGGCAACCTTACCTTGAACGGCTCGACCCTGGATGTCTCCAGTAGTAACTACGCCATTACTTTGGCGGGCAACATCCAGAATGCCGGTGACTTTGTGAAGCGATCGGGCACGGTGACGCTGGACGGCTCGGGAACACAGACGCTCTCCGGATCCACCGTCTTCCACAACCTTTCTCGCATTGTCAGCTCCGCGAGGACTCTGTTCTTCGATTACACCAGTCGGCAAGCCGCATCCGGCGCACTGACGCTGCGTGGCGCAAGCGCCAATCTCTTGAGCCTGCGGTCAACGAGAGCTGGCAGCGGTGCCCGGTTGCTGCTTGACGGTGACTCTGGAACGCAGACCATCGATTACCTGGACGTGAAGGATTCGAATGCGAGCGGCGGCGCGACGCTGCTGTGTTCCATCAGCACGGAGGGATGCACGGACAGCGGCAATAACACCAACTGGAACGAGCTCTTCAGCATCTCCGGCCGGGTGTTCGCCAATACCGGCGCGACCGCGGGACTGGCAAGTAAGACGGTGGCGGTGAGCTTGAACGGCGCGGCCGCTGCGGCAACAACGGATACGGACGGCAACGGGTACTTCAGCCTGAGCGGCATCAATGCATCGTCGCTCACCGGCGGGACAGTCGTCGCGCTGTATCTGGATGGGGAGACGGAGAAGGCGGTGACCGTCTCGCACGGCTCCGGCGGCTCCATGACCGGCATGACGCTGATCAGAGACACGCTGGTGATCCAGAGCGGGACGGGCGGCAGCAATCTTGGACAGCCGGTAACATCAGCACATCTCCTGGTGGCTGACAATAACGGAGACAGTGACATTTCATCACTCTACACGACCAGTTCGAGCAATGTAACCGTGGTGTCAGGCAAGCGACTCTCCGTGCAGCAGAGAGGTGTCTTGAGTCTGGGTGGCACGCTAACCACGAGCTACCTGCACATGGGCGCCGCCTCCGGCGCGCTCATCCAGGGGAGCAACACCATCACCTTGAACGCTCACTATACCCAGAGCGGCGGAACCTTCTGGGGCGGATCGGGTCTTGTGAGTATACCCACCAACGGACGCTTCACGCAGGATGGAGGGCTCTTCCGTTCCACCTCCTACCAGTTGAGCGTCGGTGGTGCGTTCACCCACACGGAGGGCGGCGTGTTCCATCACGGCAGCGGGACGGTGAAAATGGCGGGGGGCAACGGGTATACCGCCGATGTGAACGTCTCTGAGACGTTCTACAACTTGATCCTGGAGAACGGAGGCACCAGGATCATCATGGGGACCGGGGATACGTGGGTGGTGCTGAGCACGTTAACCTGGAATGGTGGGGGGTTAGACACCGGGACGGTGGATGCGCGCGGAGCCATACAGGTGGAGCCGCCGGCAACCGGCTATCACACCACGCCCAGCACGCTCATGATCAACGGGTCGGCCGGGCAGAGCTGCGTCCTGGAGGCCGCCGCGGACCTGAGCCGGGTGGTCATGCTCAATCCCCTGGCCACGTGCACGGGGAGCGGCGCGGGTACGGTGCTCTTTGAGAGCAGCGTGGAGATAGCGGACGGCACGTTCGCGCTGGGGTCCACGGCCGCGGACATCAACGGCGGCCTCACGCTCAGCGGCGGGACGCTCACGGCGCCCAGTACCACCATGAACGTGGCCGGCGCATGGACGCACACGGCCGGCGGAACGTTCAACCACAACGGCGGTACCGTCATTTTTGACGGCAGCTCTTCCACCGTGAACGTGGCAGCCACCGAGACCTTCAACAACCTGACGGTGCAGAAGACGCATAACAACACCCTCACGGTGAGCGCCGGGGATACCCTCAACGTCCTGGGGACGCTGGTGGTTGATAACGGGCTGGTGGCCACCGGCACGCTGCAGCCCAAGGGGAACGTCCGGGTCTTGAGCGCGGCGGACGGCGGTTCGGCCGCCATGACGTTCGCCGGCACTGGCGGGCAGCTGTACACGAGCACCGGCGGAACGGTGGTCACGGGTACGTGGAAGGTGGCCAAACCCTCCGGCACGCTCACGCTCAGCGGCGTCCTCAGCCTCAACACGTCCGGCCAGGACTTCTTCCTGACCGGCGGGACGCTGGATATCAACGGCGTCCACCTGACGGTCAATGACCGCTTTGAGGTGGGAACGGGCACAGTCTTGAGACTGACCGGCGATGAGACGCTCACGGGCGGGCCGGACAAGATCTTCCAGAATTCCACAATTTGGTACGACGCGGCGGGGTCTACCAGGAGGCTCAAGGCGTTCGCCGTGAATCAGCAGCACATGGTCCTGGGATCTACCGGATCAGCGGTGTTCCAGCTGCCCGCGCTGGGGCTGTCCATGTCCGGTTCGCTCACCATTTCCGGCGGCACGCTGAGCTTTGACGGCGGGCAGACGCTGACGCTCTCCGGAAGCTGGACCAGGACCGGCGGCGCGTTCAGTTCCGGCACGGGGACGGTGATCTTCGCCAAGAGCTCAGCCAAGACACTCACGGAGTCCTCCGCGTTCTACAACCTCACCGCGACCGGCGGGGCTGTGACGCTTGGCGGCAACCTTGATGTGAACAACCACCTCCTCATCGGGGCGGGAGGCACGCTGGACGTGTCAGGCTCCAGCTACTCCATCAATCTTGCCGGTAACTTCTGGAATCAGGGCGGGACTTTCACCAAGCGCAGCGGCACGGTGACGCTGGATGGCTCGGGGACGCAGACGCTCTCCGGCTCGACGGTGTTCCACAATCTAAGCAGAGTCGTGAGCGCGGCCCGAACACTGTTCCTTGCCCATAACGGGGTGCAGGCCGTCTCCGGCGCGCTCACCCTCCGCGGCCTGCAGGGAAACCTCCTCTCCCTCCGTTCCACCCGCACCGGCTCCGGCGCCCGCTTGCTCCTGGACGGGGACAGCGGCACGCAGACCCTGGACTACCTGGACGTGAAGGACTCGATCGCCACCGGCGGTGCAGCGCTCGTGTGTTATACCAATACGGAAGGCTGCACAGATAGCGGCAATACAACTAACTGGACCTTCACGGCTGCGTCTCCCACCGGTACGGGAACGCTGATCGGACTCGCGTGGGTGGATACGGATGGCGATGGCGTGCGCGATGCGGGGGAGACCACCGGTCTCTCAGGCCTGTCCATAAGCCTCACGGGCACAACGGCCACGGGCGCGTCCATTACTCGATCGACTACCAGCGGCAGCGGCGGGAGCGGCGCGCTGGTGGTTCCCATCTCCAATAGCGCCGGGTACACCTTGACGCTCAATGGCGGCACAACGCCAACGGGCTACATCCGCACGCGGTTCAACAGCAGCGGGGGCAACGTCTTGGGAACAGGCGGGACCATCACCGTCCGCTACGGCTACGTGCTGCCCTCCACCGCCACGGGATCCGTGTACATTGACGTGAACGATAACGGCCGGCGGGATGCCGGGGAGACCAGCATCCTCTCCGGCGTCACGGTGACGCTCCTGGGCACCACCGCCACGGGCGCCTCCGTGAACCAGTCCGCCGTGACCAGTTCCACCGGCAGCTACGCGTTCACGTGGCTTCCGCCCGCAAGCGGCCAGTACACGGTGGGGATCGTGAGCGCCACGGTGCCATCCGGCTACCGCGCCACTGCCTTCACCAACTCCGGCATCACCATCGGCCAGGGGGGCACCCGGATTACCACGAACTTCGGCTACACCTGGTACGGCACCATGTCCGGCGCGGTATTCTTGGATAGCGACCGGGACGGCGTGCGGGATCCGGGGGAGACGGCCGCCTACTCCGGCGCCACGGTGACGCTCACGGGCACCACCGCCTCCGGCGGCGCGCTGAACCTCACCGCCACCACCACGTCCACGGGCGCGTTCGCCTTCCACTCCGTGCCCTACGGCACGTCCGCCTACACGCTCACGCTCACCGTGCCGAGCGGCTTCCAGGCCACCACGTCCTCCGCCCTCAGCCGCACGGTGTCCTTGGGCCAGCACGCGCCGTCCGCGCTCTTTGGCCTCTTCCGGCTGACCGGTTACGGGACCGTCCACGGCATCGTGTGGGAGGATGAAGACGGAGACGGCGTACAGGACGGCGGGGAGACTACCGGCCTCTCCGGTCAGACCGTGGCCGTCTCCGGCACCACCGCCACCGGCGCCGCCCTCAGTCTCTCTCGTCTCACCAGCGCTACCGGATCCGCCGCGTTCGCGGTACCGGTGTCCACGGCCGCCGGATACACGGTGACCGTGAACGGCGGTGTGGCGCCCACGGGGTACCTGCGCACGCGCTTCAACAGCAGCGGCAGCAACGTGGTGGGCACGGGCGGAACGGTGACCGTGCGGTTTGGCTACGTCCGGGCTTCCACGCTGACGGGCGCTGTGTTCCTGGACCTGGATGAGGACGGCGTGCGCGACGGGAACGAGTCCGGCGTCCTCTCCGGCGTGACGCTCCGCCTGCGCGGCACCTCCGCCACGGGCGGCACGCTGGACGTCACCCGCCAGTCTAACGCCTCCGGCCGCTACCTCTATAACCTCCTGCCTGTCTCCAGCGGCAGCTTCATCCTCACGGTCACGGCGCCGGATGGCTATGAGGGCACGGCCGGTCTCAGCCGGTCCATCGCCTTTGCCACCGGCGGCCAGCTGAAGGTGCGGGACATCGGCCTGGTGTACCGTTCTGCGCAGGAGGAGGGAGGGGATGAAGCGGTCAGTGCGTCTGCGACGGTTTCTGGCGGCAGCCGCCGCAGCCCGCCCGTGGTGATCCGCCTGGTGCCCACTGTACCCGCGGGATCCGATCGGCCCGCGCCGTCCCTGCCTCCGCCTGGTTCTCCCTTGGAACCGGAGACGACCCAGCCGACTTCACCTAGAACGCCGCAACTCCCGCCGGACATCACGCTGGATCTGGAGCGCCGCATCCGGGAGGATCGCCTGATGGGGAGCGCGCCCGTGCAGGGTTTCCAGCTGCCGGAAGAGGAGAGCCGGGATGAGCGCGTCCGGGTGACGGAAGACCGTATCCTGAACGGCATCCTGCATGGCACGCGCGCTGTCACGGAGCCCGTTTCCTGGATCCGGTCGGCCGCCGGCCGTACCGCAGCGACGATCCGCTCCGCCGCGGACGGCGCTGCGTCCCTGGCCATGCGCGGCGTGAGCGCCGTTCAATCCGTTGGCGGCGGGGTCCTCGCCTGGGCAGGCCGCAGCATTACGGCGCCCCTTGCCCGCGCAGTCCTGACGGCCGGGCGGGCGGGAGAAGATATGGTCGTAGCTGTCCGGCAGGTTGCGACCGGTCTCCGCGTGCCGGACCTGCGGCTGCGCTACTCCGGCAACGCGGCTGTGGCGTGGCTGGGCCGCACGGTGGTCAACCCCGCGCGCCTGGCGCTTAACGGCGCGCTGGATGCCGCCGCCCGCACCGCCGGATCCGTCCGGCAGGCGGATCGCGCGGTCCGGACGCAGGCGGCCCGCGCGCTCTACGGCACGGTCGCCCGCTCCGCGCGCGTGGGTCTCCGGGTGACGGACCGCGTAGCCCGGCCCGCAGCCGCCTTGATTCAGCAGGTTCCGGACCGGACAGGGTCTGCTCTGGTCTCCGCCTGGCGTACGGGCAGGGATGCCGCGGACGCGGCGGCCCGCGGGACTGTCCGCGCCGGCGGCCGGTTGGCGCGCGGCACAGCCCATGCGATCGCCGTTGCAGCCGTCACATTGCAGGATGACCTGCGGAGCATGGTGGACGGCGGACGCGCGGCCATCACCCGCGTGGCTCGCGGGCTCTCGCCGGACAATGCCGGTACCGCGGAGCACGCGGCGGCGCCCGTGACCGAGCGGCTCTACACCACGTCCCTCACCCGTGAAGGCGACCGCGTGGTCCTCTCCGCTCTCCACCTGTCCGTCCTCAACTCCCTCACCGGCCGGCCGTATCGCCGCACGCCGGTGGTCCTGTTCTCGGATCCCAAGATCGCCGTGACGGATGACGAGGGCGTGGCCACGTTCCATCAGGTGGAAGCGGGCCGCCACCGCCTGGAGATCCACGCGGAGGGGGAGGAGGTGGAGTCCCGGGACATCATCATTGAGCCGCCGTCCGGTTTGACGCTGGAGGAGCAGAAGCAGATTGAGGTGGTGATGCCGGTGGTGAAGGTGCTGGTGGAAGGGGAGAAACCCGCCGCCTGGCACATGCCCGTCATCGGCTGGATCGGGATCGGGCTCTTGGTCCTCGGCAACGCGGGCCTGATGGCCTACGTCTGGAGGCGCAGCGGCAGGGGTGGCACGCCGGGGCCAAGGCTGGTGTATCCTGCGTGAGACGTGAGCGGTGAGCGGTGAGTGGTAAGTGAGAAGTGGTCAGTCGTGAGGTTGTTCTGAAACCACACATGTGCAGAAGCTCTTGCCTGCGATGGCCGATCGCCGGACGTTCTGTCTGCTATCCGCAGCGCCATCCGGCGGCAGCTGATCCGGGCGTGAAGCCGGAATTCCGGACCCAAATGGGAGTGCGTAAAACGCCGTTTTATGCTATAATTCAGCAGACACCCATGCTCAACACCAGTCCCCTCTCCGCCACCGTCCGGGAGAGCTTGTGGCGCCTCCGGCTGCTCACGCTTCTGGTTCTGGCCGCCACCGCCGGCGTGGGCGTGGTGTTCCACGTCAGTACGCGCGCCGCATGGATCCAAGGCATGGCCGCGCACCTGAGCGCGCAGACGCGCGTGGCGGCTGTGATACTGGTTCGGTTACCGGCGCAGACGCCGCCCGATCGGCTCATGCAGGAGTTGGACGCGCTACAGCAGACCATTCCGGACGCGCTGGGACTTGCGCTCTTCCGGTCGGCCAGTGGCCGGACGCAGGTGGTTGCCGCAGTCCCGGCATCCACGGCGCCCTACACGGCGGACGGGCTGCCCGCCCCAGGCGAGGTCCGCTGGGCGTTCTCCGGTGCCGTGCTCTCCACCGTGGCGCGCCTGCCCCGGGAAGACGGGGAGCCTGCCTACCTCACGCTCCAGGCGCATGCGGCCACGCACGCGGAAGTCCTCCGCGCGCTGGCTCTGCCCTACATCCTCCTGGCGCTGGCCGGCATCCTGAGCGCGCTGGCGCTTAGGTCCTACGCCCAGAGCGGTCGCCGGCAGATGCAGAACCAGATCGACCGGAACAGGCTGGCGCTCATTGAGCTTGCCACCCACCAGCTGGGCGCGCCCATTGCCACTTTCCGGTGGTGGCTGGAGCTTCTGAGTGATCCGGAGAACCGCGATCTCCTGGGCAACCCGGAGATCACCGACCAGATCAGCGAAGCCGTGGACCGCATGGACATGATCATCCGGTCCATGAGCGACGCGAGCAGCTTGGAGCACGGAGCCATCCTGCAGCAGCAGGAGGTACTGGGCTCCCTCAAGCACATCCTGCAGCGTGTGGCGGAAAGCAATGCCGAGCGCCTGCGCGTCCACCGGATGCGGATTGAGATCCGCATTGATCCCGCCGTCCGCCCCGTCCAGCTGGACATCTCTCTCCTCTCCGGCGTCCTGAACGAGCTCATTGATAATGCGATCAGCTACTCCCCGGACGGGACGGTCATCCGCATCTTTGTGGAGCCGGGCAAGGACGGCGCCACCGTCTCCGTGGTGGACCAGGGCCACGGCATCCCGGAGCATGATCTCCCTCACATGTTTGAGAAGTTCACGCGCGGCAGCAACGCCGCCAACTTTAAGCCTGTGGGAAACGGCCTGGGACTCTTCATCTGCCGGGGGATCATCCAGAACCTGGGCGGGGAGATGTGGATGGAGAGCAAGCCCGAACAGGGCACGGCCGTCCACTTCACGCTGCCTTACGCGGCGGGGATAGAGGAGCAGCCGGCGTGAGGGATGAGGGGCCAGCCGTGCAGGTGACGGATCGGCTATCGAGTACGGAATGTCGGTGACGGTTCAGGAGTCTCCTTCGGCATTCGATATTCGACAGTCACATTCGCCAATGTTTTGCTTCCGCATCGTCAAGCGTTCGCCGTACAATCCCGTCATGCCCAATCCCATCGCGGAGCTCATCGGCTTTGCCTACGCGCACTTGCAGCACGGGATCGACCGGGCCGTGGACTGGGGCTTCCGGCGGATGAGGGAAGCTGGCGAGCAGGAACCAAAGGCGCGGAAGACCCAAGCCGCTTCCAAAGCCGCCCGCGCCGCCAAGAGCGCCATCCGTTTCCTGGGCCAGACCGGAGAAGCCTACTTTCGCACGTATGAGGAACTGAAGCGGAGCCAGGCCGGGAGATCGAAGGATAGATCATAAGTCAGCTTCATCTTGTTCCATGACGCGGTGCACCCGGTCGTCTGCCGGTCTGCTCCGGGTCGCTTAGTGCGTGCAGGGCTCTGCCCGCCTGTACGTTCCTTCAGCCAACCGCAGGACCGTTCCCCGGTGCGGGCGGGCGCGACCGTTGGTGGGAGGCGCCACGCGGACGGGGCTTGTGGCCACCGCATCCCGGTCGTCTGATTGCGCGCTTGTCGGCTTGTCCGTGGCTTGCGGCGTCACGACTGGCTGGAGCAGCCGCGGCCTCATGGGCCGCAACGCCTGGAGCATCCGGGCCAGGTCATCCGGGGTCACCGGCTGGCTGTACGCTTCAGCGTTCCGCGGCAGCACGCCGCGCCGCTTGAGTGCCTCCGTGAACCGCCAGTGCCAGCCCAGCTTCCGGATGACAATGGAATCCGGGAGGGAGACGCCATGGGCGATGGCCAGGATCTTGCCCGCCTCCGCCACGTTGATGGGCGCATCCGGACGGAAGCGCGCTTCTTGGTCGCCGTCCAGGAGGCCGTAGTTGATCCCCAGACAGAGGACCTGCGCTTGGCGGTGTGTGAGTGGGACATCTGCAAAGAGCCTGGTGTACGTGCGGGGTTGGGACGGCGCGATGTCCGTGAAGCAGTCGCGGGTGAGATCGTGCGGGTAGAGCTGGCGGACCACCGTCTCCACAAACTGCGCGCGGGTGAGCGGTGCGGCAGCGGAGGCCAGCGCGGGCATCCCCAGGAGGAGCAGGGAAGCGGAGAGGAGCCGGAGGAAGGTGAGCCGCGTCATAGAGGTGGAGAAAGGGACCAATGCTAATCCTAGCGACGGATAGGGGACAAGGGGATGTATCTGGCTAGTATAGCAGAGGCGGAGGGATCAGGCGAGGCGATGGGCGCACGGAAACCAACAACATGCAACACAGGAGAATCATCAATCGCCAAGTACCAATCACCAGACAAGAGCCGAATCACCAAACACCAACTACGGAACACAACAAGGCGTATGGAGCCTTGAGACATTGGTGATCGGGCATTGTTTGGAACTTGATGCTTGATGGTTGGTCATTCCGTCCGGCGGTTGGCTTGCGCGTGCTCATGGAACTGCAGGCGGAAGAGGAGCCACCCGGCCAGACCGGAGAGGGCAGCGCCCCAGATGGGCAGGCTCAAGTGCACGCTGGCCACCAGTCCCGCGATGACCGGGGGAATGGCGGCGGCCAGGGATTGCAGGGACTGCTTGATGCCCAGGATCTCCCCTTGTTCGTCCTCTCCGCTCACGCCGCTCACAACGGACGTGCCGGTGGCGTCCGAGAGTCCCGCTGCGACCGCAATGAGCGGCAGGATGAGGTAGATGCCGATCGGCCGATCAGGGAGCAGGAGGAGCGGGATACCCAGGCTCATGATCAGGGTGGTGACGGAGAAGACGCGCGTGAGGGGAAATCGATCGGTGAGCGGCTTGAGCAGCACGCCCTGGCTCACGGCGATCCACACCGCGGCGTAGCCAAAGAGGTCGCCGATCTGCCGCGCGTCAAAGGCGAACTTCTCCACCAGGAACACGTTGAAGAACTGCGTGAAGAAGTTGGTGCTGAGCGTGGTGAGCGTGACGGTCAGGAGGATAGCCCGCAGGTGCCGCAGGCGGAGCGCGCGCCGCACGTTGCGCACGCCCTGTAGCGGGCGGATGGGCACGTGGCGACGGGTGACGAGCGTTTCCGGCACCACGCCGGCCACCAGGATCAGGTTCAGGAGCGTCAGGGCGGCGGCGAACAGGAACGGCGTGGTCTGGGTGGCGCCGGGGATGAGTGTTGCATCGGTCAGCTTGCCGCCTAGAAACGGTCCCAAGATGAACCCCAGACCGTACGCCATGCCAATGAGCCCAAAGTTCCGGGACTTCCGGCGCGCGTCGCTCAGATCCGCCACCGCCGCAACGGCGATGGACAGGTTCCCGCCCGTGAAGCCGTCCAGCACGCGGGAGAGGAACAGGAGGCTCAGGCGGGTCCAGTGCACGCCGGCGGCAAACAGGCAGAAGCCGATCGACGTGCCGATCAAGGAGAGGAGCAGGAGCGGCTTCCGGCCAAAGCGGTCTGAGAGCGCGCCTAAAAGCGGCGCGCCAAAGAACTGCGCCACCGGATAGCATGCCAGGAGCAGGCCGTAGGTGAAGGTCCGCAGGCCGATCGGCGCGTCCGCGGGCAGCAGGCCCGAATCCTGGAAGAGGATCACGGCCAGAACGGGAATGGAGATCCCCAGGCCCAGCATGTCCACCAAGACCGCCAGGCAGAGGGGAAGTAGCGCACGTTCGCGCTTGGAAGCCGCCATTGTGGTCGCTGGTTCCCCGCTCATGGCTCGCGGCGTAGCATACGGGGATTGCCGGCACATGACGACCGCCCCGTGCAGTGCGGTCTATGAAGACGGATCATTTCACCGCCAGCTTGGCGATCCAGTTTGCGGCACCCAAGGCCAAGCTCACGGTCACCCAGCCGATGGGGCCGCCCCTGACCTGCATGGTGAGGATCCGGCCGTCCGCAAGCAGCATCACCTGCAGGGTGATCCAGAGGAACAGGCCGTTCGCCAGGATGAGCGCCAGGAGCCCGGCGAACAGTTTGATGGGCAGAACAATGAGGTTCAGGACCGGCCGGACGATCGTGTTGAGGATGGTCAGGAGCACGCCGGCCACCACGTAGGCGGGCACGCCGCCCTGGACCTGCAGGAACTCCGGCAGCTGGCTGGCCAGCACCCACACCGTGAGCACGTTCAAGATGGCCAGGATGACGATCCGCGCGGGGAGGGAGAGGCGGTCGGGTTTTCCCATGGGGGAATGGTAGCGAGGCGGGTTCCATGCGACTACTTGGCACCATGACAGTTGATGCCATTATTGCTTCCCAAACCTCACCTCCACTCTCTCCCCATCCAACTCGATCTCTTTGGGCTCGCCCTTGCTTGGTCCCAGTTCCGCGCCGGTCTCCTGGGCGATGAGCGGGCCGTAGGTCTGGAGGACTTCTGTGGCACCCAAGATCTGCAGGCTGATGCGGTCTTTCACGGACAGGCCGGCGTCCTTGCGCTGCTGCTGGATGAACCGGATCAGGTCCCGCGCCTGTCCCTCCCGCTTCAGCTCCGGCGTCACCGTCGTATCCAAGCTCACCACCATGCCGCGGCTGGCCGCCACGTCCTGGCCTTCCCGGCCGCGGTAGGAGAGCACGGCTTCCTGCGGCGTGAACGTCTCATCCAGGATCTTGATTGATCCATCTTGGAGCTCTTCAAACTCGCCTCTCTTCCCGGCCAGGATCACCTGCTGGACCTTGGCTCCCAGCCGGGGACCCACGGCGCGTGCATCCACCCGCACGAACGCCTCCGCGATGTCGGTCGCGTCATGCGTGACGGCCACCTGTTTCACGTTCAGTTCCTCCTGCAGGAGCTGCAGATCTTCACTTCCCAACTGGCGCGCGGACTTGGGCAGGGCGACCGTAGCCCGCGCGAGCGGTTGGCGGACTTTGACCTTCTTCTCCGACCGGATCTTGAGGCCAAGCGACACGGCCGTCCGGAGGAGGCGCGTCCGGTCCAAGAGCTCCTGCTCCTCCGGCGTCAGCGCGCGCGATTGCGGCCAGCGCGTGAGGTGCACGGATCCGTGATCGTCCCCGCTCAGGTTCAGGTAGACGGCTTCCGCCAGGAACGGGCAGAAGGGGGCGAGCAGCTGGGAGAAGGTGATGAGGACCTGGTGGAGCGTCTGGAGCGCGTCATGCTGGTCGTCCGCGGTGGAGCTCATCTCCGTCCCCTCCGACCGTCCGGCAAACCGCCGCCGGGAGAGCCGCACGTACCAGTTGGTGAGCCCGTCCACGGCGTCCGTGAGGAGCGCGCAGCTGCCGGACAGGTTGTAGGCGTCCAGCTGATCGGTGAGGCGGTTGGTCAGCTGCTGCACTTCCGCCAGGATCCACCGGTCCAGCGGATGCGCGGATGGCCGCTTGCCGGCGTCCGGCTGCCAGCCCGCCAGGTTGGCGTAGGTGGTGAAGAACGCGTGGGCGTTCCAGAAGGGGAGCAGAAGGCTGCGGACGGTCTCCTCCGACAGCCGCTCGGAGAACCGCATGTCCTCCGCGCGCACGGCCGGCGAACCCAGCAGGGTGAAGCGCAGCGCGTCCGCGCCGTGGCGCTCTATGACCTCCAGCGGATCCGGGAAGTTCTTGAGCCGCTTGCTCATCTTGCGACCGTCCTCCGCCAGCACCGTGCCGTTCACCACCACGTGCTTGAACGCGGGCTTGTCAAACAGCGCCGCCGCCAGCACGGTGAGGGTGTAGAACCAGCCGCGCGTCTGGTCCACGCCCTCCGCAATGAAATCCGCCGGGAAGCCGTGCGGCTCCGCCCGATCGGCCGGCGCGTACACCGGGCTGAAGGGGAAGTGCATCTGGGCGTAGGGCATGGAGCCGCTCTCAAACCAGCAGTCCAAGACCTCCGGCACGCGGCGGTAGCGGGGGAGGATGCTCAAGGTCTCGCGGTAGGAATTCTCAGGCGACCGGTACGGCTGGTCCCCTTGCTCCAGGATCTTTACCGCCGTGAGGAACCGGGCGTGCGTGATGAGCAGCACGCGCTTGCCCTGGTAGCGTTCGCGCAGCCAACGGAGCGCCTCTTGCGCGCGCTTGAGGAGCTGGTCGCGCGTTTCTCCGCCCGGCGCGTCCACGATCGCTTCCCGGAACCGGGCCATGTACTCGGGGTCTTCGGCGTCCAGCTCTGCCTGTCGCTTCCCCTCCAGGGATCCTACGTCCTGCTCGCGGAAGAGCGGATCGGTGACCAGGCTCTTCCCCCAGGCATCGGCCAGTGTTGCTGCCGTTTCTTTGGCGCGGATCAGATCGGAGGAGACGATCGCATCGTAGTCGCCCGGGCGGAGTTCTGTCAGGAGCGCCTGGACCTGCGATCGGCCTGCGTCCGTGAGGGGCCGGTCGGCCTGGCCGCAGACCCTGTCCGCCGCATTCCAATCCGTCTCCGGGTGCCGCATCACGGTCAGTGTCACGGCGTCTTCCGGCTTGCCGTCCTGCCAGGTGATGTCATCCGCGTACTCCTTATGGAGATCAAACGGCCCGCCCGCCCGGTGGTCCCACAGGAAGAGGTGCGGCTCCGCGTAGGAGGGGAGCGGCTGCCGGAGGAGCTTCTCCGGTTCCTCCTTGGTGAAGGCGTGCTTGAAGTTCCGCAGCGGATCCGAATGCGTCACGACCACCACGTGTTCGCCGCGGTGCTTCTCAAGGACTTCTTTAAGGAAGCTCTGCACTCGCTCCGCCACTTCCACCCACGTTTCCATGCCGGGGAAGTGGTAAGGCGAGACTGAGTCGTGCTGGCCCAGCTTGTGCGCCCGCCGCGCCTGCGCGAACGCGCGGTCGGTGAGATCCATGGGCTTGCCCTCATACTCGCCAAAGCGCACTTCCCGCAGGCGGTCATCCACCGTTACCTCCGCGCCGGTTTGCCGCGCGATCTCCTCCGCCGTCCGCCGCGCCCGCAGGAGGGGCGACGTGTACACGCGGTGCACGGCGTTCTGCCGCAGGTACGTGGCCGCGCGGGCGGCCTGCGCCTGGCCGCGGTCCGTGAGGTCGGTCCCGGGTTCTTCTCCCTGATAGACCGGAATCAGGTTCCCCTGGCTCTCCCCGTGACGCAGCACGGTGATCCTGGTGAAGCGGTCCGGCACCTTGGCCGCCAGTTCCTCCCGTGAGCCGATGCACGTGAGTTCGCCCGTGTCCTCCTGGCGCCAGAGGGGGAGAGGCGTGCCCCAGAAGCGGTTCCGGGAGATGGCCCACTCCCGCGCGTTTGAAAGCCAGTTGCCAAAACGACCGTCCCGCAGGTGAGCGGGAACCCACGTTGTCGTCTGGATGTTTTGAATCATGCTCGCCTTCACCTGGGAAACGTCCACGAACCAAGAGGACGTGGCGTAGTTGAGGAGGGGGGTGTCGCACCGCCAGCACAGCGGGTAGCTGTGCGTATATATCTTTGGTTCAAATAGCAGACCGTTCTCTTCAAGATACTTAGCGATCAACCGATCAGTCTTGGCCGGATCGTCCTTAGGCTTCACCGGCAGTCCGGCAAAGTCCGTCACCTCCTTGGTGAACGTGCCTTCCGGCGTCACGTGCTGCAGGAGTGGCAGGCCTTCGCGCTTGCCCAGGTTGAAGTCCTCCTCCCCAAACCCCGGCGCGATGTGCACGATCCCCGTGCCCTCCTCGGTCGAGACGAAATCCGCCTCTACCACCCGGAAGCCGTTCTCCGCGTACCGATCGGCAAAGTACGGGAAGTCAGGAAGGTAATGGAGGTCCAGAAGGTCAGATCCTTTGATGTCTTCGATGTGCTCTAGAGAGTCTCGCAATTCGACCGGTAGGAATTCAAAGTAGCTTTTCGCTGCGATGTATTCTTCGTTTGGTTCGATACGGAATTCGCGTCCCTTCACACCGATGCTTGCTCCTGTCTCTAGCTTTGAGCGGAATCTGGCATATTCGATTGCTGGATGTATAGCAAGAAGGACGTTTCCAGGAAGTGTCCAGGGCGTTGTAGTCCAGGCCAGAAGAAAAACTTTTACCGTATCGTCCTTCCTTACCTTCATTACCTCCTTTACCTCAAACTTCGCCGTCACACTCAAGTCCGTCAGCTCGGCGTAGCCCTGGGTGACCTCAAAATTGGACAAAGGCGTCCCGCAGCGCGGGCAGATGTGCATGGGCTTGTGCCCCTCCTTGATCAGGCCCTGGTTAAACAGGCGCTTAAACACCCACCAGATGCTCTCCATGTACTCCGGGTCCATGGTCCGGTAGTCCCAATCCATGTCCACCCAGCGGCCGGTCCGCTCCACGGTCTTGCGCCACTCGCCGGTGTACCGCAGGACGATGGACCGGCAGAGGTCGTTGAAGGCCGCAACACCCAGCTGGCGGATCTTGTCCCGGTCAAGCCCAAACTCCTTCTCCACCTCGTATTCCACCGGGAGCCCGTGGCAGTCCCAGCCAAAGCGGCGCTGCACGTGCTTGCCCCGCATGGTCTGATAGCGAGGAATGGCGTCTTTGATGGTTCCGGCCAGGAGGTGGCCGTAGTGCGGCAATCCCGTGGCAAAGGGCGGCCCGTCGTAGAAACTGTACTGCGTCTCCATCTCCCCCTCCCGGGCTTCTTCCGTATCCAAAGCGACCAGGCTCCTGAGCGACCGCTTGAAGATCTCCTCCTCCCGCCAGTAGTGCAGGATGCCGCGTTCCAGCTCCGGGAACGATTGCCGTGGGTCTACGGGGTCGAACATGGGGACAAAGGGAGCGTGTCGAATGCATCGTAACAGATTTTCTGTGAATGTTGGTCCTTTCCTTGAGTCTCATCCGTCAGGCTGAGTATGCTGAAATCCCGAATTGTTTGACAATTTATTATTTATTTGCATAATAGTCCGGCAAAAATGTCCACCGCACTATCCTCTGAAGGCCTGAACTACGCGTTTGAAACGCACACCGTCGCGCCTATTCCCACGCGGTCCGTGGATGATATCTTTCGGATGGTCAAAGGCGTCCTATGGGATATTCTTGGTGCTAAGAGGATGAAGCAGGCGGAACTGGATGAGGATGAGCTTGTTCTCAGGGTCGTAGTTCCGGTAGCGGTGGACCTTGCGGCGGAGAGAGTAAAAGTCCGCGATGTACGTGTTCACCTTGAAGAAGCTCTCTCAAAGAGCGGTATCAATCTTGCTGGTTAAGGGATAGCTTGGCTTATCTGGCAAAGTATGTAGTATTCTCTTCATTATCCTGTCATGTAATTAACAGTGGCAGAAACTATTGCCGATACTCCCGAATGGCCAGATGTGTTGCAACCGGATCAGATCCGGCCGTACTTAGAATCCAAATGGATGAAAGAGCGACGTTCCAGGGGGCCCAAGCATAGATCACTGAGAGAGAAGGAGCGCGCTCTCGTTGCACGGGCGGAGATCCGGTTGGCGGGCTTTGATGCGGCAGGGAACGAGAAGGACTCAGAAGATTTTCTTGAGGATCTCAAAACTGTCATGAAGCTGGAACGGAGGTTAGTCGTGGATCCGGTGGAAGTGGCAGAGCAGTTGCAGCGCTTCCAGAATGCGCATCTGGATGGCGCTTCAGATGCTCACGATTTGCAGAAAATTTCCAAATTTGCGGAACTGGGTGGTCACGTCAGCCTGAATACAATAGAACAGCTGGCGGATGTGGCGCGGAAGGGCTACGTGATGCTCCTGGAGTACGTGTTCGATGAAGCTCGTGTGCCCGGTGGATACATCTACGGCTTCAGTCCATCCTTTGAGCAGGACTCCAGGTACCCCACGCTGGGTCTTAATGCCATCGCGGCTGATCCAGACGTGGTGGAGGCGCTGATTAAGGATAAGGAGCAGGTCATCACGAACTGGCGGACCGGTGTGCCGGTGAGTTTTGACGACCTTGCCGAGGACGGATTCTCCGTGCCGGAAGAGATCCGGGGCATGAGTGCCAGAAGGTTATCCGCCGGCACCGCGCTCAAGTATGTCGTTTGCGATCCTGAACAGAAAATTCTCATGCTCAACATTGGTACCATCCGTTCGGTCGATGCAGTATTGGGAGGAAGTTTCTTGAGTAACGTGGCGAGCACTGAGTATAACGGTGAATTTCTGCAATGCGCTGATTGGAGCCGTAGTCACAGGGATATCGTGGAAACCAGGGATGAAGATGGGCGTCCGGTGGGTCGCGTGCTCTGGCGGATCTACTGGAACGAAATCAGGACGGCTATTCGCCAATTGGAAAATCCGAATGGCGTTCTTGTTGGGAAGGCGCACTGGGCGCTGGAGCGCTTGCAGGAGTTTCGCTCCACCATTTGGGCTATTCAAAAGCACCAGCGTTGGAAAATCCATCGGCTCATCGCCGGTATGGGATCATAGATCCGGCGATGCGATCTTCATGGGGATGAGCAGCGCCTTGCGGCGAGCGTAGATGAGCAGAATGACGACCAAGGTGATGGAGAGGTACCCCAGCGGCGGCTGGAACAGGCCTAGAACGATGAGTTCAAACAGGATGGCCAGCGGAATTTCCGCCAGCTGGAAGTCTGAGAAGTACTTGAAGCGGGTGGTTTTCAGCACCGAGGAGTACAGGATGTGCGGAATAGCCACGCAGCCAGCAATGTACAGTATTGCCGGAAGGGTAAGGTCATTGAGCAGGTTGGCAGCTGGTGTGAACGGCAAAGAGAGCAGCCCGGCCGCCAGGAGCCATAGTCCCATGTGTAGCAGGAAGTACGGGTGACGCAGATCGATCTTCTTCCGCTGGAGCGCGTGTTCCATGGTGAGGGTATAGAGCGTGTAGGAGAACAGGGCGCCCAGAGAGAAGAGAAGCCCGGGAACGACCGGAACGCCTAAACTGAGTGTGAAAGCGCTGGTTGCCAGGATGATGAAGCCAGCAAAGAGACGGCTGGGAACGCTCATCTTCCCCCCGTACGTCCACGCCAGGGCGGGCAAGAGCAGCGTATTGAACCGAAGGATGGTGAGGTGAACGGAAGGCGGGAGGTATAGGAGCGCCAGGTAGTTGAAGACCGTCATGCCAATGAGGCCAGCGGCGGGGAGCAGGGCTTCCTTGGCCAGATGATGAATGGCGGAGTAACGCGCGCGGTTGATAGATCGCCAGAGCAGGAAGAACGCAACGTTCAGGAATCCTACGGTGAAGAGGCGCAGAGTGATGAGCGCATGGGGCTGCATGCCGGCCTCCAGGATCCATTTGGCCAAGACCGGGTTCAGCGCCCACAGGACGATCACGACGGCGATGAGGAGTGCCAGCCGGTTGGAGAGCGTGATGACTTCCAGATTGACTGCGCCCAGCTGCTGCAGATCGCGCTTCAAGCGTTGCAGGTCCGCGTCATCCAGCATGGTCCGGAGAGTGACGTTCACGGCGCCGCCCCTGGCCGGTCGTATGCGTGATTCTTGGAGCGGGCCCAAATACTGAGCGTGGAACAGCTCGGGATCCAGCGGCATCTGCTGCAGGGCGGCGTGATCTTCCAGCTGAAAGCGGATGGCGCTGGTCTGGCGTCTGGTGACCAACCGGCGTCTGCCCGTAAAGAGGTGATCAATCACTGTATCTGTCTTGATCCGTCCCTCCGCGATTTCCGTGAAGAGGTCATGCGTCGTGTCCAGCCCAAGTGCCGCGGTCACTTTCTCCAGGCTCTGCACGCTGATCTCTTCCAGGAAACCAAACCCACGCTCGCGCAGGGTAGTAGCCAGAATGTCACGGCCGGTGTGCACGCGTCTGGCGCGCGATCGGGACGCAAGGAAGGAGCGAATGCTCGCTGTGGCATACGCGGTATGGACAGTCTCCAGCCAATCCCGCGTGGCGGTGTGGGATTTGGCTAGGCTGACTTCCACCGTATCCGCCTGCTTGAGCGGCGTGTGGAACGGCGCGTCTTTCCCGTTCACGCGGATGGCGGTCAGCCGCAGTGCGTCGCCGTTGTAGAGGTAGATGGCGGCGTCCAGCGCCGTGGAGTTCCGGGGGA
>CAZWIA010000020.1:0-19338 GCA_964633955.1 uncultured Candidatus Peribacteria bacterium | reverse complement strand
TACGGCGCCGTGTTCAGCTCCGCCTCCTCCCGGCACGCTGTCCGCTCATCCACGCTCTGGAAGCGGCCGGAGGTGTAGGGGAAGCACGCGTCTGAGAAGGTGATCTTGAGGACCCGCTCCAGCCGCTCGTTGCAGGGCCGGTCCAGGCAGGTGCGACGGAGGAAGAAGGCGAAGTCCCGCGTGAAGCGCCGGAGGCCGCCCAGGCGTTCTGCGGCTTCCGGGTCCTCAATGAGCCGCGCCAGCCGCTGCACGGCCAGCCGGAACGGGAGGATGGATTCATTCACGGAGAGCTGCGGGTCCACGCCTAGGGCAAAGAGGCGGCTTAAGAGCCGGGACTGGTCGGCGCTCACATTCCGGAAGATCTGCTCCCCGTAGTGCTTGAAGAACGCCTCCGCCGTGCCGTCCGTGCTGCGGTACTGGAGCGCTTCCGATGCCGGGCGCGCTTGATCTTGCGCCAGCCGCGCGTCCTGGAACGTCTGGAGCAGGCGGAGGTGGTCGGTCTCCAGGGAGAACGCGCCGCGCTTCTCCACTAGCACCGCGCCTCTGAGCTCGCGGCAGGCGCGCGGGTCGCCGTCCAGGCAGGCTTGGGGCTCGCAGCCGGTCGCGCGCAGGTGCTGGCGCTGGATGGGCGCCTCATCTGGCACGGTCGGTTCCTCTCCGCGGATGAGCGCGTCTATGCCCGCCTGCGCGATGGCGAACGCCGTTGCCTGCGCGTAGGCGGCCTCCGCCGTCCGCTGCACCTGCAGGAGCGCGTCGCGCTCCTTGCGCAGCACCTCCGCCGCCACGGAGGGATCCGGGAAGTAGCGCTCCAGCAGGCGGTTCATGGCATCCACGTCGCAGCCGTAGCCCGCCGTGCTGGGCGGGAGGAAATCGGAATCAAAGGGACAGGCGCGCGGGGCGTCCGCCGGGAGATCGCAGCCTGCCGACCGGCACTGGAAGGGATTCTCCGAGTAGCGGCCGCGCCGCTCGGCGCAGGAAGCCATGCTCGTGACCGTGCAGAGGTCCGCCCCCGGCGCGCAGCAGTAGCCTTCCGCGGGCGCAGGCTCGAACATCCAGCGGCGGGACCAGCTCTGGTCCACCAGGAGCGGGTCTCCTCCGCCGCGGAGGAGCGTCCGCTCGCTGGCATCCAAAAACCGCAGGAGCTCCGCGAGCAGGATGATCCGCCGCACGTCCTTCTCCCGCTCGGCCCGGAGGAGCCGCGCACGCACCTGCTCCGTCTTGGCTTCAAGCAGGGCTGTGGCCGCGTGCAGGCAGGGAGTGGAAGCGAGCAGGTCGCGCTGGGTGCGGGTGAGGCGCCGATCCGTATCGATGAACTGGAAGAGCGCGCCAAAGACCTGCCCCATCCAGTGGAACCGATCGTCATCAAAGTACGTGGCGTTCCGCGGCGCGGCCGCTATGTTCTGCAGCGCGTTCTCCGTCCGCTCCAGCACCGCGTCCAAGTACGTTGCGGGCGCGACGGTCACGGCCGCTTCCGCTTGCGCGGCGGCGATCACCAGCAGCCACAGGCAGAGGAGGCTTTGGCGGGCAAGCCGGCGGAGGAAGCGCGTGGGCGTCACGGCGTGCGGGGAGGAGCGGGGCAGAGGGGACTTTGGAGGAAGGCGTCCATGTCTTCCGCGCCCACGGGACACATGGTGGTGGGGAAGGTCACGGTGGAGAAGCGATCGAGCAGCCGGGACGCCGCGTCCGTGATGCGGCTTACGTTCCGAGCGGACTCCTCCAGGTACGATCGGTACAGCTCCGTGCCGATGCGCGTGGCTACCGCCTCCGCCATCAGGCTGATTCCCTCCGCGGGCAGCCGTGCCTCCCGGTCCTGGTCCAGCAGGTCCAGCGCGGTCTCCGCCGCCGTGGGGAGCGGCAGGGAGAGGCGGCGGCTGGCCTGGAACGCGCAGCGCGCCGGCGGCGTACCGGCGGGCAGTCCCACGGTCTGGCAGAGCGCGGTATCCAGCGTCTGGGCCAGAAGTCCCGGCCGGTAGGGCGGGATGGCGGTGCTGAGGTCCGGCGGCAGGGCCGTGAGCGTGCCGCCGTCGCGGAGCGGCGCCATGCATGCCTCATAGGGATAGGCTTGGTCCTGCGCGGTCAAAGCCTGCCGGCCGGGCACGATCCGGTGTCCTTCTATCGTCTCTTCCACGCACCGGCCGATCATACAGAGGTTGTTGCCGATGGTGTTCTGGTAGCGCGTGGTCTGGCCGGGGAGGCACGCCGCTTGCCCCTGTTCCTCCGTGCTGCGGATCCACGCGTCCACGCGCGGGTCATGGGACCGCGCGCCGCCCGTTCCGTCCCGGATCCACGCGCACCAGCCCGGCGCGGGCGCCGGTACCCGCGCTCCCCACCAGCCCCGGATGGAACTGAGGAGAACGGTGCGCTGCTGGGCTACGGACTGGTCCGTGTCTTCACGCGTGACCGTGTCCTGGCATGTGCCGGTCCCCCGCGCGCGGCAGGCGCCATCCGCCAGGATGTCCGCGCACAGGAGGGAGTTGAGCGGCCTGCCGGCCAAGGTCTGGCGCTCCAGTTGCGCGCCGGTGCCAAAGAGGCCGTCGGCCTGCATGGCCTCGCAGGCGCTGCGGTAGGCATCGCGGCTCAAGCGGCAGCAGGCCCGGTTCCGCTCCTCCGGCGTGCCGGCGAGGAACGGGTCCGGTGACTCCGGCGCCGCGCAGCGCTGGCGGCTGTGCACGAGCAGCTTGATCGCCTCATAGGGCGCGGGCAGCTCGCCGCCGTCCCCGAGCGGTACGTGCGCCTGCCCGCCCTGCACCTGGACGGGGAAGGCGCCGGTCGGGTCCGCCGCGTTCTCGCACGTGATGCGTACTTGGCAGGCGGGAGCCGGCGGATCAATCCGCCAGTTCTCCTGGGCGCACACGTCCGGCCCGCTCACGGTCCGCCGCACGGGAGACTGCTCCGCGCAGCGGGTGAGGATGAGGCGGTTGGGATCCTGCGCGGCCGCTTCCGCGCACGCGCTCCGTCCACGCGGGGCGTCCGCCGGGCGGCACAGGTAGCCGTTCTGGGCCAGCGGTCCCAAGCACAGGCCGCTGCCGCTCATGCTGAGCGGCGGGAAGGTCTGGCCGCCGGGAATGGGATCGCAGCCTTCGCGCCGGCGCTCCGGCTGCTCGCGGCAGAGGGAAGGCAGCACCGGCTGCACAGCCGTCACCCACTGCAGGCCCGCGTCCGCAATGAGCCGGCCATCCGCCCGGCGCGTGATAGTGGCCCATGGCCGGACGTTCATGGTGTCAAAGACCACCCGCGCGCTCTCCGCGCCTTCAGCCGGCAGGCGGAAGAGCACGGTCTCCCCTTCCCTGAGCGGCGGGGTGAGGCTCCGTGGCGGTGGGAGAGCCAGGAGGAGGGTATTCAGCGCGTGCTCCAGCCGCTCCCAGCGGGCGGCGAGGAACTGGCGTTCGGGCTGATCCCGCGCGGCGTTCGCTGGGACTAGCGGCACGGACGGGTCTGCCCCCCGCACGGGGCGCACCCCGTACTGGTAGCGCCAGACGGCGCCGGTAAACTGCTCGGTGTCGTCCGCCACCAGCCGTAAGTCTGCCAGCCGGTCCGCGACCGCCTGCAGGGCGTCCGCGCTGCGCGGCCCCATCTCCGCCACGCGGATGACCGATCCGGAACTGCCCGCTTCCGCGCGGAGCGTGCCCGCGCGCCAGATGCGCAGGATGCCCTGCGCGCGGAGCGGCAGGTTGAGCTGCTCGGCGGCAAAGTCCTGCACCGGCGCCTCCGCGCTGCCCGCGATGATCTGCAGGTCACGCCCCAGTGCCCGGGTGCGGCTCTCCCGCAGGGTCAAAGACCGGATGGATGTGCGCAGTGCCGCGCAGCTGATGGGATCCTTCCAGGTATCCCGGCAGAAGCCGGGGCTGTCACTCACGGCCCGCGACACGTCTTCCCGAGTGAGCGGTTCACGCCGCAGCACCGCGCGGACGAAATCGTTCACCGGCCCCTCCACCACGGTGCCGCCGGCTTCGTTCCGGAGGAGCTCGCGGTTGGTGACCTCTCGCATGAGATCGTAGACGCCGCCCTGCGCCGTCACCGCCTGGGGCAGCAGCGCCAGAAGGAGCAGGCCGATCGCGGCGCGGGAGATCCTCATGGGCTCGTGCGGGGGGCGGGCGTGCGCAGGGACGTGCGGGCGTCCCACGCGCGCGGCAGGCAGGCGGCGGTCTCCGCGGCCAAGCCCAGGGCGTTGCGGATGTCCAGGGACGTGCGGGCCAGGCACTCCATGCCGCTCTCGAGCGCCCGCAGGCGGTCCGTTCCGGCCAGCACTTTCAAGGTGCGCTCCAGCGCCCGGGGCGCGGCGATGGATTCCCGCCGCACGCGCTCACGCGCGCCCAGGAGAGATTCCGTCCGGCGGAAGAGGTCCAAGATGCCCTGCTCCCGCGTGTCCGGGATCTCCACCTGTCTGAAGGCCGCTTCCTCCATGGCGCAGCGGTAGACGCGCAGGTGCTCGATCAGCACCGCGGCCATGTCCTGTTCGGTGAGCATTTGCCCGTCCTGCCATGGCGGCAGCTGGCGCGCCATGTGGGTGAGCGGGAAGCTGGGCGGCTCCTCCGCCAGGTCCGTGCACTGGATCCGCCGCCGCGTCGCGTGTTGGTCTATGACGGCGCGCACGCGGGCATCGTAGAGTTCCTGCCACTCCCAGAACCGGCCGCGCGGAAAGAGGCCGGGGTTCCCGCCGCACGCGCCAAGCGCGGACGGCATCAGGCCCGCCGGCGCCTGCCCGTTCGCAGGCAGCGCGCCGTACGCGGCCAAGAGGGCGATCGTCAGGCAGCCGATCAGGACGGGGCGTCTACTCACTGCACTGGGAGAGGAAGCACGGAATGCGGGACAGGTGGCTCACCACGCTCGTGGCCTGCTCAATGGGCGTGAGCAGATCCCCCTTGAAGTCCGTGAGGAACCGGTCAAAGACGCCGGAAAACTGCAGGAAAGACCGGTATGCCGCGTCATACGCGGTGAGGAGCTTCAGGACCTCCGCTTCCCGCGCAAGCAGCTCCTCGCCCGCCGTGCTGCAGCGGTCCTGCACGGTCTGCCGGAAGAGCGCACCGTGCTTGGCGTGCAGTTCCTGGCAGGACGGGAGGGGGTTTGCGTCCAGACGGATGCAGCCGGGCACGGCGATCGGGATCCAGTCGTACGGGATGGGCGGCGCTTGCCCCGCGTCCACGCGGGCCTGCTCCTCCCGGCGCAGCCGGTCGGCATCCGTGCGCGTGAGGCGGGCGTTCTGGCAGACGGTCTCCGTGTGGCACGTGAGGCTCCGGTATGCCTGGGTGAGATCCGGCACCAGGTCCGATGTCCGCGCCTCCCGCCGCGCCAGGATCCCCGGCCGCGGCGGCAGGAACGGCAGGTCCATGTCCGCGTCCGTGAGCGTGCGCGCTTCCCCGTCCCGCCGCCAGGCGCCGGAGCCCGTCTGGCCCGGTCCCGTCTTGATCCACACGCGGCCGTCACTGCCTATGCGGGTGGCGCCGGCGGGTTCCTCCGCGGCGCGCTTGTGGCCCAGCACCTGGGCGCGGAAGATGGTCTGCATGAACGCCATCTGGTCGTACATCTCCGTGAGACAGCGGGCGGCCACGTCATCCTCCGCTTGGGCGGATGCGCGCGGGGCCGTCTGCCAGATGAGTGACAGGCAGAGCAGCAGGGCAATGAGCGGCATGCGGGAGCGGATCATGGCGCGGGAGGGGAGGCGGACGGCGTGAGGCGGATGGGATCTGGGACCGTGAACACGGGGGCCACGTGCTCCACCGGCGGGCCGTAGGGAATGGCCACGCGCTCATCTGGGCCGTCATCCGGATCGTGCGTGGGGAGGGTGGCGTAGGCGCCGTCCGGTCCCACGGTCTTAAGCCGCATCCGGTCGCGGATGCGCTGGATGGCCGGCGTGCGGCCCTGCGCGTCCCGCGGCGGCAGGAGCTGCCAGCCGTCCTTTGGCTCACGCCGTTCCGGCGGGAGTAGGAGGCAGGCGTGGTCGGTGGGATCGCAGGTGACGGTACTCAGCGGCGGATCGCGTTCGGCCGGAAGCCGCGGGAAGCCGATCGATGCCACATCCTCCCGCAGGAGCACCCCCGGCCGGGCCATGATGCGCGTCATGCGCTCGGTCAGATCCACTTCCGTGTGCACGCAGGGCGGGCCGTCCCAGTCGGGACAGCGGAGCGTGAGTTCATCGCCACTGAGCGGGCACCGGCGATCCGGATCCTGCGGCGTGGGACAGGCCACCGTGATGGTCTCTGCCGGCGGGGAGAGGCTCTGCCAGAAGCGTTCGTAGGCGCCGTTCATGTCCAGGAGGATCCGCCGCGCGCGCTGCAGGGAGAAGTACGCTTCCGCAAGCGGCATCTGCTCCGGCCGCGCGGCGATCCGCGGCAGCGGCGCGCGCACGGTGACCTCCGGCAGCTCCGCGATGTCCTGATCCTCCAGTACCGGTACCGGCGGGAAGACGGGGAGCTGGATTGCCTGGGGATCCGGATCTCCTTCCTGCGGCGGCAGGGGGAGCGTGAGCCGCACCTGGACGGGCTTTAAGACCGGGAAGGTGACGGCGCCCGGCTCCACGATGAGCGTGGAGAGGTCCAGCACCAGGTCCGTATCTCCTTCCGGCGGGCAGACCACCGGCAGGCCGTTGACCGTTCCGCGGCAGGAGGCGCTCCCGCCGCCAAGTCCCCGCCGGGGACTGCCGGCCGCCGCCCGCTCCAGCCACGGATCCAAGAGGCTGTAGATGGGGAGCGTGAACCGGTCGTTGCGGCACCAGGGAAGGTTGGTCCCGTCCTGGAACCGGGCCGCCTCCGCCTGCACCTGCTTCCAGAGCGGGAGGAGCCGGGCGCGGTCGCGGTGGTTGCGCAGGAACGCGTGGTAGGCCTGCAGGTTGTCCGTCACCCACGCGCTTACCGTGGAGAGCACCGCCTGCTGGCGGGAGAGGATCGTCCCGATGCGCTTGGGTAGTTCCGACCGCAGGAGACGCACCTCTTCCACCTGGACGGCGTACTCCTCCAGCGCGGCCAGGAGCTTTTGCACCGGTTCCGGCGCTACGTCCGCGCAGTCCGCCCCGCCCTGGCCGCCCGTGGTGCGGTAGTGCCGCGTAAGCGCCCACTGGCACCAGCGGTCGCGCACGGCGCGGAACTCCGCCGGGCTCCCCAGCGGTACCACCACCGGAATGGGTTCCTCCGTGAGCTGCAGCAGGAGGGAACTCCGGAGGAATGCGGCCACCGTTCCCAGCATGTCCTCCTCCGCGCGGATCTCCACCTCCAGCGACCGGTTGGCGCTGTCCCGCCGCACCACCGCGTTGGGTCCCAGGAGCGGGAGCCGGGGCACCAGCGCGCCCGTGTCTGGCAGGCGGAGCCGGATGCGCGGCGGGGCAAGGAGACTACTCATGTTCGTCTGAAGCCGCTGCCACCACGCGGTGTAGGTCCGGGCGTCCCCGGTATCCAGCGCGGCGGACGTGCTGGGGCCGGCCGTCTCATCCAGCGCTCGCAGGAGGCCGTGCTTCACCTCCGGCTCGCCCGGCGTGCGCGCGGGCGCCACGGTGACGGACGCCACGTCAGAGAGCTCCAGGAGCGCGCGGTGGAGATCTCCCTCCGCCCGGTCCTGGAACGCCCGATCGTTCAGGAGGCTTATGGCGCCCCCCAGGTTCTGGTCCCACAGGTCGGTTGCCGGATCGTACTGCGCGTCACGCGGCGTGAACGGCAGATCCGCAACGGGTGTGAAGAGGTCGCCTTTCCCCCGCTGGCTCTCATGCAGGTCAGCTGGATTCCTGGGGAAGGCGATCGTGCAGCGGCGGTCCCGCGGACCGGTGATGCGGCTCCGCGCGTCAAATTCCTGGTAGAACCCGTAGCAGGCCGCGTTCAGGCGTACTGCCTTACCGGACTTACAGTCCCGCTCGCTCCGGTCGGCCTCATCCAGTTCGTCCTGGGCGTGCTCCAGTTCCTCCTCCAGCCGCAAGAGCTCAGAGAGGAGCACTGCAATTTGCCGCCGGAGGTCTTCCGCTTCCAGCGTCAGCTGCCGCTTCTCCTGCTCCCAGTCTCGGATCCGTTGCCGGAGATCCTCCACCCGCGCTTCCGCTGCCTGAATGAGCGCATTCATTTCCGCGATCCGCTCCTCCGTGGTCATGGGTTCATCCGGCTTGTAGGCGTCCGGGTTATTGTCCCGCAGGAGGATGAGACGGTGCATCTCCGCCAGCGTCCGCTGGACCTCGGCCAGCGCGCTGTTGATCTGCCGCTGGAGCCAGGCGATCCGCGCCAGTTTCTGGATGTGTTGCTGACGTAGCGGCGTGAGTTGCGCGAGCAATTGGTCGAGCGCCGCGCGGGAGCGATCAAGCTCCGCCTGCGCCCGTGCTGTGGCTTGTTCTTCCGCCCGACAGTCCTGCCGCGGCGGCGCCTCGGTGGCCAGCTGATCGTCCGGCGCGTCCGCAATGCGGTCCCGCCGGCTCTCTCCCACGTACTGCCGGCTGAAGGACTGGTAGAGGTTCCCGTTTGCGGCCGTCCGGCAACCCGGTCCGGGGCAGCGGCACGAGCGCCCCCGGCACGGCAGGCAGTTGCGGCTCCAGGGTTCGTCTGCCCAGCTGTTCCCGCAGATGTAGCGCCAGGTGAGGCCGATCACGTCGTCCGTCCGTCCCGGCCCGCCGTCCAAGCACACCCACACGCCCAAAAACCGCACTACCTGGCTCTTGCAGTCCCAGTAGCCGAACTCCGAGCGGTTCATGTAGCCGCACGCGCGCTGGCAGCTCCCCGGCGTCATGTATTCCTCCGTGGTCTCCCCGTACTCCTTGCACGCCGGGTCCTGGAACTGGGGGTAGGGTACATCAATCTCCCGGCCCCACTTGGTGATGCGCCGGACGGTGGAGGGCATGTTGGGCAGGCAGGCGGTGGTGAGGCCGCGCGCGTTGTCCGGAAAGAGGTAGCCGTCGTTGCGCTCGCCGCCTTGGTCTATCCGCTCAGCTACCCCAGACAGGATCTCCCCCAGCGGGTTCCCCCGCCGCCCGGGGACGTTCCGGACGTCCGCGATCTTCCCGAGCGTATCCCCCTCTACGCCCAGGGTCTCATCCGCGCGCGTGCCGCCGCACACCGCCTGGTTCAGCGCTTCCGCAATGGGTCCGTCCTGCCGGTCTCCCAGCGCCGTCACTCCCACAAAGTCCCGCACCTCCTCCACGGACGCCGGCGGGCGGTCCGGGACGGTCAGGAGCGCCGCGTGCGTGCGGGTGCCCGCACCCACACTCAGGGTCAGGATCAGGAGGCTCGGCCAGTGACGGCGTAGGTGGCTATAAATCCTCTGATTGTAGCACAAAAACCGCATTCCGTCCCCATGCTACGGCGCGGCGCGGCGGAGTAGTGTTGACGGGAGAACTCGATTGATTTTCTGAATACCATTTTGCGTGGCGACCGGGGCGGCTCGGTGGCCGTTCGCACTGTTGACGGCATAGTCTGTGAGCGGAGAAATGGCGATAGAAATGCAGTACGACATACTTATGGAAAAATGGAACAGCAGGCGCTTGTCGGTCGCCCGCTAGGGGTGTACAACTGTCCACGCATCGGCTCGTCCGCTCACGGCAGACTTGCTCGGCGCAGGCTCCTTCGGTTCGACTCTCTCCCTCAGTGCAGCTAGCGGCCTGAGGATCCGAATCCGAGACCTCCTCTACTTCCATTTCCCCTCAGAGACATGTTCTCCTTCAACAGGGTGCACATCATCGGCTATCAGACCCAACCCATCACCGTCCGCCAGACGCCCGGCGGCTCTTCCGTCACAGATCTCAACTTAGTTGTCCCCTACCGCTTCAAGACGGAGTCCGGGGAGCAGCTTGAGGCCAAGGGCTTCCACACCGTCACGCTGTGGGGTCCCATGGCGGAGGTGGCCGGTAAGTTTGGCAAGGCCGGCAGCCAGATCTTCATTTCCGGCCGCCTGCAGACGGACAGCTGGGAGGACCCCCAGAGCGGGGAGAAGCGCTCTAAGACCAAGATCGTGGGTCTGGATATGATCCTGCTTGATCCGCGCGAGGGGCTCAGCCCGGCGCCGAACGCGCAGCAGCTCTCCGGGCTCGTGAACCGCGCGGAGGTGATCGGCAACGTCACGCGGGACCCGGAGGTGCGCACCACCACGTCCGGCCAGCAGGTGGTGAGCCTGGGGGTAGCTACCAATGAGCGCTGGCGCGACCGCGCAACCGGCGAGGATAAGGAGCGCGCGGAGTTCCATAACGTGGTGATCTGGGGATCGCTTGCTGAGGAAGTCAGCCGCAGCGTGAAGAAAGGCAGCCGCGTGTACGTCTCCGGCCGCGTGCAGACGCGGTCGTGGGAGACCAAGGACGGATCCAAGCGCACCACCACGGAGATCGTGGCGGAGGCGGTCTCCCTCCTGGGAACGCGGCACCCGCAGGCGGACTCCGCCATCCAGACCGGCAGTACCACCGTCAGTGCCGCCAGTGAGCCGGTCCCCGCGCCGGAGTTCAACCAGGATACGTCCGGCGTGCCGGAGGTCCCGGCGCCGGAAGCGGTCTACGCCTCGGAGATCCGCCCGGAGGATCTGCCGTTCTGATCGCATAGCGTTCGATCAATCCGCAGCAGCGAGCCATGGCTCGCTGCTGCGCGATGTCTCATGTTGTAGAGTACATCAACCTGGAGGCCGGCGCTGTTGCATTATCTGGTGCGCGTCGCGCCTTACTTCTTCCTGCCTCTCCTCTTGCAGTGCGCGCTGTTGCGCCTCCAGCGCGTGTTTCCGTCTGAGGTACTCCTGCTGGGCATTCATGGGATCGATGTGGATAGGGAGTTCGGCCTGTGGTGGGTGGAGGCGCGGATGCATGACCCAGGATCATCCCCCGCGTTCTCCGGCAGGCAAGGGTCTAAGTGCCAAGTCTCCCTGACAGGGGTCAGAAGGCAGTGGTCCGTGATCCGTGGATCTTCCAGTGCTGACCACTGGTCACTTCACCGTATGGCCGTCATTCCCAATGAGGCGCATCTCCACTCCCGCGATCTGCGGCACGGCCGCTTTGACTCGGCTGGTGATCGCACGGACGTCCTCAAGTGTCCCGCCGCCGGTATTCAGCAGGAAGTTGGCGTGCTTCTCTGCAATCTGGATGCCGCCTACGGTGAGCCCGCGGAGACCGGCGGCATCGATCAGCTTCCACGCCGGCGTCCCGTCCGGCAGGCTCTTGAAGCAGGAGCCGGCCGTCTTCACGTGCGGCTGCGTCTCGATCCTCTTTTTCAGGAGTCGTTCGATCGCCGCGTTGATCGGTGCAGGATCGCCACGGGGAACTTCCAGCGTCACCGCCCAGATGATAGGCGGCGTTCGATATTCGGCATTCGACATTCGATTTTCGGTCTGGTCTTTGAACCAGCTCTCTCTGTACCGGAAATCGCACTCCTCTTTCTTCTTCCGCTTCCAGCCGTCGTCGTAGTACTCCACTTCCGTGACGTAGGAATCCATCCAGATCCCGCCATGGCCCTGGCCCGCGTTGCCAAAGACCGCTCCGCCGACCGACCCGGGAATACCCGTCAGCGCGGATAGGTCCAGTCCTTCCTTGGCCAGCTGGACGATGACCGTTGCCAGGTACGCTCCTGCCTCAACAGTGATGAGTGGTAAGTGGTCAGTGGTCAGTTTGTTCGCGGTGATCCGGCAGACCACCGCTTCAATGACTCCATCGGCAAAGATGGTGTTGGATCCGCCGCCCAGCGGCACAAGCGACACCTTCTTCTCCCGGGCGAACGAAGCGATCTCTTCCAGCTCCGCCTTGGTCTTCACCTCCGCGTACCACCGCGCCTGCCCGCCGATCTTCATCGTCGTTTTGCTGCCGACGGGAACGAGTGCCTGGATGGTCATTGGCTCGCATCAAACGCCTTTAGTCTCCGCATCACCGTTTCCTTCCCCAGTGCGGCCGCCACTTCAAAAGCGCCGGGGCTGTAGTCCCGGCCGGTGAGGATGGCTCTGAGCGGCCAGAGGACCTGGCCTTTCTTCAGGTCGGTCTGCTCTATGGCCGCCAGGAGATCCGCGCTGATGCGATCGAGCGACCAGTCGCACGTCTCGATCGCGGCGAGCGTTCTCAGGAGTATCGACATCACCTGCGGCAGGATCTCCGCCGTCACTTTCTGCTTGGGATTGAGCACGATGTCCCGGCGCGCGGGGGGATCCACGTAGAAGTACGCGAGCATGTCCGGTGCCTCATGGAAGAACATGATGCGCTCCTGGATGAGGGCGGCCTTCCGCTCAAAGTCCGGATCACTCCGTGCGGCTGGATACTGCGCGCCCACGTCCTCCCGGATGCGGTCGGCAAATTGGCTTCCCGGAATCCGGCGCATCCATTGTCCCTGGATCCACTGCAGCTTGTCCGTATCAAAGATGGCGCCCGCCTTCTGCACGCGGTTCAGAGAAAATGCGTCGACCAGCTCCGCGAGCGTGAAGATCTCCTGCTCGGTCCCCGGGTTCCAGCCGAGCAGCGCCAGGAAGTTGAGGATGGCTTCCGGCAGGTAGCCCGTATTGATGTAGTCCGTGACGGAGACATCGCCCTGGCGCTTGGAGAGTTTGGATCGATCGCGATTCAGGATGAGCGAGAGGTGCGCGTAGCGCGGCGCCTGCCAGCCGAGCATGTGGAATAAGACGAGGTGCTTGGGCGTACTGGGCAGCCACTCCTCCCCGCGGATCACCAGGCCGATGTCCATGAGGTGATCGTCCACCACGTGCGCCAGGTGGTACGTGGGGAAGCCGTCGCTCTTCAGGAGCACTTGGTCATCTAGCGTATCCCCGCGGAAGCTCACCTCCCCGCGCACGTCGTCTGTGAAGGTAATGATCTGGTCGCGCGGGATCTTCATGCGGACCACGTGGCGCTCGCCGGCGTTCGCTCGGTGCTCAGCCTCCGCCGGATCGAGCGACAGGCAGTGACGGTCGTACATGGGCGCCTGCTTGTTCTGCTGCTGCAGCTTCCGCATCATCTCCAGCCGTTCCGGCGTGCAGAAGCAGCGGTAGGCGTGGCCGTTCCTGAGGAGCTCCTCCGCGTGACGCCGGTAGAGGTCCAATCGCTCAGACTGGATGTACGGACCTCTCTCCCCGCGCTGCACCACGCGTCCCCGCTCCAGGAGCACGCCCTCATCCGGCGGGATGCCGGCCCACTGCAGGCAGTCCACAATCTGCTCGATCGCGCCGGGGACCGACCGCTCCTGGTCCGTGTCCTCAATCCGCAGCAGGAACTCCCCGCCCGATTGCTTGGCGGCCAGGTACGCGTACAGCGCCGTGCGGAGACTGCCGATGTGGAGGAAGCCGGTGGGCGACGGGGCGAAGCGCGTGCGCATGAGAAGCGGAGGTATAGAAAGTAAGGAGGGTAAGGAAGGAGAATATACCTACCTTACCTACTATACCTACCTTACCTTCTGTGCGGGCAATACCGCAGGGTGGATTCGTATTACTCCTCCGCTTCCGCCGTGAACGTCACGGGCGTGAGCGGCTTGTTGTTCTCATCCCGTTCCACGCCGACAATGGCGTCCACGGTGTCCATGCCCGCCGTCACCCGGCCGAACACGGTGTACTTCCCCTCCAGCCAGGAGATGTTCTCCCCCTGGACGATGAAGAACTGGCTGCCGTTGGTGTTGGGACCGCGGTTGGCCATGGCGATGGCGCCGCGGACCATGGGCAGGGATTCCAGGTCATTGTTGTACTGGTAGCCCTGAGAGGCGTAGTACTGCTCCAGCGTCATGTCCTTCCACTCCTCCGGCACGGGCTGGCCTTCCGCCAGATCCGCGATCTTCTTCTTGTCCAAGCCATAGGACTTGGCGTTGATCTCATCCTCAAACGTGGCGCCAAACACGCTCTCCCCGCCGGTGCCGTTGCCGCTGGGGTCCCCGCCCTGGATCATGAAGCTGGGGATGACGCGGTGGAAGGTGAGGTTGTCGTAGTAGCCGCTCCTTGCCAGCATCACAAAGTTCGTCACCGTCTTGGGCGCGGCGTCCGCGTCCAGCTCCAGGGTGATGTCTCCCTTGCTGGTTTTGAGGACCACCGTGTATTTGCCGGTGAGGATGGTGCCGTCAAAGGAGAATTTGCCGCTCGGCATGCTGGAGGCGGAAGAGGAAGCGGCGGGAGTGCTGCCGCCGCTGCGGTTGCAGCCGACCAGCAGGAACGCGAGCACGAAGAGCGGAATGAGGAAGCGATGGATCTTGATCATAGGGCGGGGAGGTTGCAGCCAGACTACTCATCATGACTTCCTTGACGCAAGAGATGAGGCAACGGAATGCGGGCCAAGTCAGGTCCTTATCGGGAAGCCGTATTTGTCACTTTACACTCGTGGCTCATCGTCTCAGCCCCGCATCCACTACAATCTGCGCGATGTGCTCCGCGGCGTCCGGCACGTGGAGGTTCCGTACGCTCCGGCGCATCTGCTCCAGCGTGCGCGGATCGGAGAGCAGGGATTGGGTGAGACGGACGATCGATGTCCTCAACTCGCTCTCCTCTATATGGAGGAAGCCGCCGCGCCGGGCCGCTGCTTGAGCATTCTGGAGCTGATGGTCGTGTCCCACACCCCGGAGGGGGACCAGGATGGTTGGAATGCCGCACGCTGCCAGCTCGCTGATGGCGCCCGCTCCCGCCCGGCTCACCGCCAGGGTGGCGGCGGCGTAGAGGTGCGGCAGATCGCCGTGCGCGAACTCCCGGTGGAAGTACCCGGGCGCGTTGCGCATCCGGTCGTCTTTGTCCCGGCCGGTCAGGTGGATCACGTCGCACAATTCCAGTAGGTCCTTCAGGTGCTCGGAGACGATCTCATTCAGCGCCCTGGCGCCTTGGCTCCCGCCGATGATGAGCAGGATCGGCCGCTCGCCGGAGAGGCCGGCGATGCGCAGTCCGCGATCGCGGTCCCCAGCCAGGATCTCCGGCCGGACGGGATTTCCCGTATAGAGCTGGCGGCCGTCTCGGTACTCGTGGTCCTCCAGCGGGAAGCCGCGGCAGATCACGCGCGCGTACGGCATGAGCAGCCGGGTGGCGCGGCCGGGGATGACGTCGGACTCGTGCAGGATGAGCGGGGTCCCGCGCTTGGCGGTGGAAAGTCCGATCGGAACGCTCACGGAGCCGCCCTTGCTGAGGACCACGTCCGGCCGGAAGCTGTCCATAATCCATGCGGCCTCCTTCCGGGCGCGGAGTGCCTTGATGGGCAGGAGCAGCGACCGCTTGAGGAGCGGGAGCGTGGCGTAGTCCAGCTCCTCTTTCTTGAGGAACGCCTGCTCCTCGCTCCGGTCGCTGCATGTAAAGAGCAGCGTGATCTCCGGATCGCGCGCGCGGAGCGCCCGCCCGATTGCAACCGCCGGCGCGATGTGTCCCAGGGAGCCGCCGCCGGCGAGCAGGACGCGCATGGAGGAAGGATACCGAAGAATCCCAGGAAGCCGAAGAAACCGAAGAGCGATCTTTACACATGCGCCACGACGTCCCTCGAAATCCTCACGACAGCAGCTGCTTGAACAGGGACGGCTCCTCCTGCCGCCGCGTGCGGCGGGCCTGGCTGGCTTCCGCGGTGGAGTACAGGGAGATATTGAGCAGCACCCCCACGGCGCCCAGGAGCGTCAGGAGGGACGTGCCGCCAGAGCTGATGAATGGCAGCGTGAGGCCGGTGATGGGGAAGAGACCGATATTGACCGCCACGTTGATGATCGTCTGCACGGCGATCCACGTGGTGATGCCGGAGGCGACCAAAAACCCAAAGCGATCGGGCGCCTGCATGGCGATCCGGTAGCCGCGCAGGACCAGTACGCCGTACATGGCCAGCACGATGAGTAGCCGGAAGAACCCCAGCTCCTCCGCCATGGCGGCAAAGATCATGTCCGCCTGGACTTCCGGCAGGTAGCCGAACTTCTGGATGGACTTGCCGTACCCCACGCCAAAGGTGCCGCCGGAGCCGATGGCGTAGATGGCCTGGCAGATCTGGTAGGCGATGGTCTCGCAGAGCGGGTTCACACCCGCGCTGCCGTCTCCGGAAGCCGCCAGGGAGAGGAACGCGCTGAAGCGGTTCCGGATGTACTCCTTCTGCAGGATGATGGGCAGGCCCACTATGGCCGCCGCGCCGCCGCCGGCAAGCAGGTGCGCCAGATTGCCGCCGGCAATGAAGAACAGCACGCACGCAATGGCGGAGATGACCAGGAAGGATCCCAGGTCCGGCTGGATGGCTACAAAGAATGTGCTGATGAGCAGCAGGGAGACGAACGGGACAAACCCCTCCCGGAACGTGCCGATGAGCTGCTCCCGCTTCTGCAGCCATACGGACAGGTAGAAGATGAACGTCACTTTCAGGAATTCCGAAGGCTGCAGGGAGAAGCCGCCCACCTGGATCCAGCTGTGGGACGTGCCCCATTCCGCGCCAATGCCCGGAATGAACACCGTGAGCACCAGGGCCAGCGAGAGGAAGAAGAGCGTCCGCGCGTGGCGCTCCCACAGGCGGTAGGGAATGAGCAGCGCGCAGCCCATGGCGCCAAACCCCATGATCACATGCAGGAAGCTCTTCCAGAGGAAGTAGGAGTTGTAGGGTTCGCCAAACTTGCGCGTGAGCTGGTAGCTCTCAAACACGCTCACGGAGGCGATCATGGCCAGCCCGAAGAGCGTGAGGACGACCGTGACGCCCAGGAGCAGAGCATCGATCCGGCGGAGGTCCAAGGCCGTGCGCATGGGAGTTGCAGGATAGAGGAAACGGGGTTGGATGGAATCGACAGGGGGTGGAAGTGGGTGGGAAATGGCATGCGGATGAAGGTGATCGTATCTAGAGGGACTCAGACGACTCAGAAAATCCAGGGGATTCAGAGGAAACGGGCATTCCTCTGAGTCTTCTGAGTCCTCTGGATCTTCTGTATCCTCGCCCCGTGCCCTTGCTCCTCGCGACCGCAGTCCTCAGTGGAACCATCAGTCTCTTAGCCGCGTTCGCGGCTGAAGCGTGGTTAACCGACCGGATTTCTGTGCGCGGCTCGTTTGCCGGGCTCCAGCTCGCCCATAACCCCGGCATCGCCTTCAGTTTGCGGCTGCCGCCGATCGTGCAGGAACTCGTGATCGTCCTGGCGCTCGGTCTGGTCGGCTGGACGGCGGTGAAGTACGGGAAGACGTGGCTCGATCGGCTGGGATTCGGCCTCGTTCTGGGCGGCGCGGTTGCGAATTTGATCGACCGGATTCCCGATGGCGCGGTGACGGACTACTTCCAGATCGGCTCCTTTCCCGTGTTCAACCTGGCGGACAGCTGCATCACGGTGGGGGTGGGATTGGTAGTGATTGGAGCGGTGGTTACTGGCCGAATGACCGAGGATCAATAACCAAATTCCAATGAAGAGCCAAATTTCCAACAGAAAATCAATTCGGTGATTTTGGTATTCTGTCATTGTTTGGTCATGGGTGCTTGGCGTTTGGTGATTTTCTTCGCTGTACCCTCAACCGCCTCACGCTACACTACAGGCGCCATGAAAGATGTCTCCTACCGTGTCCAGGGGGGCGTGGCCCTGCAGGGCGACGTCACCATCTCCGGCTCCAAGAACGCGGCGCTGCCGCTGATCGCCACGTCCGTGCTGGCGGACGGCGTCACCACGCTCACAAACGTCCCGCGGCTCAGGGACACCCAGCTGCTGCTGGAGATCCTGGAGCACTTAGGGTGTATGACCGCGTTTGAGGGAAATACGGTGACCATAGACACGCGGGGGCTTAAAAGCGTGCCCATCCCCCATGAGCTCGTGTCCAAGCTCCGCGGAGCCATCGTCCTGCTGGGTCCGCTGCTGGCGCGGTTTGGGGTGGTAGAAATGTCCTACCCCGGCGGCTGCGTGCTGGGCAAGCGGCCGGTGGGCGCGCACATTGAGGCGCTGGTCCAGATGGGCGCGCAGGACATGAGCACGGAAGAGGTGTTGCACCTGCAGGGGACGCTCCGCCCCTCTCACGTGATCCTGCCGGAGTTCTCCGTAACAGCCACGGAGAACGCGCTGGCCGCCGCCGCCCTCCTGCCGGGAGAGACGGTCATAGACATTGCCGCCTGCGAGCCCCACGTCCAGGACCAGTGCGCGTTTTTACGCGCCATGGGGGCCGACGTGCGGGATGTGGGGTGCCACCGCATTCGCATTGTGGGGAACGCGTCCCTTACGCCCGTCTCCCACCGCGTGACTCCGGACTATCTGGAAGCCGGCCAGTTCCTCCTGGCGGGCATGGTGACGCGCGGGAAGGTGCGGCTGCATGACGTTGAGCGGCATCACCTTCTCGCCTTCCTCAACGTGCTGGAGCGCGCGGGCTGCATGTTCGAATACCATGATGAAGCCAAGACCATCCTGGCGGACGGGGGGGCGGGCGAGCTTACGGCCATGCGCGTGCAGACGAATATCTTCCCCGGGTTCCCCACGGACCTGCAGGCGCCGATCGGTGTTGCCATGACTCAGGCCAAGGGCGTCTCCCGCATCCATGAGGTGCTCTTTGAGGGACGGATGGCCTACCTGTACGAGCTGGAGAAGATGGGCGCGCAGGTGGAGATCTTAAACTCCCACCAGGCGCTCGTGATCGGGCCGACGCCGCTCCGCGGCCGTACCGTGGCCAGTAACGACATCCGCGCCGGCGGCGCCATGGTGCTGGCCGCGCTCTGCGCGGAGGGGGAGAGCACCATCACGGACATCCGCTACATTGAACGCGGCTATGAGAACCTGCATGAGAAACTCCGCGCGCTGGGCGCCAAGATCGATGTGATTGAACGGGAAGTGAGTAGTCAGTGACCAGTGGCCAGCTCTTCTTCGTCTTCTGATCACTGACCACTGCCTTCTGACCACTTCCCTAGTCATCATTCGCTTCCACCTCATCCGCCACTCCGTTACACTCCCACCCCATGCTCACCTTCTCCGCACTGGAATCCGGCATCCGCGTGTCAGACGGCCCTGTCAGCCTGGTTGTCTTCCCGCGCATGGCGCCGTCCCCGGCACGCAGCCAGATCACGCTCCTCTCCGTGCCGGAGGAGGAGCCGTCTGAAACGGTCATCTCCTGGCCCGGCGAGTACGATATGCTCGGCGTCACCGTGCGCGGGATAGCGCATCAAGACGGCCAGCAGGTCTCCTTCACCGCCGTCATGGACGGCGTGCGGCTGGGGTTCCTCTCCGCGCCGCTCCATGCCTGGCGGCAGGATCAGGTGGAGGCGGCCGGGGATATTGCTGTGCTGGTGGTGCCCATGATGGACGCCAAGCTGGCCCAGCAGCTCCTAGAAGAATTTGATCCGCGCGTCCTCATCCTGGTGCCGACCGGCGACACGGAAGCCTCCGCCGCGCTCAGTAAAAGCTTGGGCGCCTCCGGTGCGCCGGTGGCGGAGTACAAGCTCAAGAGCTTGCCACAGGAAGGAAGGGAGGTAGTAGTGCTGGGAGCGTGAGCGGTGAGTCCTTCGGCAGGCTCAGGACAGGCTTGTGAGCGGTGAGCGGTGAGCGGTGAGCGGTG